>NZ_JARCCZ010000083.1:0-617 GCF_048957775.1 Pseudarthrobacter sp. CC4 | reverse complement strand
GGGGTGGGTTTCCAGCCGCTGGTGTGGCGGAGTTTGTGGTGTTTCGGGCAGGGCTGGCCGAGGTTCGAGACTCCTGTGGTGCCGCCGTTGTGCCAGGCGAGGAGGTGGTCGGCTTCGTTGTCGAGGGAGGGGTTGCTGCAGCCGGGGAAGGGGCATTTGCCGTCCCTTAGCCTGAGCCAGTTCCGCATGGCTTTGGTGACCCGGTAGCTGGTGCGGCCGATTTCCAGCGGCGCCCCGTCCCGCGGGTCCACGAGGACGCGGTGGAACGAATCCGCCCCGGTCGCGACGAGGTCCCGGGCCATGGAGGGCGGGATGGGTCCGTACCCGTCCAGCATGGCCGGTTCCCCGGTGAGTCCCAGCAGGGAGAACACGGGCACGGTGACCAGTACCTCGGCCCGGACTGGCGCTTGGCTTGGACCGGTTCCCTCGCCGCCGTCGCCGGCACCGGGTGCACCGGTAACGCCGCTGGTGTTGCCGGTGTTGAGGAGCCCTTCGGTGAAACTATCGGCCCGGAGTTGGGTGAGGGTGCGGTGCTCGTTTGGTCCCTGCATGGTCCGGGAGAGGGCGGTGAGCTTGTTCCAGAGGGCCGTGGCCTGGTGGGCGGGCAGGTAGGCGGA
>NZ_JARCCZ010000082.1:0-635 GCF_048957775.1 Pseudarthrobacter sp. CC4 | reverse complement strand
AACAACTCCGGCCACACCTACCCGGACCAGTCGCTTTACCCGGCCAACTCGGTTCCGACGGTGGTGCGCCGGATCAACAACGCCCTGCTCCGGGCCGACCAGATCGAGTTCTCCGAGGGCATCCGGACGGTCGAGGACTGGCTGGTCCCGATCGTTGCGGACGCGGAGGCCGGTTTCGGCGGCCCGCTGAACGCCTACGAGCTGATGAAGTCCATGATCCAGGCCGGCGCCGCGGGTGTTCACTGGGAGGACCAGCTCGCCTCGGAAAAGAAGTGCGGCCACCTCGGCGGCAAGGTCCTGATCCCGACCCAGCAGCACGTCCGGACCCTGAACGCGGCCCGCCTCGCCGCGGACGTCGCCGGCACCCCGTCGGTGGTCATCGCCCGCACCGACGCCGAGGCAGCCACCCTGATCACCTCCGACGTCGACGAACGCGACCAGGAATTCATCCTCCGCGAGGGCGGACAGCCGGTCCGCACCCCGGAAGGCTTCTACAAGGTCCGCAACGGCATCGAACCCTGCATCGCCCGCGCCAAGGCCTACGCCCCGTACTCGGACCTGATCTGGATGGAAACCGGCACCCCGGACCTGGAACTGGCCCGCAAGTTCGCCGAAGCCGTCAAGGCCGAGTTCCC
>NZ_JARCCZ010000081.1:0-659 GCF_048957775.1 Pseudarthrobacter sp. CC4 | reverse complement strand
CCTCGGCGAAGCCATGGTGGGCATCAACGTCGACGAGATCCCCCAGCCCCACCGCCTCGCCGAACGCGGCTGGTAACACGCCATACCGCTCACTGGCCGGCCACACAACATTTCGAATAAAGCCACGACATGGAAAGTTCAGGATCAGGACCGTGAAGAAACGCACGCACCCGCAGCATACAACCGGCATGCCGCAGAGTCCCCGGACCGGCGAGCACTGCCCCGTCAATGGATGGTGGGCACCGTTCAATGACGAAAAGAACACTCACTTCATCACGGAGGGAAGCCTCATGCCGTCCATCAATGGCAGCGCCGTTGTTTGGAAACTCATTGTTCGCCGGCTGCGCTGGGAGGAACAGGGGCCCGCCCACGACCTTCCACCGCGGGGTTTTGCCCTGGACACCCTGTAACGGCCGCGCACGGAACCCGATCCGGCCCCAACACCACGATCACGCCAAGCCCCACCGCCTGAACGCTCCAAAGCGGTCTGAGCCCCGCCCTCACATGAAGAAAGTCAGAAATCTGTGACCTCGTCAACGATCCCGAAATGGCACCATGAAACGCATCGATATCTTCCAGGCGCGGAGTTCGCTGCCGGCGCCGTGGTCACCGCGGCGGAGTATGAGGAGGCGGGCAACGACCATCCCGCTTTTTGGGCG
>NZ_JARCCZ010000080.1:0-754 GCF_048957775.1 Pseudarthrobacter sp. CC4 | reverse complement strand
TGTCCATGCCCAGTGAGAGTTGTTGGCCCAGCTCACCGGTGAGGCCGCTGACGGTCAACGGAACGTTATACGTGGTGTTGGTCGTCGTCGGGCCAAGTGTGCCAATGCTGGTGCCGAGCTGCGGCTTGTTGCTGTACGTGATCCCGCTTTCGGTCCAGCTGTCATCCGCGACCAGCTTGACGTTCTGCGTACCCGTGGACCCGCTCCCGGCACTACGCAACTGCAGGGTCGCGCTCACCAGGGTCCTGCCCGCATAGGCTGACAGGTCGAACTTCAAATACGTGACCTCCACCGGACTGCTGTCCACACCCAGCAGGGTGCTCGTGCCATAGTTCGTCCCGATCGCCCCGCTCGTCACATAGCTGTCAGCGGCGGCCGTGAGCGTAACCGTTTCCGACGTGCCCCCGCCCGCGGCAGCCGTGGTGAAGGACCAGGTCTTGTCCTGCGCCAACGCGTTACCGGCAACATCCCTCACGCCACCGGAGCCGCCCTTGATCGTCGCCGTGTACGTCGTACCCGCCTTCAGGTCAGCGTTCGGGTTCAACGTCGCAACGTTGCCCGTATACGACACAACCGCGGACACAGGCGTCGCATTTGGCGGAACCGGCGCCGTCCCCTCGTACAACTCGAACGTGCTCGACGTGACCGTCGAGGCATCCATCGCCTCCGAGAACGTACCCGTCGCGTTCGCCGTCACCGCCACACCGGTCGCACCAGCGGCCGGAGACGTACCCGTCACCGTCGGAGCCGTCGT
>NZ_JARCCZ010000079.1:0-771 GCF_048957775.1 Pseudarthrobacter sp. CC4 | reverse complement strand
TTGATGAGGGAGAAGATGTAGTCCCAGCGGCCGGCGTTGAGTCCGGCGGCGTGGTCGCGGAGTTCGTAGAGGATTTCCTCCATTTCGAACGCTGCGGTGATGGTTTCGATGAGCACGGTGGCGCGGATGGTGCCCTGGGGGATGCCGAGGAGGTCCTGGGCGAGGATGAAGATGTCGTTCCAGAGCCGGGCTTCGAGGTGGTTCTCGATCTTGGGCAGGTAGAAGTACGGGCCTTTGCCCTGGGCGAGGAGGCGGCGGGCGTTGTGGAAGAAGAACAGGCCGAAGTCGACGATGCCGCCGGCGACGGGTTCGCCGTCGATGAGCATGTGCTTTTCGGGCAGGTGCCAGCCGCGGGGGCGGACCACGATGGTGGGCAGGTCGCCGGCGGGGCGGAGTTTGTATTCCTTGCCTTCGGGGGAGGTGAAGTCGATGCGGCGTTCCAGGGCGTCGGTGAGGTTCAGCTGGCCCTTGATGACGTTGCGCCAGGTGGGGGTGGAGGAGTCTTCCATGTCAGCGAGCCAGACCTTGGCCCCGGAGTTCAGGGCGTTGATGGTCATCTTCTGGTCCACCGGTCCGGTGATTTCCACGCGGCGGTCTTCCAGGCCGGGGGCGGGGGGAGCGACGCGCCAGGACGGGTCGTTGCGGATGTGCTCGGTTTCGCGGAGGAACCTAGGGTCCTGCCCGGCGGCGATCTCCGCCCGCCGGGTCCGGCGTGCCTGCAGCAGTTCCTGCCGCCGGGCCGCCGTCGCCCGGTGCAGCCTGGCCACGAAC
>NZ_JARCCZ010000078.1:0-835 GCF_048957775.1 Pseudarthrobacter sp. CC4 | reverse complement strand
TCGTCGACGTTGATGCCCACCATGGCTTCGCCGAGGCCGCGGGAGGCCTTGGCGATGACGTCGGGGTCATCGAAGAAGGTGGTGGCCTTCACGACGGCGGCGGCGCGCTGGGCCGGGTTGCCGGACTTGAAGATGCCCGAGCCGACGAACACGCCGTCAGCGCCGAGCTGCATCATCATGGCCGCGTCAGCGGGGGTGGCGATGCCGCCGGCGGTGAACAGCACCACCGGAAGCTTGCCGGCGGCGGCAACTTCCTTGACCAGTTCGTACGGTGCCTGCAGTTCCTTGGCCGCAACGTACAGCTCGTCCTCGGGCAGGGCCGCAAGCTTGGCGATCTCGGAACGGATCTGGCGCATGTGGCCGGTGGCGTTCGAGACGTCGCCGGTGCCGGCCTCGCCCTTGGAACGGATCATGGCCGCACCCTCGTTGATGCGGCGCAGTGCCTCACCGAGGTTGGTGGCGCCGCAAACGAAGGGAACCTTGAAGTTCCACTTGTCGATGTGGTTGACATAGTCGGCCGGGGTCAGGACCTCGGACTCGTCGATGTAGTCCACGCCCAGGGACTGCAGGACCTGGGCCTCCACGAAGTGGCCGATCCGGGCCTTGGCCATGACCGGGATGGACACGGCATCGATGATCTTGTCGATCATGTCCGGATCCGACATGCGGGACACGCCGCCCTGGGCACGGATATCGGCCGGAACTCGTTCCAGCGCCATCACAGCAACGGCACCGGCGTCCTCGGCGATGCGGGCCTGTTCGACGTTGACGACGTCCATGATGACGCCGCCCTTGAGCATCTCAGCCATACCGCGCTTCACGCGGTTGCTGCCCG
>NZ_JARCCZ010000077.1:0-863 GCF_048957775.1 Pseudarthrobacter sp. CC4 | reverse complement strand
CCGCCCGCCGGGTCCGGCGTGCCTGCAGCAGTTCCTGCCGCCGGGCCGCCGTCGCCCGGTGCAGCCTGGCCACGAACGCCAGGGCGTCCGGGGTGAGCACCTCGTCCTGCCGGCAGATCGGCTGGGCAGTCAACGTAATGCCATTGATCGTAAAAGAGTCGGTGAAGCTGTTCATTTCAGTCTCCTTAAAGACGAAAGGGAAGTTCGACGGCGGGTAGCGGCAGGGTGGCGACTGAGGCACGAGGCCGAAGAGCCGGCAAAGCCGATGGAGCGGTGATGCGGCAGCCTGCGTAAAGGGGCCCTATGCCCGCCCCCGACCGAGTTCTACGAGGTCATTGGGGCGGGCATGGGGATAGCAGGCAGAGCATTGCCGGTCCGAAGGCGAAGGCGACCGAACCGCCGTCGAACGCTAAGTTTTAGTGGAACTGGCCCTCTTCGGTCGATCCGACCAGGGCGAGGGTGGATGCGTTCGGGTTGAGCGCAGTGGCGATGTCGTCGAAGTAGCCGGTGCCGACTTCGCGCTGGTGCTTGGTTGCGGTGTAGCCGCGGGATTCGGAGGCGAATTCCTTTTCCTGGAGCTCGACGTAGGCGCTCATGCCTTCCCGGGCGTAGCCGTGGGCGAGGTCGAACATCGAGTAGTTCAGGGCGTGGAAGCCGGCCAGGGTGATGAACTGGAATGTGAAGCCCATGGCGCCGAGTTCACGCTGGAACTTCGCGATGGTGGCGTCGTCCAGGTGCTTGCGCCAGTTGAACGACGGCGAGCAGTTGTAGGAGAGCATCTGGTCCGGGAACTCGGCCTTGACGGCTTCGGCGAACTTGCGGGCCAGTTCCAGGTCCGGGGTGCCGGTTTCCATCCAGATCAG
>NZ_JARCCZ010000076.1:0-1034 GCF_048957775.1 Pseudarthrobacter sp. CC4 | reverse complement strand
GGCGTCGGTGGCGCGGTCTTTGACGTCGGTGGCGGCGTGTTGGCCTTCGGTTTTGACGTTTTGGGCGGCGTCGGTGGCGGTGGCTTTGACGTTTTCCATGGCTTGCTGGGCGGGTTCCTTGAGGTCCTGGGCCATGTCCTTGGCGGCGTCGGTGACCTGGGTGGCGAGGGGCTCGGCGGCGGTCTTGAGCTGCTGGGCTGCCTCGCGTTCCTTGTCGCTGGCGGGGATCAGGGAGGAGATGAGCATCCCGGCGCCGAACGCGATCAGGCCCGCGGCCAGGGGGTTGCCCTGGGTTTTGGCTTTGACCTGGTCCGGGGCGTTGGAGATTGCGGTGCCGGCGTCGGACAGCGTGGAGGCCACGTTGTCCCTGGCCCCGTGCAGGGTGTCCCCGGTGGAGTGCATCGCGTTGCCGGTGTGCCCGGCGCCGGAGTGCATCCGGTCGTTGACGGTGTTGGTGGCTGAGTCTGCTGTGCCCATGATTTTCTCCTTCACGCCGGTGACCGCGTCTTTTACTTTGTCGGTTTGGCGGTGGACGATGTTGGACGGGGTGACTTTGTCGGCGACCGCGTCAACGTTGGTGCCCAGGCGGGCGCGGGTGGCTTCTATGTCTGAACGGATTGCGTCCGGGTTATCGCTCATCGGTTTACCTCACCTGGTTTTAGGGTTGGGGGAATTTCGGACAGGGTCTCGCCGGTCTGGGGCAGGCCCTTGATCTGTTTGAGTTCCTTGCGCCCGATGGAGGCCAGGACCGCGGCGGTGATGCCCCAGACCACGGCGACGATCAGGGCGGCCCAGCCCAGGGGCATCAGGGCGCCGAGGGCGAACATCAGGCCCAGGGACAGGAAGACGAGCACGAAGTGCCCGGCCACGCCTGCGCCGGCGAGCATGCCCGAGCCCTTGCCGGCCTTGGTCGCGGATTGTTTGAGTTCGGCCTTGGCGAGTTCCACTTCCTGGCGCATCAGCGTGGACAGGTCGCGGGTCACGTCCCCGAGCAGCTCACCCAGCGAGGCGTTATCAGCCTTCAGGTGCGCCTC
>NZ_JARCCZ010000075.1:0-1066 GCF_048957775.1 Pseudarthrobacter sp. CC4 | reverse complement strand
AAGAAATCAAGAACAACGAGTTCCGGGTGGCCATCACCGCCGCCGGAGTCCACGAGTTCCGCAGCAACGGCCACACCGTTCTGGTGGAACGCGGCGCAGGGCTGGGCTCCGGCATCACCGACGACGAATACGCCATTGCCGGTGCCGAGATCGTCAATGAGGCTGACGACGTCTGGGCCCGCGCCGACATGGTCATGAAGGTCAAGGAGCCCATCAAGGCCGAGTACCACCGCTTCCGCAAGGGCCTGATCCTCTTCACCTACCTCCACCTCGCCGCGGAGCCCGAACTCACCCGCGAGCTCATCAACTCCGGCGTCACCGCCATCGCCTACGAGACCGTCCAGGAAGGCCGGACCCTCCCGCTGCTGGCCCCCATGTCCGAGGTAGCCGGCCGGCTGTCCGTCCAGGTGGGCGCCGCTTCCCTGATGGCACCCGCCGGCGGAAAGGGCGTGCTGCTGGGCGGCGTTCCCGGGGTCCGCCCCGCCAAGGTGGTTGTCCTGGGCGCCGGCGTTGCGGGAACCAATGCCGCAGCCATGGCACTGGGCCTGGGTGCCGACGTCACCATCATGGACATCAACATCAACCGCCTGCGCGAGCTGGACGCCCAGTACCAGGGCCGGCTCAAGACGGTGGCGTCCAACAAGTACGAGATCGAGAAATCCGTGGTGGATGCCGACCTGGTGATCGGGTCCGTCCTGATCCCCGGCGCCAAGGCCCCCAAGCTGGTCACCAACGACCTCGTGGCCCGCATGAAGCCCGGCTCAGTCCTCGTGGACATCGCCGTGGACCAGGGCGGCTGCTTCGAGGACACCCACCCCACCACGCACCAGGAACCCACGTACAAGGTGCACAACACCATCTTCTACTGCGTAGCCAACATGCCCGGCGCCGTGCCGAACACGTCCACCTACGCGCTGACCAACGTCACGCTGCGCTACGCGGTGTCCCTGGCCAACCTGGGCGTCAAGGCCGCCTTCGACCGCGACCCCGCCCTGGCCGCAGGCCTGAACATCGCCGCCGGCCACGTGGCACACCACTCCGTCTCCGAGGCACACAACCTGCCGCT
>NZ_JARCCZ010000074.1:0-1122 GCF_048957775.1 Pseudarthrobacter sp. CC4 | reverse complement strand
CTAGCTGTACTAACCCGGTTGGTTGGTGACACGGCTGGCCGGTGAGGCGCCTTTGAGTGCGGTGTGGGGCCTGCGCTGATTGTAGTACTCGATGAAGTCTGGGTAACAGGCTTGCCGTTCGGCTTCTGAGTTGTAGGCCTTGGCGTAGGCCCATTCCTCTTGGAGGATGCGGTTGAAGCGTTCGACCTTGCCGTTGGTTTGGGGCCGGTAGGGGCGTGTGCGTTTGTGCTTGATGCCGGCCTCGGCCAGGACAGCGGCGAAGGCGCGGGAGCGGTAGCAGGAGCCGTTATCGGTGAGCACCCGCTGGATTTTGACGCCCCGGGCGGTGAACGCTGTGATGGCGTTGCGCATGAACGCCGAGGCTGTCTCTTTGGTTTCGTCGGGCAGGATCTCGGAGTATACGAATCGGGAATGGTCATCCACTGCGTGATGGAGGAAGGTATAGCCCCGGACCTGGCCGCGGTCCTTGGACCGGCCTTCTGCGAGGTTCCTGGCCCGGGAGTTCGCTTCGCCTTGTACCCGGCCGTGAACGCGGTGTCCGCCGCCGTTGGGTATGCGGCCGAGCTTCTTGATGTCCACGTGGATCATTTCCCCGGGCCAGGCATATTCGTATCGGCGGGCGTGGTCTCGGCCGCGGATCCTGATCCCTGTGGCCGGGTCGGTGAAGCGCAGCGGCGGACACAGGTAGCGGGTCAGGATGCGGTGGACCGTGGAGACATTCAGGTGCAGGTGGTACGCGATCCGGGCCGGACCCCAGCGACGGTTCACGCGCAGTCCCAGCACACGCCGTTCGGTGCGCATCCGGGTCCGGTGCGGGCACGTCAGGGGCCGGCTCCTGCGGTCTTCCAGCGCAGCCTCACCCAACTCCCGATAGCGGCGGGACCAGCGCGCGGCTGTCGGGACGGAAACGTTGAATCTCTCGGCAGCACGGCGCAAAGGCCAGCCATCAACCACGATGCACCGGGCCAGCTGAAGACGCCCCGAATAGGCCAAAAACGCGTTACGGTGGGACACGAGGACCTCCTGGTTTGTGTTCGCTCTCGACAAGCACCACACAACACCCGGAGGTCCTCTTATTGCGTCAAATCAATCCCCGTGTCATCAACCAGCCGGGACAGTACA
>NZ_JARCCZ010000073.1:0-1203 GCF_048957775.1 Pseudarthrobacter sp. CC4 | reverse complement strand
TGATTTTGCCGGAGGAGGTGGAGGAGCGGCTGGCGGCGATCGCGGAGACGGGGTTGCTGCAGCTGGCCGGTGCGGTGGCGTTGCCGTATGGGGTGAAGGATATGGTGCTGCGGCCGTTGACTGTCCTGCCGCGGCACACGAACGGGATGACGTTCACGGTCACCGACGCGTCGGGCGAGGTTTTGCATGCGGCGACGTTCTTTTCGGTGGGCGGCGGGTTCATTGTCCGTGAGGGCGAGGAGGACGCGGCCCAGCTGGAGCTGGAGGTGTCCAAGAAGGAGCTGCCGTTGCCGTTCCGGACCGCGGCGGAGTTGCTGGAGCATTGCCGGGAAACCGGGCTGGGCATCAGTGATGTGATGCGGGTGAACGAGGAGGACAGCCGCACGCCGGGGGAGATCCGGGCGGGCCTGCTGCACATCTATTCGGTGATGGAGGGGTGTGTGGCCGCGTCGCTGAAGCGTGAGGGGGTGCTGCCGGGCGGGTTGAAGGTCCGCCGCCGGGCCCCGGACTGGTATGACCGGCTGCGGAAGGAAAGCGCCCGGCCGGCCGGGTCCGAGGACGAAGGCGACGGGGCCGAGTTCCATGATCCGAAGTATTGGCAGGAGTGGGTTAATTTGATCGCCCTGGCGGTCAATGAGGAGAACGCCTCGGGCGGGCGGGTGGTCACGGCGCCGACGAACGGGGCGGCGGGGATCATCCCGGCGGTGCTGTATTACGCGCTGCATTTCGCGCCGGGGATGGAGAACGCGTCCCGGGTGGACCGGGAGGATGTGGTGGTGAAGTTCCTGCTCGCCGCGGGTGCGGTGGGGGTCCTGTACAAGGAGCAGGCGTCGATTTCGGGGGCTGAGGTGGGCTGCCAGGGCGAGGTGGGCTCGGCGTCGTCGATGGCCGCCGCCGGTCTGGCGGAGGTGATGGGCGGGACTCCGGCGCAGGTGGAGAACGCCGCGGAGATCGCGATGGAGCACAACCTGGGCCTGACCTGTGATCCGATCGGGGGCCTGGTGCAGGTGCCCTGCATTGAACGGAACGCGATCGCGGCGGCGAAGGCGATCAACGCGGCGAAGATGGCGCTCTGGGGCGACGGTTCGCACCGGGTTTCGCTGGACGAGGTCATCGTGACCATGCGCGAGACCGGCAAGGACATGAGCTCCAAATACAAGGAAACGGCCATGGGCGGCCTCGCCGTCAACGTCGTCGAATGCT
>NZ_JARCCZ010000072.1:0-1268 GCF_048957775.1 Pseudarthrobacter sp. CC4 | reverse complement strand
CGTGGTCACCAGTCGTGGACCGTTCCGTCGATGAGGCGGTTGTAGGGCAGGTAGGCCTGCTGGTAGGGGTAGGCGGCTGCGGCTTCTTCGTTGAACTCGACGCCGATGCCGGGCTTGTCCCCGGGGTGGAGGTAGCCGTCCACGAACGTCATGGACTGCTCGAACACCTCGTTGGTCTTGTCCGAATGCTGCATGTACTCCTGGATCCCGTAATTATGGATCGCCAGGCCCACGTGCAGCTGCGCCGCGAAGCCCACCGGGGAAATGTCCGTGGGCCCGTGGAAACCGGACTTGATCTGGTACTGCGCCGCGAAATCCATCACCTTCTTCAACGGGGAGATCCCCCCGAAGTGCGTGGACGCAGCCCGGACGTAATCAATCAGCTGTTCCTTGATCAGGGTCTGGAAGTCATACACGGTATTGAAGATCTCCCCGATCGCCAGCGGCGTGGTGGTGTGCTGCCGGACCAGGCGCAGGCCCTCCTGGTTCTCCGCCGGGGTGCAGTCCTCCAGCCAGAACAGGTCATACGGCTCCAGCGCCTTGCCCAGCTTCGCCGCCTGGATCGGCGTCATCCGGTGATGCCCGTCATGCAGCAACGGGATCTCCGGACCGAACTCATTCCGCACCGCCTCAAACACCGTGGGCAGGTGCCGCAGGTACGCACGGGTGTCCCAGTCCTCCTCCACCGGAAACGCACCCCGCCCGGCCGGCTCGTAGTCATACCGCTCCCCCGAAGCCTGCGCCTGCGCCGCCACCCCGTACACGGCCTTAATCCCGGGAACCGCCGTCTGGATCCGGATCGACTTGTACCCCAGCTCCAGATGCTCCCGCACCGAATCAAACAACGACGGCAAATCCGCGCCCGACGCGTGCCCGTACGCCCGCAACCCGTTCCGCGACGCCCCGCCCAGCAACTGGTACACCGGCATCCCGGCCACCTTGCCCTTAATGTCCCACAACGCCATATCCACCGCCGCGATCGCCGCCATCGTCACCGGACCCCGGCGCCAGTACGCGGACCGGTACAGGAACTGCCACGTATCCTCGATCCGGTGCGGATCCTTCCCGATCAGCAACTGCGCCACATGCTCCTTCAAATACGCGGCGACCGCAAGCTCACGCCCGTTCAACGTCGCATCCCCAATACCCGTCACACCATCCTCCGTGGTGACCCGCAGCGTCACGAAGTTACGGGAGGGACTGGTCACAAACACATCGGCAGCAATGATTTTCACAACAGATCCAGGCTTTCTTAATCGATGGAGCGG
>NZ_JARCCZ010000071.1:0-1305 GCF_048957775.1 Pseudarthrobacter sp. CC4 | reverse complement strand
GTGGTTCTGCACTGGATCCGCCGTTTCGAACCGGGCGTCAAGGTTGTGTACGAGTCCGGCCCTACCGGTTTCGTCCTGGCCCGTTACCTGCATGCTGCGGGCATCAATTGTGTGGTCGCGGCGTCCTCGAAGCTGCTGCGCGCTCCCGGAGACCGGGTCAAAACCGATCGACGTGACGCCCGGCTGCTAGCCGAGATGCTCGCTGTCGGTTCGGTCATCGAGGTGCGAATCCCCAGCTTGGAAGAGGAAGCCTTGCGGGATCTGTCCCGGATGCGTTCCGGCGCAGCAACCGACCTTGCCCACGGCCGACAGCATGTAAACGCCATCCTGCTGCGCCACGGCATCCGCTACCCCAAAGAGACAAGATGGACCAAAGAACACAGACTCTGGCTGCACCGTCAACGCTTTGAGGAACCGGCGCTCCAATTCACCTACGAGGCCGGCGTCGAACAGGCCGAGCTACTCGCCGCGCATCTGGCGCGCATTGACAAACAGGTCGCTGCCACCGCCGCGGCATGCTCCTACGGGCCAGTGATTGAGGCGTTGATGTGTCTGCGCGGAATCCAGATGACGACCGCGTTCGGGCTGGCCGTGGAGATCGGGGACTGGACCCGCTTCACCGGCTCTACCATCGGCTCCTACCTTGGGCTGGTACCAAGTGAGAACTCCTCCGGCCAGTCCCGGCACCAGGGCCCGATCACCAAGGCCGGGAACACCTACGCCCGTAAGCTCCTGATCGAAGCCGCCTGGCAGCACCGCCGCCCCTACGCCCGGCCCGGCCAACGGCTGCTACGTCAACTTGATCGCGTCAGCCCGGCAACCCGCATCCGCGCCCTGGAAGGAAACCACAGGCTCCATAACAAGTGGCAACACTTCGATGACCGCCACAAGATGTCGGTTAAGGCCAACACCGCGATCGCCCGCGAACTCGCCGGCTGGTGTTGGTCACTGGCTGCCCCGCTCCAGCAAGGAGAACGCATGAACGCGGCCTGACCCCTGAACGTGCCCTCCGGGACGCGGTCCAAAGTGCGATGGGCAGCACGCGGAGCCAACTCGGGACCCCCTCTATGAGCACACGGATCACCCCGTTGGACGCTCGATGTTAGACACCGAAACGCCTCCAGCCGAATAAATCGTCATGCGGTAACCAACCCGCGCATATCAGCCTGACACTGCCAGTCGAAACCGACCCGCCCAGCCCAAACACCGCCACCCGCACCGGGCACCAAATGAGCGGCCCCCGGAACCACAATCCAGGAGCCGCTCACCTACGCGCTATTGACAACCAAACCTACATATCAGAGG
>NZ_JARCCZ010000070.1:0-1323 GCF_048957775.1 Pseudarthrobacter sp. CC4 | reverse complement strand
CGTGGCTGCAGGAGAAGATACCTCCCATATCCTCAGCGGGTTGACTAACCAGCTGCCTGATCGTGATCCCGAAGAGACTGCCGAGTGGGTTGAGTCCCTGGATGCATTGATCAGGGAACAGGGCACCGAGCGTGCCCAATTCATCATGCGGAGCCTGCTGCAGCGTGCCGGCGCGCAGAGCGTCGGGGTGCCGATGGTGACCACCACCGATTACGTGAACACCATCCCCGTGGACCAGGAAGCGGAATTCCCGGGCAACGAGGAATTCGAGCGCCGTTACCGGGCCTACATGCGCTGGAACGCTGCGGTGATGGTCCACCGGGCCCAGCGGGCGAACATCGGCGTGGGCGGACACATCTCCACCTACGCCGGGGCCGCGACCCTGTACGAGGTCGGGTTCAACCACTTCTTCCGCGGCAAGGACCACCCCGGCGGCGGGGACCAGGTCTTCTTCCAGGGCCACGCCTCCCCCGGCATGTACGCCCGCGCGTTCATGGAAGGCCGGCTCTCCGAGGAGGACCTGGACGGGTTCCGGCAGGAAAAGTCCCGCGAGGGCCACGCCCTGTCCTCCTACCCGCACCCGCGCCTGATGCCGCACTTCTGGGAATTCCCCACCGTGTCCATGGGCATCGGGCCGATGAACGCGATCTACCAGGCCCAGTCCAACCGCTACCTGCACAACCGCGGCCTGAAAGACACCTCGGACCAGCAGGTCTGGGCGTTCCTCGGCGACGGCGAAATGGACGAACCCGAGTCCCGCGGCCTGCTCCAGCTCGCCGCGAACGAGAACCTGGACAACCTCAACTTCGTGATCAACTGCAACCTCCAGCGCCTGGACGGGCCCGTGCGCGGCAACGGCAAGATCATGCAGGAACTCGAAGCGTTCTTCCGCGGTGCGGGCTGGAACGTCATCAAGGTCGTCTGGGGCCGGGAATGGGACGACCTCCTCACCAAGGACACCGACGGGTCGCTGGTGAAGATCATGAACGAAACCCCCGACGGGGACTACCAGACCTACAAGGCCGAATCCGGCGGGTTCGTCCGCGAACACTTCTTCGGCAAGACCCCGCAGACCAAGGACATGGTCGCGGACCTCACCGATGACCAGATCTGGAACCTCAAGCGCGGCGGCCACGACTACCGCAAGGTCTACGCCGCCTACAAGGCAGCCACCGAATTCAAGGGCAAGCCCACCGTCATCCTGGCCAAGACCGTCAAGGGCTACGGCCTCGGACCGCACTTCGAGGGCCGCAACGCGACCCACCAGATGAAGAAACTCACCCTGGATGACCTGAAGAAATTCCGCGACCACCTGCGGATCCC
>NZ_JARCCZ010000069.1:0-1355 GCF_048957775.1 Pseudarthrobacter sp. CC4 | reverse complement strand
TCAGGCCCTTGAGCTTTGTTGAGATTCTTTTGGTGTTGTACCAGTGGATGTATTCCTCGACGGCGGTTGCCAGGGCGTCGGTGTTGAGGAACCGGACGCGGTGGAAGAGTTCTGACTTGAGGTGGCCGAAGAAGTTCTCCATGACCGCGTTGTCGTAGCAATTTCCCTTGCGGGACATTGATTGGACCGCGCCGGCGCCCGCGATCAGGGTGCGCCAGGAGGCGTGGCGGTATTGGAAGCCTTGGTCCGAGTGCACCAGCGGTTGCTGACCGGGCTGCAGGCAGGTCAGGGCCTCACGCAGGGAATCGTTGGTGAGCGCAAGGTTCGGGGATGAGCCCAGCGAGTAGGAAATGATCTGCCGGTCGAAGAGGTCCATGACCGGTGAGAGGTAGAGCTTCCGGTCCCCGACGCTGAATTCCGTCACATCAGTTACCCACTTCTGGTTCGGTGCATCAGCGTCGAACTCGCGGTTCAGCACGTTGGGCGCGACCGCGCCCTGTTCGCCTTGGTAGGAGTTGTAGCGCTTCCGGCGCCGGACCTTGCAGACCAGCCCGAGTTCCTGCATCAGCTTCAGCACAGTCTTCTTCGCGACCGTCCACCCTTGTTTGACCAGCTCGCTGTGGATGCGGCGGTGCCCGTACCGGCCATGGTTCGTTTCGAAGATCTCCGTGACCGCGGCTTTGAGTTTCTCTGTCGGGTCCGGCGCCTGCAGCCGGGGCTGGTGATAGAAGAACGTGGACCTGGCCAGCCCGGCGATGTCCAGCAGGACACCAAGCGGATAGTCAGCCTTGAGGGAAACGACGGCTTGAACCTTTACCGTCGTCCCTGTTCCCTCAAGGCCCGCAGTTTTCCCAGGTACGCCACCTCAGCGCGCAGCCGTTCGTTCTCCCGCCGCAACCGCTCAAGCTCGGGCAAATCCGCAGGCGGCGGGGAATCGGGTTTCCGCGGCCGGCCTTTGGGCTTCGGCCGCAACCCGTCCTCGCCTTCGAGCCGGTACGCCCGGACCCACTTTTGCAGCAGCTCACGGGAGGCCAGACCTGCCTCGACTGCCAGATCCGGGCCGGACTCGCCCGCGAGGAAGCGCTCGACCAGGGCACGTTTGAACTCAAACGAGTACGACCTCACCGCCCTGCCCACCAGCACTCCTTGCCCATGAATCCTCCACCGCCCATACAGTGCCCTGACCGGCACACGAGGCGCATCCAGCACCCGGGCCGCCGACCCATACCCGACACCCTTCTCAAACAACGCTACAGCCGCCTCGCGCTGCGCCTCAGACAATGAACTACGTGCATGCATAAAACTGCTCCCCGGAAGTCGGAACTGAATTTCTCAGTCCAACTTCCGGGGAGCAG
>NZ_JARCCZ010000068.1:0-1369 GCF_048957775.1 Pseudarthrobacter sp. CC4 | reverse complement strand
GAGGCGATGGCGGTGACGAGCATGGTGAGGGGGGAGTCGATGAAGACCATCACGAGCACGCCCACGAGGAAGAGGAGGGAGAGGTAGCCGGTGTAGGGGGCGCCGATCATGCGGAAGGTGGGGCGTTCGAGCCAGCCTTTGTCGGCCCAGCGTTTGAGCTGGATTTGGCATAGGACGATGGTTGCCCAGGTCATGATGATGCCCACGGAGGCGACGTTGAGGACGATTTCGAAGGCCTGGGCGGGGACGAGGTAGTTCAGGGGGACGCCCAGGAGGGAGACGGCGGCGGTGATGGCGATGCCGCCGTAGGGGACGCCTGCTTTGTTCATGCGGGAGGCGAAGCGCGGGGCGGAGCCGTTGACGGACATGGAGCGCAGGATGCGTCCGGTGGAGTAGAGGCCGGCGTTGAGGGAGGACAGGGCGGCGGTGAGGACGACGAGGTTCATGATGACGTCCACGCCCTGGATGCCGATGGAGCCGAAGAACGTGACGAAGGGGCTGACGCCCTTTTCGTAGGAGGTGTAGGGCAGCAGCAGGGCCAGGAGGATGACGGAGCCGACGTAGAACACGGCGATGCGGAAGACCACGGAGTTGATGGCTTTGGGCATGATCTTTTCGGGGTTTTCGGTTTCGCCGGCGGCGGTGCCGACGAGTTCGATGGAGGCGTAGGCGAACAGGACGCCCTGCATGAGGATGATCATGGGGAGCAGGCCGTTGGGGAAGATGCCGCCGTTGTCCGAGAGGAGGCTCAGGCCGACCTGCTGGCCGTCCACGGGGGTGCCGAAGATGACGAAGTAGGTGCCGGCGATGAGGAAGATGACCAGGGCGGCGACTTTGATCAGGGCGAACCAGAATTCCATTTCGCCGAAGACCTTCACGGAGACGAGGTTCAGGGCGAGGACCACGACCAGGGCGGTCAGTGCCCAGGCCCATTGCGGGACGGCTGCCATCCAGGGGATGTAGTTGCCGAAGAAGTTCATGTAGAGGGCTGCGGCGGTGATGTCCACGATGGTGGTGGTGGCCCAGTTGATCCAGTAGAACCAGCCGGACACGAAGGCGGCTTTTTCGCCGAAGAATTCGCGGGCGTAGGAGACGAACGAGCCGGAGGAGGGGCGGTGGAGGACCAGTTCGCCCAGGGCGCGCAGGATCAGGAACGCGAAGAACCCGCAGACGGCGTAGGCGATGACCAAGGACGGGCCCGCGGCGTTGAGCCGGCCGCCGGCGCCGAGGAACAGGCCGGTGCCGATCGCACCGCCGATCGCGATCATCTGGATCTGCCGGGGCTTGAGGTTCTTGTGGTAGCCCTTGTCCTCGGCATGCAGGGCGGTCTCGGAGGCATGGGCGTGCCCGCCGTCAATGATGTGGTCTG
>NZ_JARCCZ010000067.1:0-1438 GCF_048957775.1 Pseudarthrobacter sp. CC4 | reverse complement strand
AGGGTAGGTATATGAGACGCGCAAAAATTGTGGCTACGTTCGGCCCGGCAATCGCCAGCTACGAGAACACCCTCGCGGTGCTGGAAGCCGGCGTTGACGTCGCCCGCATGAACATGAGCCACGGCGACTACTCCGTGCATGACAACACTTATGAGAACGTCCGGAAGGCAGCTGCAGACCTCGGCAAGGCCGTGGCCATCATGGCTGACCTGCAGGGTCCCAAGATCCGCCTGGGCCGTTTCGTTGACGGACCGCACTTGTTGGCTGTTGGAGACACCTTCACGATCACCACCGAGGACGTTCCCGGCACCAAGGAAATCTGCTCCACCACGCTGAAGAGCCTCACCGAGGACGTCAACGTGGGCGATGCCCTGCTGATCGACGACGGCAAGGTGGCACTGCGTGCCATCGCCGTTGACGACGTCAAGGTGGTCGCCGAGGTGACCGTGGGCGGCATGGTGTCCAACAACAAGGGCATCAACCTTCCCGGCGTGGCCGTCAACGTGCCCGCGCTGAGCGAAAAGGACGAGGACGACCTGCGCTGGGCCATGCGCCGCGGCGTTGACCTGGTGGCCTTGTCCTTCGTCCGCGATGCCTCCGATATCACCCGCGTGCACGAGATCATGGACGAGGAAGGCCGCCGCGTGCCGGTCATCGCCAAGATCGAAAAGCCGCAGGCAGTGGAGCAGCTGCCCGAGATCATCGACGCGTTCGACGCCATCATGGTGGCCCGTGGCGACCTCGGTGTGGAGCTTCCGCTGGAGGAAGTGCCGATCGTGCAGAAGCGTGCCATTGAGCTGGCCCGCCGCTGGGCCAAGCCGGTCATCGTGGCCACCCAGGTCCTCGAATCCATGATCGACAACCCGCGCCCCACCCGCGCCGAGGCCTCCGACTGCGCCAACGCAGTGCTGGACGGTGCCGACGCGGTCATGCTCTCCGGTGAGACCAGCGTGGGCAAGTACCCGATCGAAACCGTCAAGGTCATGGCCCGGATCATCGAGTCCACCGAGGTCCACGGCCTGGAGCGCGTCCCCCCGCTGGGCACTAAGCCCAAGACCCGCGGCGGCGCCATCACCCGTGCCGCCGTCGAAATCGCCGACCAGCTGGACGCCAAGTACATCTGTGCGTTCACCCAGTCCGGTGACTCCGCACGCCGGCTCTCCCGCCTGCGCCCCATCAAGCCGGTCTTCGCCTTCACCCCGGTGGAGCAGGTCTGGAACCAGCTTGCGCTGACCTGGGGCATCCAGCCGGTGCTGGTCCAGATGGTGGACCACACCGACGAGATGACGGCGCAGGTGGACCGCAGCCTGCTGGAGATGGACCTCGTTGAGGACGGTGACCTGGTGGTCATCGCCGCCGGTTCGCCTCCCGGAAAGGCCGGCTCCACGAACTCGCTGAAGGTGCACAAGGTGGGCGACCTCGCCGACTCCACCCGCGT
>NZ_JARCCZ010000066.1:0-1535 GCF_048957775.1 Pseudarthrobacter sp. CC4 | reverse complement strand
CGGCGCTGATGGGACCGCCCGGCGACAATGGCCGGCCCGGACAGGCAGAACCCGCTGTCACTTCATATCGTCTAACCCCGGGCCTGCTTATACACCCTCCAGCGCCGGATTGGTCTTTAATTGCGCGAACTCGTAGACTTGGTAGGCGCTAAGTGCGCGGAGCGTGCGCAATTGCTCCGGTTGCCCGGTAATTTCTCCAGGGTGGCCGGTAGTTAGGGGCTCAAGTTGCGTGACTAACCGTTGCCCTTCTTCATTTTTGGGTCGCCCTTAGCAGCATGGTCCAGCAGCAGATATGCGGATCATTACTTTCAATTCTTGAGGAGAAGTCATGGCAGCACACTGCCAAGTGACCGGAGCCGAGCCGGGCTTTGGGCACAGCATTTCGCACTCGCACCGCCGCAACAAGCGCCGGTTCGATCCGAACATTCAGAAGAAGCGCTACTGGGTTCCGTCCCTGCGCCGTAACGTCACGCTGCAGGTCTCTGCACGTGGCATCAAGACCATCGACGTACGCGGCATCGACGTAGTCGTCGCCCAGATTCTGGCTCGTGGGGTGAAGCTCTAGTGGCTAAGGACAAGGACGTACGTCCGATCATCAAGCTCAAGTCGACTGCGGGCACGGGTTACACCTACGTAACCCGCAAGAACCGTCGTAACGATCCGGACCGCATGGTCCTGAAGAAGTACGACCCCAAGATCCGCCAGCACGTCGAATTCCGAGAGGAGCGCTAAACATGGCTAAGAAGTCCAAGATTGCTCGCAACGAGCAGCGCAAGGTCATCGTGGAGCGTTACGCTGCAAAGCGCCTCGAGCTGAAGAAGACCCTGGTTGACGAAAACGCAACCGACGAAGCACGCGAAGCGGCCCGCCTGGGCCTGCAGAAGCTGCCCCGCAACGCGTCCCCGATCCGTCTGCGTAACCGCGACATCATCGACGGCCGCCCCCGCGGTACCTTCCAGAAGTTCGGCATCTCCCGTGTCCGCTTCCGCGACATGGCCCACAAGGGCGAACTCCCGGGCATCACCAAGTCTTCCTGGTAATCCAGCACTGCTGATACCAGCTGCTTGAAAAGGGCCGGCAACCTCACGGTTGCCGGCCCTTTTGCTGTTAAGGATTCTCCGGTTGGCGTCCTTCGATCCGGCTGCCAGGCACTGTGCTGCAGCACACAGGAACGGGATACGACGCCGGATGGGCTTCCGCGGGTGCCCGAGGGCCGTTTTGCCGCGGAAACACGGGGTTGAGAGCGCCTCGCCAGGGGGATTTGCGGAGGCCCCCGGGGAGGTGTATTGTTTTCTAAGTCGCCGCGAGGGAGACAGCGAAGAGCTGGTTACCGCGGGCGGCCAAACCCCCAAAATCAAGACCAAATTCTGGCAGGGCTTTCGAGCGCTCCTGAAGAGGTGGGGACGACTTCCCGCCGATGAGAATCCTGAAACACGGATTTGCATCGGAACGGAGAGTCGGGTAAGTTTGAAAAGTTGCTCCGGAGCGATCCACGGTGGTTTTTTGCTGGTGGTGGTGCCGGGTGTGTCTGTTGT
>NZ_JARCCZ010000065.1:0-1559 GCF_048957775.1 Pseudarthrobacter sp. CC4 | reverse complement strand
AACTGGCATGCACGGGTATTCATGGGACGGGAGTAGCCGCCTCCGTCATTTGCCCGACGGTGAACGGCACTCACACTGCTCGGTGGCGGGGCCCGGTGTTAGCTCATGACAGAAAGCTCCTCCGGCTGTAGGCTCCGAATATGCCTGAGGGTCGGAAGCGCCTTGAGCCGCGTATGACGCGGGGCGGATTTCGCTGGCAGCTGGTCATGGTGTCCTTCATGGCCGTAAACGCAATCGTGCAAATTGCATTCCGGTGGAATCAAGCTTGGGGTCCCTTTCTTTACCTCATGCTGGCAATGCTGATTATCTGCGCGGTCTTCACCGCCTATCTGCTCTATGTGCGCCACTACGACGGTCATTTCTGGGACGAGGAAGAAGCCCGTCGCCAGGACTGGGATCGTCGGGGCCGGCAGCTTTAGGTATGCCCTCACGGACGCAAGCGAGACCGAGCCGTTCTAGTTTCTCGGGCTTTCGTGCAGGACGGACTCGTTTACTGCTGCGATGTACCGGGCATAGGCGGATGCCGAGTCGGTGGCGTGGCGTTCGATGGTAGTCGGGGAGTAGCCGAGGGTTTCGGCGATGATGGCCACTGGTGCGAGTTTGGTGAGTTCGTGGAGGGTTCCGAGTCGCGCGGCGCGGGTGCTGAAGAGCTTGCTGAGTCGGGTTGTGAGGTGCCCTGGGTGGATGTGCCGGCCGGGTGATGTTCCGCGGAATACCCACTTGGTGTTGGGGTGTGCTGCGGTCAGTTCGTGGCCTGGGTTTGCGGCGAGCTCCCGCCATGGCTGGGCTAACGGGTCCGGCAGCGCAATTTTGGTGGTTCCGAGTTGGATGGTGACTAAGTCTTCAGTGACTGTGACGTCGTCCCAGGTCAGCCGGGCGATGTTTTCGGCTTGTTGTCCGAAGACGAGGATGAGGATCGCGGCGGCCCGGTCACGGGTCTCGAGTGCGTTGGTGTGGATGATTTGTTGGAACGCTTTGTCTTGCCCGATCTTGGGGAGTCTTGGGCTGGTGCCGCGGCGGTGCGGAACGATGGTGAGCCCCGCTGGGGCGGCCTTGGTTTTGATGGCCCATTTGAGGAAGCGCTCAGCGATGCGTCTCGTCGTGGGCCCCTCGGATTGCCATACATCAAGGCGGGACTGCTGCAGTTCCGGCAGTTTGATGTCATGACCGGTGAGCCAGTTCAGGAGGTCGATGGCGACGGTGACATCCTGTTTGGCGCGTAGGAAGGTGCCGCGCGAGACTTCGTCCATGAGGTGCATGCGTCGCTGGTGATGCCATCGGATGTAGCGGCGGATCACGTCAAGGTTCTGTGGGTCGCTGACGCGTTCCATGGCGTGGGTGGCCCAGCTTTCGTAGCGAATCAGGAACGCATTTCGCTGGGGGAGCACCCCGTGTTCGGTGAGGAGCCCTCGGACGTACTCGCGGGTGCGGGAGTCGGGCAGTTCATCGAAGGTGTCGTGACTGATTTTGGGTGCGGTAGCGAGGTTACGAAGGAAGGCCGTGACGTGCTTTTGCCGGATCCAGGTCATGCCGCTGTTGGCCCGTTTCATTGACTTCAG
>NZ_JARCCZ010000064.1:0-1877 GCF_048957775.1 Pseudarthrobacter sp. CC4 | reverse complement strand
CGGAGTTCGCTGCCGGCGCCGTGGTCACCGCGGCGGAGTATGAGGAGGCGGGCAACGACCATCCCGCTTTTTGGGCGAAGAAGGCCCGTGAGCTGCTGACCTGGAGCAAGGACTTTGACCAGCCCCTGGACTGGTCCAACCCGCCGTTCGCCAAGTGGTTTGTGGGCGGGGAGGTCAACGCCGCGTACAACGCGCTGGACCGGCACGTTGAGAACGGCCTGGGCGACCGGGTGGCCATCCACTTCGAAGGCGAGCCCGGGGACACCAGCACCTACACCTATGCCCAGCTCACCGAAGAGGTGAAAAAGGCCGCCAACGCCTTCGAGTCCCTCGGCGTCACCAGGGGCGACCGGGTTGCCGTCTACCTGCCGATGATCCCCGAGGCCGTCATCACGCTGCTGGCCTGCGCCCGCATCGGCGCGGTGCACTCCGTGGTGTTCGGGGGCTTCTCCGCGGACGCCCTGCGCTCCCGGATCGACGACGCCGAAGCCAAGCTCGTGGTCACCGCGGACGGCACCTACCGCCGCGGCAAGCCCAGCGCACTGAAACCCGCCGTCGATGAGGCTCTCGCGAAGGACAACCACACCGTGCAGAACGTGGTGGTGGTCAAGCGCAACGGCCAGGACGTGGACTGGACCGAGGGCCGGGACCACTGGTGGGCCGACACCGTCGGGGCCGCCTCGAACCAGCACACCGCCGTCGGGCATGATTCCGAGCACCCGCTGTTCATCCTGTACACCTCCGGCACCACCGGAAAGCCCAAGGGCATCCTGCACACCACCGGCGGGTACCTCACCCAGACCGCCTACACGCACCGTGCCGTGTTCGACCTGCACCCCGAGACGGACGTGTACTGGTGCACGGCCGACGTCGGCTGGGTCACCGGCCACTCCTACGTCGCCTACGCCCCGCTCATCAACGGCGCCACCCAGGTGATGTACGAAGGCACTCCGGACTCTCCGCACCAGGGCCGCTGGTGGGAGATCGTGGAGAAGTACAAGGTCTCCATCCTCTACACCGCCCCCACCGCAATCCGCACGTTCATGAAGTGGGGCCGGGAGATCCCGGACAAGTACGACCTCTCCTCCCTGCGCGTCCTCGGCTCCGTGGGCGAACCCATCAACCCCGAGGCATGGATGTGGTACCGGAAGGTCATCGGCGGGGACAAGGCCCCCATCGTGGACACCTGGTGGCAGACCGAGACCGGCGCCCAGATGATCGCGCCCCTCCCCGGGGTCACGGCCACCAAGCCGGGCTCGGCGCAGGTCCCGCTGCCCGGCATCGCCGTGGACGTCGTGGACGAGATGGGCGAATCCGTGCCCAACGGCCACGGCGGGTTCCTGGTGATCCGCGAACCCTGGCCGGCCATGCTCCGCGGCATCTGGGGCGACCCGGAACGCTTCAAGGACACCTACTGGTCCCGCTTCGAGACCATGTACTTCGCCGGGGACGGCGCAAAGAAGGACGAGGACGGCGACATCTGGCTCCTGGGCCGGGTGGATGACGTCATGAACGTCTCCGGGCACCGCCTCTCCACCACGGAAATCGAGTCCGCGCTCGTCTCGCACCCGGCCGTGGCCGAGGCCGCCGTCGTGGGCGCTGCGGACGAGACCACCGGGCAGGCCGTCGTCGCGTTCGTCATCCTCCGCGGCGATGCCGTGGATTCCGGCGACGCCATCGTCCAGGAACTCCGGAACCACGTGGGCAAGGAAATCGGCCCCATCGCCAAACCGAAGGCCATCCTGGTGGTCCCGGAACTGCCCAAGACACGCTCCGGGAAGATCATGCGGCGCCTACTCAAGGACGTCGCCGAAGGCCGCGATCCCGGAGACGCCACCACCCTCTCGGACCCCACCATCATGCAGCAGATCGCGGCA
>NZ_JARCCZ010000063.1:0-2142 GCF_048957775.1 Pseudarthrobacter sp. CC4 | reverse complement strand
TGTCAGCGATGGTCGAAAAGTGAGCCGTTTCGCGGGCTGAAAAGTGAGCCACTTTGACGCTGGTTATTCTGCCGTATTTTCCGGTCTTGTCGAGGGCAGCGAATTGACCTGAGTGTGTTTGAGGCGGTAGCTGGAGCCTTTGAGGGTGATGACTTCGGCGTGGTGGACGATGCGGTCGATCATGGCCGAAGCGACGACTTGGTCGCCAAAGACGTCTCCCCAGCGGGCGAAGGGCAGGTTCGAGGTCAGGATCAGTGAGGCGTGCTCGTAGCGTGATGAGACGAGCTGGAAGAACAGATTCGCGGCATCCTGTTCGAAGGGGATGTAGCCGACTTCGTCCACGATGATCAGTCCGTAGCGGCGCAGCCTGACCAGTTCCTGAGGCAGCCTGCCGTTCTGGTGGGCTGCCTGGAGCCGGGCGACCCAGTCGATGGCGGTGGCGAACAGGACCCGGTGACCGAGCTGGGTGGCCCGCAGGCCCAGGCCGGTGGCGAGGTGTGTTTTGCCGGTTCCTGGCGGTCCGAGCAGGACGATGTTGGACGCTTCGGTGAGGAACGCGCCGGTGGCCAGGTGCGCGATGGTGTCGCGTTTGAGGCCGGGCTGGTGATCGAAGTTGAAGTCCTCGAGTGATTTCCGGGCCGGGAACCCGGCGGCCCGGGCTCTGATCTCGGCGCCGGAGGCTTCCCTGGCGGCGACTTCCCGGGACAGGACAGCGGCGAGGTATTCCTCGTGGGTCCAGCCTCCTTCACGGGCCTGGTCCGCGAGGCGGGGTGCTGCTTCCCGGATCCGGGGTGCTTTCATCGCCCGGGAATAGTACTCGATCTGGCCGATGGTTTCCTTAGCGTCCGGCATCAGGCGACCTGACCGTCGTCCAGGACAACACCGAACGCCCGGTCATAATCCGCAAGGTCCCGCAG
Source organism: Pseudarthrobacter sp. CC4 (assembly GCF_048957775.1). Taxonomy (NCBI): domain Bacteria; kingdom Bacillati; phylum Actinomycetota; class Actinomycetes; order Micrococcales; family Micrococcaceae; genus Pseudarthrobacter; species Pseudarthrobacter sp. CC4. Next base: position 1,225 of record NZ_JARCCZ010000063.1, on the reverse strand, counting down.
CGCGGTGGTCTCGCCCACAGGTTGCGGGGTTTGGAAAGCCTTCCGCAGCGCCCGTGCCGCCTCAACATGGTCCGGGTCGGTGATGGTCAGGCCGGCGCCCCAGGACCGGGCGTGGGTGCCGACGCATCGGCCGTCCAGGCTGATCGTGACGGATTCGAGGCCGGCGGTGATGTCGACGAACCGGCCGATGGCCTGCGGGTGAACGGAGTAGTCGTTGGATCCCATCCGGACGTAGTAGTCCCTCGGCAGCCGAACCCTTGAAGTGAAACCGATGACCGGTGGAACCGGCGGCAGCGCCAGCATGGCCGCTTTGTCCGCAGCGAGCAGTTCCGACGGGCGGGCGCCGGTCCGTCTGACCAGCCGGGCGTTGGCCTTCGGCAGCCACTGCCCGAGCTGGGTGTTGAAGTCCTCCGGAGAGGTGAAAACCCGGCCCGGCAGGAAGGAAGTCTCCAGGAACTGGTTGGCCCGCTCCACCACGCCCTTGCTCTCCGGGTCGTAGGGTTTAACCTGCACGATCCTGGTCGCGAGGACCCCGGCGAACGCCGCGACTCCGGCGGCGTAGCTGTTCCGCCGGCCGATGCCGGTTTCGTTGTCCCAGATCAGCCGCCGCGGAACCGCGCCCAGGGATCCGAGCAGTTCCCACATTCCGGCCAGCAGGTCCCCGGTCATCCGGGACGGGATCATCCGGGCCATGATGAACCGAGAATGCGAGGACACCATCACCAGCACAGGCAACACCCTGGCTTTGCCCGCGCCGACGGGTATCCGCACCTCGGGAAACCACAGATCGCACTGCGCCTGATCCCCGGGATCGTAAGAGATCCGGTCCGCAGGATCAGCCGGGGCATACTCGGGCCGGATCCTGGCAACGTTCTCCCGGAACCACGCCGGCGACCCAGACCAGCCCACCCGCTCAGCCAACACAGTCGCCGGCATCCGCGGGTTCTCCAGCAGCAACGCACGAATAGCCGGTTCCACAGCCTTGATACCAGAGTCCTGCGGCGCCCGAACGTACGCTGGCGGACCCTCCGAGCTGACTGCCTTCGCGACGGTGTTCCTGGAGATCCCCAACCGCGCCGCTATCGACCTCATCGATTCACCCTCGGCCAGATGCAACCGCCGAATAAGCGCCCAATCCTCCACTGTGATCACCCACCCAATCGTTTGGAACGGGTGGCTCAGTTTTCAACCGTCACAATGGCTCACTTTTCGACCATCACCGACA
>NZ_JARCCZ010000062.1:0-2209 GCF_048957775.1 Pseudarthrobacter sp. CC4 | reverse complement strand
CTCAACGAAGTGAGAGAAGTTTGTGCGGATCCGGGGGATCGGGACGATTGATTCATCTGATGCAATACGCAGAGTACAGCTTTACATAACGTAGGTTATCGGCATTCAAAGTACGGGAGTACAAGTAGCTGCAAGAACTCCCTTCCCTGGACGAATCCAGCGTTTCCGCAGGTCAACAGGGCTTTGTTGGTGACGCGCGCTCCTTACACCGTCGGCTGAATTTGCCCTTGGATCGCTTATGGCTGTAGGTTTCCTGCATCTAATGCATGTTTCCATGGTTTAGGGGTCGTTGTGAGTGGTGCCGTTCCGGGTTTCGTCCCGCGGATGTTGGTGGATCCGGACATTGGGCTGTTTAGGGCTGATGAACGGGTTTTCACGGCCATGCTCGATGGCTGGCGGGCGCAGATGCTGGCGCGTGGCCTCACGACTCAGACCATCAAGCAGCGCTGCCAGCTGCTGGAGCGTTTTCAGCGCTTTACGGCTGAATTTCCGTGGCAATGGCGCCCCGCCGACATTGATGACTTCCTGGCCGATCTGCGCTCGGGCGAGAAACCGATCAGCCTGAAGACGTTGCGCTCGTACAGCAACGCCGTGGCGATGTTCTGCTCTTACCTGACGCATCCTGGCTATGGCTGGGGCGAGTTCTGCGAACGGACTTTCGGCGATATTCCGAGCCAGATCTGCTTCGAGTGGAACATGCCACGGCACACCACCGATGATGCCGTCCCGGCTAAGAAGCGGTCATTCACCAAGGCGGAACTGCAGCGACTATTCGACTACATCGATGACCTTGTCGACCGGGAATACGCCGCTGGCAGCAAACGCTGGCTGCCCCTGTTCCGCGACTCGGTGGCGTTCAAAGTCTGTTACGCCTATGGGCTTCGCCGACGCGAAATGACCATGCTGGACCTGGAAGACTTCGGCCCGAACCCGCACGTCAGCGCCTACGGCCGGTTCGGAGCAGTCCAGGTACGGTTCGCCAAAGGTACGGCAGGCTCAGGACCCAGACGTCGCACCGTGCTGACCGTGCCGGAGTTCGACTGGGTCGTGGACCAGCTCAAGACCTGGACAGCCGGCGGCATGAGGCAGCAGTTCCCGACAGCTGACAGGTCTTCGGCTCTTTGGCCGAGCGAACGTGGCGCCCGGATGTCCCTGGGCTCCTTCGGGGATGCGTTCGCCGCTGCCCGGGATGCCGTCGGTCTGCCCCAGGAGCTTGGTCTGCATTGCCTCAGGCATTCCTACGTGACCCACCTGATCGAAGCCGGCTACGACGCGGCCTTCGTGCAGACGCAGGTCGGCCACTCCTACGCATCGACCACCGGGCTCTACACATCGGTATCGTCGGACTTCAAGCAGAAAACCGTGCAGCAGATGATTGCACGCCGCATCGCAAACTTGGAGGACCCAGATGCCTGAACAGCGCCGGATCGGCTACCGCTGGAACCTGCGAGCCCTGATGGCAAAGCAGAACCTCTGGAAGACCACCGAACTGATGCCGCTCCTGAAATCCCGTGGCATCAACCTCTCCGAAAGCCAGGTCTACAGGCTGGTCACCTCCACGCCGGAGCGCATTCCGGCCAAGACATTCGCCGCGCTCTGCGACATCCTGGACTGCACACCCAACGACCTGTTCGAACCATTCGTGGAAATGCGCGCCGCGGCGACAGCCAACGCCCCGAAGCGCAGCGAAGACCTCGGCATCCAACCAGGCAACCCCATCGCACGACGTGTCCGACTCGTCGCTTCTGAGGACGGTGAGTAGGCCACGCAAAGCAGAGGACCCGATCCGCTGGCCGGTTCCCTGCAGTCGCTGCGGTCAGCACCATCAAACCGTCGCGCGCTGGCCGGACGGCGGCGTTTGCGGCTACTGCTATCAGCAGGCAAAGCGCACCCGTGGAGTCTGCGCCTGCGGCCACGAAGGTGTCCTGCCGGGAATTATCGATGAGGAGCCGGCATGCCGCAGCTGCTCGGGCGTTCGGCTCAACGTCGACTGTGTGGGCTGCGGCGCCGAAGACGAACTTTACAGTGGTGGACGCTGCTGGACCTGCGTCCTCGGCGACATCGTAGACGACCTGCTTAGAGACCCAGCCACGGGAATCATGGCCACGGAACTGATCCCGCTGGCGGCGGCCCTGAAGTCAATGAAACGGGCCAACAGCGGCATGACCTGGATCCGGCAAAAGCACGTCACGGCCTTCCTTCGTAACCT
>NZ_JARCCZ010000061.1:0-2647 GCF_048957775.1 Pseudarthrobacter sp. CC4 | reverse complement strand
TGTAAGCGGCCATGAAAAACTGCCCATAGGCGGCCACGTAATTGCCCACTGACGGCCAGTAGAACTGCCCAGCGGTGGCCATGAGATCTGCCCACTTCCTTACTGAACCTGCCGCGTCTTAAGCGGCAGGGGCCTCTCCCCGGGATTTGATGACGGTGTCTAGTCGCACCAAATGTCGTCCCAGGAAGAGGCCCTGTATGAAGCATGACGGAGAAATCATGGAAATTCTTGCTGCCTACGATCTGACCGGATCGTTGCGCGCCACCGCGGAGCTCACAGGCTGCTCGCACCACACTGTTGCCAGACACGTCGCAGCCCGTGACGCCGGCCGGCCAATCGCAGAACCAGCGCCCCGGCCCAGGGTCACGGACGCCTACCTGCCCAAGATCGAGGAATGGATCGAGGCGTCCAAGGGCCGGATTCGCGCCGACAAGGCCCACGAGAAGCTCCTCGCCCTGGGCTATGAAGGGTCGGAGCGGTCCACCCGCCGCGCGATCGCTCAGGTCAAAGCCGCCTGGCGGCTCGGACACACCCGCGTCCACCGGCCGTGGATCACCGAGCCCGGGATGTGGCTGCAGTACGACTTCGGCGACGGGCCACGAATCGGCGGAGTGAAAACCATCCTGTTCGTTGCGTGGCTGGCGTTCTCGAGGTTCCGGATCGTGATCCCGTTGCGGGACCGGACCGCGCCGAGCGTGTTCGCAGCCCTCGACCGGTGCTTCCGGATTCTGGGCGGGGCACCGACGTATGTTCTGACCGATAACGAGAAGACCGTCACCACCGCCCACGTCGCAGGGGTCCCGGTGCGGAACCAGCAGACCCTGGACTTCGCCCGCCACTACGGGGTCACCGTGCTGACCTGCCAACCCGCTGACCCCGCCACCAAAGGCGGAGTCGAAGCGTCGGTGAAACTGGCCAAAGCCGACCTCGTGCCCACAGACACTAACCTGAGGCCCGGTTACGCCTCCTTCGCCGAGCTCGAGGCAGCCTGCGAGGGGTTCATGGACGAGGTCAACAACCGGGAGCATCGGGCCACCCGCCGCAAACCCGCAGTAGTTTTGGCGGAGGAAGCGCCCCGGCTGCACCGGGTCCCGGAGACCGCGCATACGGTCGCGTTCGGGCTGGCCCGTATAGTCCCGGAGAACACCCCGATGGTCTCCTTCGAGAACGCCCAATACTCCGTGCCGTCTCATCTGCTCGGCGCGAGGGTGTTCGTCCGCTCCCACGGCACCGGCCCTGATGAACAGGTCATCATCGTCCACCACGGCCCGACCGGCCCGGTCGAAGTCGCCCGCCATGGCCGGGCAAGGCCCGGCAGCCCCGCGATCATCGATGAGCACTTCCCCTGGACCCGGACCAGGATCCCGGGCGACTACGCCGTGAAGGCACGCACCGCCGGTGAAGCCGAGTTCCTGGCCATTGGCGCAGGCGCCAAGACCTGGCTCGTGGAAGCTGCCGCGGCAGGAACAGGCCGGATGAACGTGAAAATGGCCGAGGCCGTGACCCTGGCCAAAATCGCCGGGACCGAGTCCGTGGACCGTGCCCTGGGTGATGCTGCGCTCCATGGCCGCTTCGCCCACGGCGACCTGCCGTCCATCCTGAACGCGAACATCCGCCGCACCACCACCCACATTGCGGACGAAACCAGGTCCCTCACCCAAGGCACCAGCGCCTGGGCAGGCCTCGGCGCCGGGCCGTCCAGCACCCCAGTGAAGGAGCAGAGCCGATGACCCCAGTCACAACCACGAACACCACCGCTCCGGCCCTGCCGGCCGAGCTGGAAGCGCTAATGCGGCAACTGAAGATGCCCCACGCCCGGGCACTGGCCCCGGAGCTGATCGCTACCGCACGAGCCCAGCGCTGGGAACCGACCGAGATCATCAAGGCCCTGTTCACCGAGGAAGCCGCAGGACGGGCGCGGTCGATGCTCGCCACCCGGCGCAAAGCGGCCGGCTTCCCGACCGGAAAGACCTTCGACGTCTGGGACCCGGCCGTCTCCTCGATTCCGGCGCCGACCCAGCAGGCCCTGCGCACCCTGGAATGGATCACCCGCAGGGAGAACCTGGTCGTCTGCGGGCCCTCCGGCACCGGGAAAACGTTCTTCCTCGAAGCCCTCGGCCAGCAAGCCGTCGAAGCCGGGATGCGCGTTGCCTGGTTCAGACTCGAGGACCTCGGCGCGCTCATCCGCGCGCATCGCACCGACGACAGCGTCACCAAGGCCGTCGCCAGAATCCTCCGCGCCGAACTCGTCGTGATCGATGACATCGGCCTGCTGCCCGTGGCGACCGACGCCGCCGAAGGACTCTACAGAGTTGTGGACGCCGCCTACGAAAAACGCTCCGTCGCGATCTCCTCGAACCTGCACCCAGCCGGCTTCGACGAACTCATGCCCAAAACCCTGGCCACAGCCACAGTTGACCGGCTCCTACATCACGCCCACGTCTGCCAAACAAGCGGCGATTCCATCCGACTCACCCAAGCCCTCGCGGGGAAAGGAGTCACCCAACTGAATTAACAGACCCACGATGGCCAACCCCACCGACAACCCCCAGTGGGCAGATCTGTTGGCCATCACCGGGCAGTTTTACTGGCCACCAGCGGGCCGATTAACTGGCCGCCCGTGGGCAGAAACAAATGGCCATTGACA
>NZ_JARCCZ010000060.1:0-3450 GCF_048957775.1 Pseudarthrobacter sp. CC4 | reverse complement strand
CGGCCACTGCCTTCACCGCCGCCAACTTCGCTTCCGACCGCGCCACCCCACCCAGGACATCCAACGCCGCATCAGCAACCCGCTGCAACGGATCATCAACGCCCCCGCCACGGCCACCGGAAACGGCAGGCCCGCCCGCGGCAAGGCCTCCGCCAGCCAGCGCAGCCATAAACGCAGCAACAGAAGCGTCAACCGCTTCCTCCCCCTGCACCACCGCCGCGTTCGATTCCATACCCCCATCATCGCGAGGGGGTCCGACATTATTAGGCCCTACGCCCACCGCTGCGAAAAAGTTTTTGAATCTTCTTGGGCCACCTCTGCCCGGACCATAACGGGCCAGGCGTGATCGGCCCCGTTTTGGGGATGGGCGCCTCGCTCCGGTACCCTATTGAGGTTGGTGACGTGTCCGAGCGGCCGAAGGTGCAACACTCGAAATGTTGTTTGGTGTAAAAGCCAACGTGGGTTCAAATCCCACCGTCACCGCCAAGTAGCAGGGCCCCGCTTCTCTTTGTGAAAGAGAAGCGGGGCCCTTTTGGTTTGTGGATCAGTTCCCGCTCCGGCGTCCTGCGTCGGGTACCCGGCACGGGGTTGGAGCCCGGTGAAGCAAATACATTGGAAAAGAAACCGAAAAGCACCCGCCGAATTGGGATTTCCTCACAAATTTTCCGTGTTCAGCGGTGGATACGATGGGCTGACCGGACAGAGCCGTCCGGCCAGATCGACCAGAAGGAACCCATGACTGCGGTGACGGTGGACGATATCCTCTCGGATCTCCCCTTGGGCTTTGGAAGCCTCATCCTCCGGCCAGCGGACGGCTCCGCCGTGGAACGTTTCCTGATCATGGACGCCGAGGATGAAAAGCTCGACGGCGACAGAGCGTTTGTCCTGCTGATTGGAGTCCGCGGACGGTCGGCTTTGCCCGCATTGCGCCGGCTGCTGCGGAACCCGCCGCCGGTGGTGGCCGTCAAGGGAGGCCGGCAGGAGCTGTCCGAAGCCGAAGAGTTGCTGCGCGACGCCGGTACCGGCCTGCTCCTGGTGGACCCCGCGGCCGACTGGGACCGCCTGCTGTCTATCGCGAAAGACAGGATCCAGCCGCCCAGCTATCAGAGCGAAGTCCTGACGCTGCTGGAAGAAGACCTGTTCGCGATCGCCCAGACCACTGCCCGGCTCACCTCCAGCCACGTGGTGATCGAGGACGCGGCCAACAAGGTTCTGGCGTATTCCACCGTTTCCAACGACATCGACGAGCTGCGCAAAGCCTCCATCCTGGCCAGGCGCGGGCCACGGAAATACGAGCTGCTGCTCAAGGACCTTGGAGCCTACCGTGAACTCCATGGCACCCGGTTCCCCGTGCGTGTACCTGCGAGGCCCCAGGACGGACTGCGCGAACGCGTAGCCATCACCCTTTTCGCCGGTAACAGGATCATGGGCTACATCTGGCTCCAGGAGACCGGCGACGGCTTCGGCCCGGACGTTGACCAGGTGTTGCAGGGTTCCGCTGCCCGTACCTCGGCTGAGCTGATCCGTTACCGCAACCAGCAATCCGTGCACATGCGGGAAGACCGCATTGCCCGGATCCTTTCAGGCCCCGCGGAGGCAGCAGCCAGCGCGCACAGCGAAAAGATCTCCGCTGACCGCCCGGCCGCGCTGATCCTGATCGGGATCTCCGATGTGGAAGCCGATGACGCCGCACTAAAGCACGGCGAGCTTGCCAACCTGGCTTCGATCCACGCCGCTGCCTACAAAGCTTCGGCAATCGTGGGGCAGTTCAAAGGCGACACCGCAGTGATTGTCCCCGGCCTGCAGTCTGCAGCGGCGGAACCGGGACTCCGGGGCCTTGCAGAGTCCATCGTCCGGGATGCACGCAAGCACCTTGGCATCACCCCGTTTGCGGCCGTAGGCCCGGTGGCCCCGGACCTGCTCTCCATCCACTCGGTCACCCGGATGGCAGAAGCACTGTTGAGCTGCGTGGGAAGGTCCACAACGTCGTCAGTGGCCACCGTGGACGATTTTGAGGGAGAGATCCTTTTCCGCGAAGCAGTACAGAATTTCGCGTCTTCGGCTTTCCGCCACCGCAGCCTCTCGGCCCTCCTGTCTGAGGACGTGGAATTGGCCGAAACGCTGCGGGTGTACTTCGAAGCTTCGCTTGATGTTGCCGCATGCGCCCAGCGGATGAAGCTGCACAAAAACACCGTCTACTACCGCATCAGCAAGGTATCCAAAGTGACGGGACTGGACTTCGGCAACCCCCGGGACTCGCTGGTTGCCCTGCTGCACATCCAGGAATGGGCTGAAACATCCAATCGAAAAGCTGGCCGGAAATGACCGTAGCGATTGCGGCACCACCGCTCGGCCCCCTCCTCCACGACCTCGTGCGGAACCACCGGCCGCGGCGGGAGACAGGGTCTGTCCCGGCGAACATCCCGTTCCTTGCGGACGTTCCCTTCAACAAGTTCGGCATAGCCGTTGCCACCACCTCCGGCCAGGTCTTCAGCTCCGGCGACGCGGATGTCCCCTTCTCGATCCAGAGCATCTCCAAGGTGTTCACGCTGGCCATGGCCCTGCAGGGCGACACCACCGGAAGGCTGTGGTCGCGGGTCCTGCGTGAACCATCAGGGACCCCGTTCAACTCGCTGGTCCAACTGGAGGCGGAACACGGGATCCCGCGGAACCCCTTCATCAACGCCGGCGCCCTGGTGGTCACGGACCACCTGATGGAAGGAACATACGACGCCGCCGCTTGGGTATTGCGGTTCCTCACCGCACAAGCGGGCGTCAGCGGGCCGTACATCGATGAAGCGGCGGCCGCCAGTGAGCTTTCGGGCAGCAGCCGCAACCTGGCGCTGGCGCATTTCCTGAAGGACTTCGGCAACCTGAAGCGACCGGCGGAAGCAGTGGTGGAGAACTACGTGCGCCACTGCTCCATCATGATGACCTGCGTTGAACTCGCCAAGGCAGGGCTTTTCCTGGCCGGGGAAGGCCGGGGAACGGCGGGACCCGTCCTGTCCCCGAGCGATGCCAAACGCGTTGGCTCCATCATGCTGACCTGCGGCATGTACGACGCTGCCGGAGAGTTCGCGTACCGCGTGGGCCTTCCTGGCAAAAGCGGTGTGGGTGGCGGCATTTTGGTCATCGTTCCCGGCGAGTGCTCCATCTGTGTGTGGAGTCCCCGGCTCGACGGCAAAGGCAATTCCCTTGCCGGCACTGCCGCCCTCGCCGACCTTTCCGACCGCACCGGCTGGTCAGTTTTCTGATCTGCATTCCCCTGCCTGCCATGTGAAGGTATCTCCCCACAACTTTTCCCCACCCAGTCAGATCTTCCCCGGATCGAAAGGATCAACCATGCCCCACAACCCCAACGACGAGGTTGCAGCAGACCACATCATTGACGGCGGGCACGCCCATGCCTCCGAGACCGCCCTGCATGCCGAGGACAAGGGCTACCACAAG
>NZ_JARCCZ010000059.1:0-3630 GCF_048957775.1 Pseudarthrobacter sp. CC4 | reverse complement strand
GTACTCTGCGTATTGCATCAGATGAATCAATCGTCCCGATCCCCCGGATCCGCACAAACTTCTCTCACTTCGTTGAGATTCCGCGGAATTTGCCGCCGGACGGCCTTGGTGTGCCGTTGGCCAGGTGCTGCCTAACGACCGCAAGGCTGAGCCTCGAAGTGGTTACGACGAGCGTCTGACCTGCGGCTTTGCGCTGATGATGCATTTAATGAATCATTGATTCAGGATTTGAGCACAAACTTTGACGGAACTGTGGGGCGAAAATGGCGGTCGACGGGTCCGGACGTGTGCTGCAACTGAGCGGTGTTCAGCTGCTGCATCCCGAGGAACAGACGCTTGAGGACATGCTGGCCGGGTGGCGCAACCAGCAGCTCTCCAGGAACCTCCAGTTCGACACGATCGACAAGGGAATCGCAAGTGTCCGCCGGTTCGTGAACCATGTGAACGAGTTCCCCTGGAACTGGGCACCGGAGCATGTCGAGGAGTATTTCGGTGACCTCCGCTCAATCCACCAGCTGAAGCACTCCACCGTCCGCAGCTATCAGTCCATGCTCCGCCGGTTCACGTCCTACGTGTCAAACCCCGACTACGGCTGGGACCAGGTCTGCGAACAGCGCTTCGGCACACACCCCTCGCAGGTCTTCTTTGACTGGAACACCGCCTCCCACGCACAGGAGTACGAAGGACGCGCCTCCAAGCGGCCCTTCACCAAGACGGAACTGCAGATGCTTTTCGATCACGCCGACGACCAGGTCCAACTCATCGCCGCCTCAGGCAAGAAAGGCTGGCAGGCCGCCTACCGGGACGCCGTCATGCTGAAAATCGCCTACTCATACGGGCTCAGATTCAACGAGCTCAGACACCTGCAAACCATCGACTTTGCGACCAACCCCCAAGCGCGACGGTTCGGCAAGGCAGGCGTCTGCAAGGTCCGGTTCGGCAAATCACGCAAGGGCTCCCCCCACAAACCCCGCAGCGTCCTGACGGTCTTCGACTGGACCGCCGGCGTTCTCGAGGACTGGCTCGCCAACGGACGAGGCACGCTCGACACCTTGGACCTGTTCCCCAGCGAACGCGGCGGCCTAATCTGTGAATCCACCCTGCTGCGCCGGCTCCGGCGTTACCTGGCCGAGCTGGGCCTGCAGACGGATGGGCTGGACCTGCACTCACTCCGGCGCTCCTACGCAACGCACCTGCTGGAAGACGGATGGGATCCTAGATTCGTGCAACATCAAATGGGCCACGAACACGCCTCCACCACCGGGATCTACCAGTTCGTCAGCGACGACTTCCGCAACACGACCCTCCGGGAGGCCCTGGACCGCACCATGGACGAAGTCCTGGGCGTGCAGATGCGAGGCCAGTGGTGAGACGCGAAGTCGAATACAAATGGCGCCTCTCCGAGCTCATGGCAGCCCGAGGACTGCACAACACCACCGACCTCATCCCCCTGCTGGCCGAGCGCGGCATCACCTTGTCCCGGCCACAGGTCTACCGGCTCGTCAACCAAAAACCAGAACGTGTCGCCCTGCAGGTCATCGCCGCGATCTGCGACATCTTCTCCTGCGGACCGGAGGACCTCATCACCGTCACAGCAGCCGACGTCCGCGCCCGCAAAACCGGAACCAGCGCCCCCAACGTCGTCGACCTGAACCGCACCGTTAGACCACGACGGGCGCGCATCATCGACAATGATCACTGACAAGCCCGAAGGCCTAAGTCCCCGCAGCACCAGCCGCGGCCGGCCCCGCACCACCGGGGCTGCTTCCTGCGCACGCTGCGGCCGGGCCGCCGGCAGAACCCGCGCCACCTGGCCCGAAGGCCGAATCTGCGGCCCATGCTTCACCACCGCCACCCGCACCCACGGGACCTGTCCGGAGTGCGGCCAGCACAGACTTCTACCCGGGCCACCGGACATCAGCCGAGGGCCACGCTGCGCGCCCTGCGCCGGCATCCTCCACGACTTTCACTGCACCCGTTGCAATACGGAGGGCGAGTTCTACCGGCGCGGCATATGCTCCCGCTGCGCTCTCCGGGAGGACCTGAACGAACTACTGTCGCCAGGCTCGTCCGGCCCCGGCCCCGAAACAGCCCGCAAAATCGTTGATGTCCTCTGCAAAGCAGACCGGCCTGAAAGCATCATCACGTGGAAACGCTCCCCCAAAGTCCGAGCACTCCTCGGCTCTCTATCGAGCGGGGAGACCCCGCTGACGCACGAAGGACTCGATGCCGCGGCTATGTCAGCGAACCGCGAAGCCAATCACCTGCGCGCCCTGTTCATTCATCACGGACTCCTCCCCTACCAAGACCCGTATCTGGCCCGGTTCGAAACCTGGATTGACGACAAGCTCCGCCACTTGCCCGAGGAGGTCGCCAAACCCGTCGCACAGTTCGCCACCTGGCATCACCTCCGGCGCATCCGGTCCATCACAACACCGGAGAAGAGCGCCCAAGCCCCGGTCCACTCGGCCAAGCAAGAGATCACCGAAACCGTCAAGTTTCTGGACTGGCTCTGGGAAACCCACCAGAGGACGGCGGCGAACTGCACCCAACAAGACATCGAAACCTGGCTCGCAACCGGCCCCACGACCAGAAAAGCCATCCGCACCTTCATCATCTTCATCAAGAACACCGGCACAAACCACAGGGTGGACATGGGGCACTACACAGCCAAAACCCGCCCCGCGATCACCCAGGACCAGCGCGTGGCCTGGCTCCGGGAACTACTCACCGGCACCAGCGAGTCTCTGCCCTACCGAGTCGCCGGCATCCTGCTGCTTCTCTACGCCCAGCCGCTCGTTCGGGTCGCCAAACTCCGGACCGACGCTATCGAAACCAATGAAAGCACCGGCAACATGCGGATCACCTTCGGCCCGCACCCAGTGCCCATTCCCGAACCCTTCGCCGACTTGCTTCGAGAGCACCTTAGAGGCCGTCCGAATCTCAGAACAGGATCAGACGCACAAAGCCCCTGGCTCTTCCCGGGGACCCGGGCCGGACAACCACTTCACCCCAATGGCATCATGGACAGGCTCCGCAGCCTCGGTATCAACCTCCGCGGCGCACGGAACACCACCCTCGACGAACATCTCCTGGCCTCGCCGCCGCCACTGGTCGCAGACGCCCTCGGATATAGCCACCAAGTCGCTTTCCTCCACGCCGACGCAGCAGGCGACGCATGGTCCCGCTACGTCAACCTCCGGGCCAAACCCTGAACGAAGAAGAATAGGGACCAACTTAGGAAAGGTCAGAATCCGTCCTCGTCTTCTTCGATTGCAGCCACATGACCAAGTAGGCGACCGCAAGCACCACTGAGAGAACAGCGAGGATGAGATGCAGATAATCAGGTGTCCCTCGCGCAAAATCAACAGCGGTCCATGAGAGCCAAAGAACGCTATCTATCGACCAAAGAATTGTCCAAAACACTAAGACTCGGCGGCTGGGCCTCGGAGCCTTCTTCCCAGGCTCTGTCAGACCCATCATGTCTGTCATCCGCAACCATGCGTTACGCCGCCCGCTACCGGTCATGGCCCAACGGTAACCTCCACTGAAATGCATGGGAATAGCTGCCGGGGAGACGAAGCCACCGCGAATGAATACGCCCGCTTTCAATCCGCAGGGATGCCAGTA
>NZ_JARCCZ010000058.1:0-4723 GCF_048957775.1 Pseudarthrobacter sp. CC4 | reverse complement strand
ACAACAGACACACCCGGCACCACCACCAGCAAAAAACCACCGTGGATCGCTCCGGAGCAACTTTTCAAACTTACCCGGTTTCAAGGAGCTTTGCAAATCGGCGTTTCCGCGATTTTCGTTGCTCCGAACCCGGCCCCGCCCGCGTTTGGCGCGCCAAGTGGCGAACCATTTTCAGGCTGTTTGCTAAGGGGTTTGGCCGCTATTTTTCCGCTTCAGCGGCGGCGACTCAGAAAACAATACACGGCGGGAAGCCGCTCTGCAAATCCTCCCCCTCGGGTGGGGCAGACCCCTGGGAACCCCGGAAATCCGCGGTTTTCAGGGCTCTTTGGCCTTAGCCGGCACCTCTGCGCCGCAACCTCCGGCGGTATGGACTGGCTCACATTTTGCGGCTCCCCTAGCGCACCCTCAGGGTCAGGGAGAAGTCGGCTTGACGGGGCCCAAGCCGATACTGCGGCAGCACGCCGGGACCACAAGCAGCGGTTCCCACCCCCCTGAGCGCATGGTCCAGATAGAGGTAGCTCCGGCCGTCCGCCTTCAAGTCCGGACGGTGCATTGCAGCGTCGAGGACGTCCTGGCTGTAGGGCCGGACAGTCAGCGCAAAGGGATCACCGGCTATCTCCAGTGCCCGGTCCCCAATCCGCAAAGCAGCGGACCGTACTCCGGACCGGGCGCCGGACTCCTGTGGCCGCACGTAGTCCACGTCCATGTCCGAAAGCGGGAGCGAGAACCAGCCCGTCCGCGCTCCCTGCCCCGTGTCCGGGTAGCTCTGGTGGGGGCCCTGGCCGAACCAGCTCACCAGCTCCGTCTCTTCTCCCAGCACAAGTTCCAGCCCTATCCGCGCCCATTCCACGCCGGAGCCTCGATTGGCCCACGCGCCGTCCGGCCGGACCGACGTCCGAAGCCCGACAGCTTCACCGTCGCTCGTCCACGCATAGTCCACAAATACTCCGTACTGTTTGTCCGCAGCACCTACACGCGTCCGGACGGTCAGGACTTCGCCACCGTTCCGCCCGCCGTCGGCAGTGAGGCCGGCAGTGGACCCAGGGGCGGGGCCGGCAGCGCGGTCCGCAGTGATACCCAGCAGCCGGGTGTGGAGCCGGTTGAGGCCGGCATCCTTCCACTGGGCGGCCAGGGGACGCTCGTCGGCACCGCCCCATTCACGGCCGAGGTCGTTGTCCGTGGGGGCCCACCACAGATTCAGCGCGAACTTTTCCACCGGGATGCCGCCTATGGAGGTGGGCATGCCCGTCACCCGGCTGAAGACAACAGGTCCCAGCGTCAGTTCACCGTCCCGGACGTCCACGGCTGCAGCCGGCGCCGGACCGGCCGGAGCGTCAGGCTCCCGGACAGACTGCCCCCAGGCAAGCTCGTGACCCGAGGCAGCCCAGGCCGAATCAGCGGCGAGGACTGCACTGACGGTGAGCACCGCAGGCCGGCCGTCATGTTCCGCAGCGGCGAGGGCGGCGACACTGGCGGGCAGCTCAATGACCGCTTCCGCCCGGGGAGCCACGGGCGGAACGTCCGAAGTGCCGGCGGCGAGGGTCCTGCCGCCGGCTTCCACCGCATAACGGAAGCTGAATGCAGCGGTGTCCGCAAAGTCCTGGCCGTTGCGCACCGTGAAACCGGACCAGTCACCTGCCACCGCTATGCGCAGTGGCTCGATGACCTTCTTGAAGTCCAGCAAGCCGGGCCGGGGTCTGCGGTCCGCATCAACCAGGCCGTCGGTGACGAAATTGCCGTCATGAACTTCCTCGGCGAAGTCCCCGCCGTAGGCGTAGTGCTCGCCACCGTCCGGGGAGGCGACGGTGATGCCGTGTTCCAGCCACTCCCACACGAAGCCGCCCATCAGGCGCGGGTACTTCTCGAAAAGCTCCTGGTACTCGCTCATGCCGCCGGGGCCGTTGCCCATGGCGTGGACATACTCGCAAAGGACAAATGGCATCGCCCTGCGCCGGGCATCCAGCGCGGCATTTTCGATCGCCGGCTCAATCCCCTGCCCGATCAGGGCCGTTTCTGCCTGGCTGGCATACATCCGGGAGTAGACGTCGACATGCGCGGAGGACCAGTCGCCCTCGTAGTGGATGGGGCGGGAAGGGTCCCGGTCCTTGGTCCAGCGGGACATGGCGGCGAGGTTCCTGCCGGTCCCCGCCTCGTTGCCGAGCGACCACATGATCACCGCGGGGTGGTTCTTGTCCCGTTCAACCGTGCGGCGCATGCGGTCCACCAGCGCCGTTTCCCACTGCGGGTCGTCGCTCGGGTTCCGGGCCCAGCCGGCACTCTCAAAGCCATGGGTCTCGAGGTCGCACTCGAGCACAACGTAGAAGCCGAGCTCGTCGGCAAGTGCCAGGAAATCCGGGTGCGGCGGGTAATGGGAGGTGCGGATGGCATTGATGTTGTGCTGCTTCATGAGCCGCAGTTCGGCCTCCATTACGTCCCTGGGAACCACCCGGCCAAGGCGCGGATGGTGTTCGTGGCGGTTGACGCCGCGCAGCAGGATCCGCCGCCCGTTGACCTTGAACTGCGCGTCCTCGATGGCGATGCTGCGGAAGCCGAGCCGCAGCTCCACGGACTCTCCGGGGGTGCTGACTGTGGCCTCATAGAGCCGGGGCACCTCCGCAGACCAGGGTTCGACGGCGGGGATGCGCAGTTCCGCGCCTGCGGGCAGTTCCGCATCCAGTTCGGGAACGCGGACGACGGCGTCAATCGCCTGTCCGCCCCGGGTCACCTCGACCTTGAGGGTGCCTTCGCCGGTGGCGTGATCGTAGCCTGCGTGGACGAAGACGTCGTCGATGCCGGCCTCAGGCCTTGCCTGGAGCGTGACATCCCGGAAGATGCCGGGGAGCCACCACATGTCCTGGTCCTCCACGTAGCTGGCGGCCGAGAACTGCGCCACGCGCACGGCAAGGTTGTTCTGCCCGTGGACCAGGATCCCGGACACATCGAATTCATGGGCCAGCCTGCTGCCGCGCGTAGTACCGAGCTCTCTTCCGTTCAGCCACACGGTTCCCGCGGACTCGATGCCGTCGAACCGCAGCAGGGCGTGGGGGAAGAACTCGGGGCCGGCCTCAAAGACGACTACGTGGTCGCCAATGGGATTGGCGTCCGGCACATGCGGCGGCTCCACGGCGAAGGGAAACTGGACATTGGTGTAGGCGGGGGACCCATGCCCGTGCATCGGCCAACTCGATGGCACGGGCAGGCTCTCGAACCCATCCAGGTGCCTGCCCCACTGCCAGCCGGCTTTCGGCGCGGTCCGGATTCCGGAACTGAGGCGAAACTGCCAGTCCCCGTTCAGCGACAATCGTGGTGCGTCGCTGTGCAGGTAAGCGCGCGGAGGCAACGCGCCATTGCCGGGTTCAACAGATTCCAGGTCCGTGATCCCACCAGCACCAAGATCCAGGCGTCGGGCTGCTGAACCGGGGATGATTTCGGGCGTGCTGTCCGCCATGGCGGCAAGCGAATGGGCTGGCATGGGCTTCCTTGCTTCAGGGAGGCTGCGGCTGTGGTGCGGGGAACCGTGTCTCGCTCGCCGTACGTGAACGTTCACGGCCGCGCTTCAAGCCTAGCCGTTCAGGTCTGCTTTGAGAAGGGTCAGGCCGACTGGCGAAGCACCAGCTGATGCTTGAGGATCAAGGAGGCCTCCGGGCTCCCAGCCTCCACTGCGCCGGACAGCAGGTCTGCCACGAGTCCGACGGCGGCCCGGCCTACTGCATGCAGGTCCAGTGCGAGCGTGGTCAGCTCGGGTGAGACCAGCTCGCCCAGGGGTATGCCGTCCATGCCGATCACTGCACAGTCCCGCGGCACTGCCCTGCCGGCGGCATTGAGGGCTTTAAGCGCTCCCGCCGCCATCAGGTCGTTGAACACCAGGAGCCCGTCGACCGTGCCGTGCTGCTCGAGCAGGAAGCGGACTGCATCCCGTGCCGCCGGGGCGGTGTCCTGCGCCTCAAGGATGATGATGTCAATGCCGGCGTCGGCGGCCGCTGCCGCAACAGCGAGCCCGCGGGTGGTGGCCTGCCCGCCTTCGTCCGAATCGAGGTAGGCGATCTGTCGGCGCTGTGCCGCCAGAAGGTGCTCCAGTGCCATGCGTGCCGCATGGAAGTAGTCAAAGGAGATCCGGCCGGCGGCCTGTCCCGCCGGGTAGTCCAGGACCACCACAGGACGCCGTCCCATCAAGGACTGGGCTTGCTGCGAGCTGGCCCCAAGGTATCCGATCAGGGCATCGACCTGGGGCGCGAGCCGGGCCACGGCATCGAGGCCGCTCCCGCTGCCGTGGCCAAAATCATCCATCACCACGTTCCAGCCCCGCTGCGTGGCTTCCTCCACCACGCTGGAGGCAAAGGCCGGGAAATAAGGGTTGGTGAGGTCCGGAATGGCCAGCCCCAGTGAGGTGCGGGCGCCCTGCACCAGGCCCTTCGCGAACCGGCTAGGGGAATATCCGAGCTCTGTTGCCAGCGCCTTGACACGTTCACGGGTGGCCGCGCTGATGCCGGGCATGTCGTTCATGGCCCGGGTGACTGTCTGCCGGGATACTCCGGCGGCGGCCGCCACGTCCAGGATAGTGGCGCGGCGGACCCGTGGGCCGCTGGAGCTGGAGGTCATGACGGTAAGTCTAGGCGGGCTGTGGGTGGTGTGGTGGTGTGTGGTTTTTAAATGCGGGAGGCCCCAACCTGGTGGTTGGGGCCTCGACCTAATGGTTGTCCGGCGGTGACCTACTCTCCCACAC
>NZ_JARCCZ010000057.1:0-5451 GCF_048957775.1 Pseudarthrobacter sp. CC4 | reverse complement strand
TGTGTCTGTTGTTTGAGAACTCAATAGTGTGCCAAGTTTGTTGATACCAATTGTTTTAGTGATTGGTTGAATTGACCGGGTCATCCGCCCCTGTGGGTGGTCTGGTTTTTACAGCTGGTTTCAAATTTTGTGCAGCCTTTTTGTCCCGTTTTCCCGGGGCTGGGGGTTGTGTCTGTTTTACTTCAACGGAGAGTTTGATCCTGGCTCAGGATGAACGCTGGCGGCGTGCTTAACACATGCAAGTCGAACGATGAACCTCACTTGTGGGGTGATTAGTGGCGAACGGGTGAGTAACACGTGAGTAACCTGCCCTTAACTCTGGGATAAGCCTGGGAAACTGGGTCTAATACCGGATATGACTCCTCATCGCATGGTGGGGGGTGGAAAGCTTTTTGTGGTTTTGGATGGACTCGCGGCCTATCAGCTTGTTGGTGAGGTAATGGCTTACCAAGGCGACGACGGGTAGCCGGCCTGAGAGGGTGACCGGCCACACTGGGACTGAGACACGGCCCAGACTCCTACGGGAGGCAGCAGTGGGGAATATTGCACAATGGGCGCAAGCCTGATGCAGCGACGCCGCGTGAGGGATGACGGCCTTCGGGTTGTAAACCTCTTTCAGTAGGGAAGAAGCGAAAGTGACGGTACCTGCAGAAGAAGCGCCGGCTAACTACGTGCCAGCAGCCGCGGTAATACGTAGGGCGCAAGCGTTATCCGGAATTATTGGGCGTAAAGAGCTCGTAGGCGGTTTGTCGCGTCTGCCGTGAAAGTCCGGGGCTCAACTCCGGATCTGCGGTGGGTACGGGCAGACTAGAGTGATGTAGGGGAGACTGGAATTCCTGGTGTAGCGGTGAAATGCGCAGATATCAGGAGGAACACCGATGGCGAAGGCAGGTCTCTGGGCATTAACTGACGCTGAGGAGCGAAAGCATGGGGAGCGAACAGGATTAGATACCCTGGTAGTCCATGCCGTAAACGTTGGGCACTAGGTGTGGGGGACATTCCACGTTTTCCGCGCCGTAGCTAACGCATTAAGTGCCCCGCCTGGGGAGTACGGCCGCAAGGCTAAAACTCAAAGGAATTGACGGGGGCCCGCACAAGCGGCGGAGCATGCGGATTAATTCGATGCAACGCGAAGAACCTTACCAAGGCTTGACATGAACCGGTAATACCTGGAGACAGGTGCCCCGCTTGCGGTCGGTTTACAGGTGGTGCATGGTTGTCGTCAGCTCGTGTCGTGAGATGTTGGGTTAAGTCCCGCAACGAGCGCAACCCTCGTTCTATGTTGCCAGCACGTGATGGTGGGGACTCATAGGAGACTGCCGGGGTCAACTCGGAGGAAGGTGGGGACGACGTCAAATCATCATGCCCCTTATGTCTTGGGCTTCACGCATGCTACAATGGCCGGTACAAAGGGTTGCGATACTGTGAGGTGGAGCTAATCCCAAAAAGCCGGTCTCAGTTCGGATTGGGGTCTGCAACTCGACCCCATGAAGTCGGAGTCGCTAGTAATCGCAGATCAGCAACGCTGCGGTGAATACGTTCCCGGGCCTTGTACACACCGCCCGTCAAGTCACGAAAGTTGGTAACACCCGAAGCCGGTGGCCTAACCCCTTGTGGGAGGGAGCTGTCGAAGGTGGGACTGGCGATTGGGACTAAGTCGTAACAAGGTAGCCGTACCGGAAGGTGCGGCTGGATCACCTCCTTTCTAAGGAGCACCTACAGATTGTTCGTGCCGTGTATGCGGTGCGGGGGGTTTGTCAGGAGTACAGCCCGTTGCGCAGACGCAAGTTCTGCGGCGGGTGCTCAAGGGTGGAATATCAACGAATAGCGGCTGCCGGTTCTTTCCGGTGCTTAGTACGGTTCCTCTTTGCGGGGTTCCTGGAAGGGTGCTGGTGGGTGCGGGTGGTTTCGTGTTTGGCACACTGTTGGGTCCTGAGGCAACAGGGCTGTGGTTCCGTCCCGTGTGGGGCGGGGTTGCGGGTTTGTTTGTTTCTGGTTTCCTGGCTGCACCGATCATGCATGTTGTGTGTGTGGGGTGTGTGGTTTGGGGTTGTTGTTTGAGAACTACATAGTGGACGCGAGCATCTTTTATAAGAAGCAATTTCCAAGAATATGAACCTGGATCTGTTGTGCTGTCTTTCGGGATGGTGCAGTGGTTTTCATGGTTCTCTCGAAAATTAGCGTTTTTGATCTTTTGTGGTCAAGTTTTTAAGAGCACACGGTGGATGCCTTGGCATTAGGAGCCGAAGAAGGACGTAGGAATCTGCGATAAGCCTGGGGGAGTCGATAACCGGACTGTGATCCCAGGGTGTCCGAATGGGGAAACCCCGCCGAGCGCGCGAGTGACTCGGTGACCCGCATCTGAACACATAGGGTGCGTGGAGGGAACGCGGGGAAGTGAAACATCTCAGTACCCGCAGGAAGAGAAAACAATAGTGATTCCGTTAGTAGTGGCGAGCGAACGCGGATCAGGCTAAACCGTTCCATGTGTGATAGCCGGCGGGCGTTGCATGGTCGGGGTTGTGGGACTTTCCATACCAGTTCTGCCGGGCTGGTGGGGTGTGATGTGCAGGCATAGGTGAACGGTCTTGAAAGGCCGGCCAGAGAGGGTGTTAGCCCCGTAACCGTAATGTTGTGTACCGCCTGTGAGAGTATCCCAAGTAGTACGGGGCCCGAGAAATCCCGTGCGAATCTGTCAGGACCACCTGATAAGCCTAAATACTCCCTAATGACCGATAGCGGACCAGTACCGTGAGGGAAAGGTGAAAAGTACCCCGGGAGGGGAGTGAAACAGTACCTGAAACCGTGTGCTTACAATCCGTCGGAGCCAGTCTGATTCTGGTGACGGCGTGCCTTTTGAAGAATGAGCCTGCGAGTTAGTGTTACGTCGCGAGGTTAACCCGTGTGGGGCAGCCGTAGCGAAAGCGAGTCTGAATAGGGCGTTGCAGTGGCGTGATCTAGACCCGAAGCGAAGTGATCTACCCATGGCCAGGTTGAAGCGACGGTAAGACGTCGTGGAGGACCGAACCCACTTCAGTTGAAAATGGAGGGGATGAGCTGTGGGTAGGGGTGAAAGGCCAATCAAACTTCGTGATAGCTGGTTCTCCCCGAAATGCATTTAGGTGCAGCGTTGCGTGTTTCTTGCTGGAGGTAGAGCTACTGGATGGCTAATGGGCCCTACAAGGTTACTGACGTCAGCCAAACTCCGAATGCCGGTAAGTGAGAGCGCAGCAGTGAGACTGTGGGGGATAAGCTTCATAGTCGAGAGGGAAACAGCCCAGACCACCAACTAAGGCCCCTAAGCGTGTGCTAAGTGGGAAAGGATGTGGAGTTGCGAAGACAACCAGGAGGTTGGCTTAGAAGCAGCCATCCTTAAAAGAGTGCGTAATAGCTCACTGGTCAAGTGATTCCGCGCCGACAATGTAGCGGGGCTCAAGTACACCGCCGAAGTTGTGGCATTCAAATATTAGCTAAGCCCTTGTGGTTCAGGCGTTTGGATGGGTAGGGGAGCGTCGTGTGGGCGGTGAAGTCGCGGTGTAAACCAGCGGTGGAGCCTACACGAGTGAGAATGCAGGCATGAGTAGCGAAAGACGGGTGAGAAACCCGTCCGCCGAATGATCAAGGGTTCCAGGGTCAAGCTAATCTGCCCTGGGTAAGTCGGGACCTAAGGCGAGGCCGACAGGCGTAGTCGATGGACAACGGGTTGATATTCCCGTACCGGCGAAAAACCGCCCATGCTGAACAGGGGATACTAACTGCCCGAGACCTGCCTGACACCCCTTGTGGGTGAAGGGTTTTGGTGGAGCGCAGGACCTGATCCTGGGAGGCAAGCGTATTAACAGGTGTGACGCAGGAAGGTAGCCGAGCCGGGCGATGGTTGTCCCGGTCTAAGGATGTAGGGCGAACGGTAGGCAAATCCGCTGTTCATGATGCCTGAGATCTGATGGGACCCCCGTTTGGGGGGATTCGGTGATCCTATGCTGCCGAGAAAAGCATCGACGCGAGGTTTTAGCCGCCCGTACCCCAAACCGACACAGGTGATCAGGTAGAGAATACTAAGGCGATCGAGAGAATTATGGTTAAGGAACTCGGCAAAATGCCCCCGTAACTTCGGGAGAAGGGGGGCCCCAACCTTGAACACCACTTGCTGGTGGGAGGGGATCGGGGCCGCAGAGACCAGGGGGAAGCGACTGTTTACTAAAAACACAGGTCCGTGCGAAGTCGCAAGACGATGTATACGGACTGACTCCTGCCCGGTGCTGGAAGGTTAAGAGGACCGGTTAGCCGCAAGGCGAAGCTGAGAATTTAAGCCCCAGTAAACGGCGGTGGTAACTATAACCATCCTAAGGTAGCGAAATTCCTTGTCGGGTAAGTTCCGACCTGCACGAATGGAGTAACGACTTCCCCGCTGTCTCAACCATAAACTCGGCGAAATTGCAGTACGAGTAAAGATGCTCGTTACGCGCAGCAGGACGGAAAGACCCCGAGACCTTTACTATAGTTTGGTATTGGTGTTCGGAGTGGCTTGTGTAGGATAGGTGGGAGACGTTGAAGCCCGGACGCCAGTTCGGGTGGAGTCATCGTTGAAATACCACTCTGGTCACTTTGGACATCTAACTTCGGCCCGTAATCCGGGTCAGGGACAGTGCCTGATGGGTAGTTTAACTGGGGCGGTTGCCTCCTAAAAAGTAACGGAGGCGCCCAAAGGTTCCCTCAGCCTGGTTGGCAATCAGGTGTCGAGTGTAAGTGCACAAGGGAGCTTGACTGTGAGAGAGACATCTCGAGCAGGGACGAAAGTCGGGACTAGTGATCCGGCGGTACATTGTGGAATGGCCGTCGCTCAACGGATAAAAGGTACCTCGGGGATAACAGGCTGATCTTGCCCAAGAGTCCATATCGACGGCATGGTTTGGCACCTCGATGTCGGCTCGTCGCATCCTGGGGCTGGAGTAGGTCCCAAGGGTTGGGCTGTTCGCCCATTAAAGCGGTACGCGAGCTGGGTTTAGAACGTCGTGAGACAGTTCGGTCCCTATCCGCTGCGCGCGCAGGAAATTTGAGAAGGGCTGTCCTTAGTACGAGAGGACCGGGACGGACGAACCTCTGGTGTGTCAGTTGTACTGCCAAGTGCACCGCTGATTAGCTACGTTCGGATGGGATAACCGCTGAAAGCATCTAAGCGGGAAGCTCGCTTCAAGATGAGATTTCCATACACCTCGTGTGTGAGAGGCCCCCAGCCAGACCACTGGGTTGATAGGCCGGATGTGGAAGCGAGGACTAACGACTCGTGAAGCTGACCGGTACTAATAGGCCGATAACTTACACCACACACCACACCCGTGAAACCGGTTCAAAAGCGGTTCCACACCAGGGTTGGTAAAAAGATAACAAGACTGCTTGCGTCCACTATGTGGTTCCCGAACAACAAACCATTTGTTGCAGGGAACACCAACT
>NZ_JARCCZ010000056.1:0-6740 GCF_048957775.1 Pseudarthrobacter sp. CC4 | reverse complement strand
CCACCGACGCCGCCCAAAACGTCAAAACCGAAGGCCAACACGCCGCCACCGACGTCAAAGACCGCGCCACCGACGCCGCGGGGAACGTCAAAAACACCTAGGCCCCACAACACCTAGGACGTGACAGCAAGGAAGGCCGGCTCCGCACGGAGCCGGCCTTCCCTGCGTTTGTGCAGTACAGGCTAGCGCTTGCCCTTTTTCCGGGAGCCCTTGCCCCGGCCCTTGTCCGGGTTCGGGGCGTACCGCTGGGCAACCTTGGGCGCCTTCTTGGCTCCGGTTCCGCGCCGGTCCGGCTTGGGATCCTTCTTTACCTTCGTGGGCTGCGCCGAAGGCTGGCGGGAACTCTGCGCCGTCCGGCCGCGCACGATCCCGATGAATTCCTCGATCACTTCGTCCGTGGAATCCGCAGGCCACACCAAGGCGATTTCCGTGCCCGGGGCGCCTGTCAGCCGCCGCGCCACGGTGTCCTTGACGTTGAAATGCCGGGCAACGGACATCGGCAGGATCACCAGGCCGGCCCCTGAGGCCACCACCTGAAGGGCAGCTTCGGGCCCGCCCATTTCCGCCACGTCCAGGAAGGTTTCTTCGCCAAGGTCCGCGAGGGCCACCTCTTCAAAGACCGAAATTTCGTGGCCCTTGGGCGCCACCACCACCGGCTGCTCCTCATAGAGCGGAATGACGTTCAGGCCCTCGCGCTCCACGGGAAGCCGGACAAAGCTGAGCTCGGCGGAACCGTTGCGCAGCACTTCAACCTGCGCGCCGTCGTCGGACATAAAAGACTCCAGCGGGACATCCAGAACGCGCTCTTCCCAGCGGCGGATCCACTTCCCGGGCGTCACGCCGGCCACGTAGGCGAACCGGAGCACGCGGGGTGCCTCCTGCTCCGGAGATTCAGCGGGGGCAGGGCTTTGGGGGATGTTGTCGGAGGGCACGTCTTCACAGTACCGTCCGCCCGGATACCCTTGAAGCATGACCTCTGCAAACTCCCAGTCCATGAAGCCGGCCACCGTTGCCAAGAAACTTGGCATCTATCTGCCCGCAACACCGCAGGAGTTCCAGGATTCAACCATCACGCGTGCCGAGTTCGCCGAGCTCCAGGCCAACCCGCCGGAGTGGCTCGCCGAGCTGCGACGCAACGGCCCGCATCCGCGCCCGGTGGTGGCGCAGAAGCTGAACGTTTCCATCAGCGGGCTGGCCCGTGGCGGCGTCGAGGAAGCGCTGACGACGGCGGAAATCACCGCGCTGCTCCAGGCTCCCCCGCAGTGGCTGGTCACCGAGCGCGCCACGCACGCCGCCGTCCGGGCCGAGGCCCAGCGCGTCAAGGAAGAAGCTTCCAAGAAGGAAGCCAAGAAGGCCCGCGCCAAGGCCGAATAACCGCCCAAAACCTAGGCTTGTCAGGGCAGGCCTGCCTCACGGCTACCCCGCCAGGAGGCGTCAGTCCTGGTGCAGCTGGACGAAGTTCCCGCAGCCGTCGTCAAACACAGCGCTGATCCCGGAGGGATCTTCCGTGGGGCCGCTCTTGAAGCTGACCCCGGCCGCGAGCAGGCGCTCGTACTCAGCCTGCACATCCGGGACGCCGAACACTATGGCGGGGAGCCCGGCGTCGTGCACTGCATTCATGTACGTGGCGCCGATGGGGTTGTCGCTGGGCTCCAGCAGCAGCCCGACAGATCCGTTGCCGGCGCCCGGGTCCTTGATGATGTAAAGGTTGTACTCCGGCATGGCCATCAGGGTCTCAAAGCCCAGGGTCCCTGTGTAGAAGGCGTGGGCGGCGGCCGGGTCCTTGACGTGGATGCTGCACATTTTGATTCTCATGGTCCCACGGTACGGTGCCTTGCCCCGGGCAGAAAGGGACTTCCGGGCGTGCCCTGAACCCGGGGTTCCGGCCATTGACCGGGCGGCCGGAAAACGTTGCAATGGAAGAACCACCCGGGTTTGTTTGTCCGGGCCTTCAATGCCGGAGGTGCAAGGTGTCAGACATGGCGGAAGCCGCAGTGCAGGGCGTGCTGCAGGGGACAGGTGCGGTGGTTTTGTGCGGCCTGGTGCTGGTGGCCAGCGTGGCGGCCACGGTCTTTGTCATCCGGCGCCGTTCCCTCCTCGCGCGGGAGGACAATGCTGAACGGTCGGACCAGCTCTTCTGGGATCTGTTCCTGGGCGCATGCGTGGCTGTTCCCGCCTTGCTGATCCCGGCGTTCATATCCCCTTGGGCAGGACTGTTCCTTGGCGGTGCTGGTGTGGCTGCCGGAGTGGCTGCGTACCGGAGCAGCCCGCGGTACTTCGCGTGGCGCAGCGGCCGCCGGGAATCCCTGCAGCAGGTGGCCGCGCACCAGGAAGCGCAGGCGCGCCACGACGAACTGATCGCGCGGTGGCGCCGGTACGAGCTGGATCCGGCCTGCCTGATCGATTACCCGGCACTGACCGATGTCCGGATACCGGAAACCTCCGCCCTCATCAAGGCAATGCGGCAGGCTGAGGCGCTGCGCATGGCCCCCCAACAGGGGTATCCCGACGCCGTCACCAGCCTCGGTGCCACCCTCGCCGCCGCCGAGAGGGCAGCAGGCATCCCCGCCGAGCAGGCTTAGGGCCGGACGTTACCCGTTGTGTCGCCTCCATGGAACGGAGCGCGCAGCGGCGATAGCATCCGAAGATGGATCCTCAGGAATTGCCAACCCGTGACCAGTTCGGCCGGCTGCTGGAAGACCGCGGGGTCTGGCGGCAGGCCACGACGCTTGCGGCCGCCGGCGAGCTGACCGCCCGGTGGCTGGAAGGGGCAAGCCAGTACCAGCCGGGCACGTTCGCGCCCGGCTTCGACGATGAAACCCGGCCGCTTGCTGCTGCCCTCGCCGAGCTGAACCGAAACGGGATTTTCACGAAGGAGTCCCAGCCCGGCATCAGGACCGAATCGGCTGCGCAGCGGCAGTACGTAACAGGATTCTGCTCCGCCGCCGCGGCCACTGCGCTGCTGGCCCTGTCCACCCGCACGGAACTGGTGACGGTGGCCCATGCTCCCGGTGAGGCCAGCAGCGCAGCAATACCTGTGACCCTGGCCGGGACAGAAGTGACCACGGTCCTCGGGTCAAGCGAAAATCCGGTGGAGGAGGAGCAGGTCCAGGACTGGGCGGACGAAACCAACGATGCCCTGGCCCTGCTGCTGTCCGACTCCTGGTACGTGGAGGTCTTCGATCCCGCCTGGGGACGGAATGATCTCCTGCTGCCGGAGGTTCTCGCAGCGCTGCAAAGGGTGGAGCTGGACTAAAGCTCCACCGTGCCGCTCTCGCCGACGCTCATCCGGCTGTTGGTGACCTTGGACTTGGCCCACTGGAGCACCGTGGCGGCCGTTCCGCCGGGGCTGGTCCAGTATTCGGCTGAGTCGGAGTCGATCCGGAGCAGGCACACCTCGGGGGTGTCCGGTCCGTCGGGGAACCACGCTTCGACAGCCTGGTTCCACATTTCACGGATCTTTGCCCGGTCCGTCACCACCTCCGCGGTCCCCGCGACGGAAACCCACTCGGTGTTCTTGCCAAAGGAAACGTTGACGCGCGGGTCAGCCCGGACATGCGCAACCTGTGAGGTGCCGAGGCCCGTGAAGAACCACATGTCGCCGTCGTCCTTAACATCCTGGACGGCGAGCGGCCGGCTGACGATTGCGCCTTCCTCGTTGATGGTAGTCAACATCCCGATGTGGGAGTGGTTGATGATGTCCGTAACCTTGCTGATGCTCCCGGTGTCGGTCATGTCTCACCTCATTCGTCTGCGTGCGGGGACGCTCCCCACCGCCAGCCTATTGGTAAGCATGCTTACATTCCAGCCGGGCCGGTCCCGCTTTAGGCCGGAACGGGCAACTTCGCTGCTTCGCGGATGCTGGCAGCGGTGCGGAGCCCCATCCGGATTGCGCCGTCCACGTGCTGGTAGCCTTCCGCGGCGAGGTCGGAGGAGGACCAGTAGATGGGTCCGACCGGCACGTGCTGGTCCTTGCCGTAGCGGTGAAGCCCGCCGAGGTCGTAGCTGGAGGCATAGGCGCCGCGGGTCCATTCCTCCGAGCCCCAGTCAGACTCGTAGTAGACCTCGGGCTCAAGCGCTTCAGCGCCGAGGAAGCCGGCGATCGACTCCAGGATGGCACGCTGGCGTTCGTCGGCACCCAACTCGAAGACGGCGTCGGCCTTTTCATCGGAGACGAAGCCCACCAGGGTGCCCCTGGTATCGCCGAAGTTGGTGTTGTCGTAAACCTCCTGGACCAGGGACCCGGCGCCGAAGCAGGTGCCGGAGAGGCCGGAGTTCCGCCAGAACGGGCGGCTGTAGACGGCATGGACCTTGATGACCAGGCCCAGGGACTGGTGCTGGTGCATCTGGTGCTGGCGGCGCGGCAGCGGCGGGTTGAAGGAGACCCGCGAGTAGAGGTTGGGCGGCACCGCCATGATCACGAACCGGGCGTTGACGGTGGCACGGTCCGATTCGACGGTGACGCGGTGGCCGCCGTCGGCGTCCGGCTCCCAGTTGATGGTACGCACCGGAGAGTTGAGGACGACGTCGTCCCCCAGCTCCTGCGCCAGCAGCAGCGAGACCTGCTGCATGCCGCCCACAACACGCCGGTCCAGGATGAAGTCCTCGTCCGTGAGGTGGGTGAAGGACCCCGCGGAGGCGGCCATCAGCACAGCCTGCAGGGCGGAGAAGGCGTGGGCCGGCTTGGTGAGCATGCCGCCGGCGATGAAGAGGCCGATGTTGCTGCAGGCCTCTTCATTCGCGGAGTGCCGGCGCAGCCAGTGGTGGAAGGAGACGGTGTCCAGTTCCCGGGCCTTGGGGTGGGCCCAGGGCTCGGTGGGGCCGATCTCGGCGGCGAGGCCATCCAGCAGGCTGATGAGCTTGTTCATTTCGGCTTCGGTGTCCGGGTCCACGGGGAAGGTGTCGCCGGCGTAGCGGACCGGGATGCCATCCTTGCCGATGTACATGGAATCGCCCTCCCGGTAGCGCGGGTAGGTCCGGAGGCCGAGTTCCTGGAGGAGGTCCAGGAGCACGGTTTGGTCCGGGGAAACCCACTGGCCGCCGATTTCGAGCATGGCCCCGTCCACGGTGTCGGTCCAGGTGCGGCCGCCTACGCGGTCGCGGGCCTCCAGCACGGCGACGCTGAGGCCGGCCTTCTTCAGTTCGCGGGCTGCGGTGAGTCCCGAGGGCCCGGCTCCGACGACCACGACGTCGCGGTTCAGGTTCAGCATGATGTCCTCTCTTGGGTTCCTTTGCCGGGAACCAGTAAATGAATGACGTTCATTTATGAGAACTATAGCTGTTTGGCTCCGGGACCGGAAGTGCCGGATGGAATAATGCTGGAGACCACCGACGAAAGGCCAGTGATGCCGGCAGGACCAGCTGTACAGGGACGCTCCGTGGGGAATTCCGGGACCCCTACTGGAAATGCGGGGGCCAGGAGGCGTGCGGGACGGCCGTCCGCCGCACTGCTGGACAAGGCGGGGATCACGGCGGCGGCGCTGGAACTCATCAACCGCAAGGGCTACGACGGCCTCACTATGGCGGGCCTGGCCAAGGAACTGGACGTGGCGCCGTCGGCCCTTTACAACCATGTGGCCTCGAAAAGGGACGTCCTGCTCCTGGTGGAGGACCATTTGACCTCACTGGTGGATGTGTCCGATTTTGGCTCGGCTCCCTGGGAAGAGGCGGTACGAAGCTGGGCGTGGAGCTACCGGAATGTCTTCGCCCGGCATACGCCGCTCATTCCGGTCATTGCCGTGCTTCCGGTGACGGACGCGCCGCAGACGCTGGCGATGTACGAGACCGTGAGCAAGGGATTTCTCGACGCCGGATTCCCACAGGATCGGGTGGTGTCCTCGATCGTGGCGCTGGAGTCCTTTATCTTCGGCTCCGCATACGACGTCACGGCACCGGCGGATATTTTCGATTCGGGCACGATGGCCGGCTCGACGCCTCATTTCACCGCCGCCGTGCGGAGTGCGGCGAATAACGACCGGTCCCCCGCGGATGCGGCTTTCAGTCTGGGGCTCGAGGCGCTGATTTCGGGGCTGGGTGCGCTGCGGGGCTAGGAGCTGCGGTGACGCTGAGCAGTCAGCTAGGAAAGACTCCGGCCGCATCCGCTCGATGTAGAGCTCCAGTCCGATCTTGTCTTGGTGCGCCAGTGGCCGCACCGCACTCTCGAACAGATGGAGACCGGCGGTCCAGTCATCCCAAAGCCCGTCGCTCATGACGAGGTCCGTTCTCGATCTCAGCGCCCGGACGGCAGCGGCTATCAAGACCGCTGTAACTACCTCGTCCTAAGGCCGGTTCCAAGTCTTACTAGACCCAGTCATCCTTGGATATCCGAGCTTCCTGGCGCTCCGCAGATGGAATGTTTCGAATGCTTTGCCGGCAGCCTTGAGGCCGTTCAACCGGATAGCCTAATGCTCAGGGATGATGGAAAGTCCTTGGCCGTTCGGGCCGCAGATGGTTACGGCCTGATGCTGCCACGATCATGCGCGCATCAGCGATTACCTCGGCAGTCGCCCTCAGGCCAGGAAAGTAGTAGCGGGTATAGCCCATGGCGCTCCCTGTTCACGTCATACTGCACAAACGGCCTGGCGAATGCTCCACCCCAAGCGAGGCGTCGGCCATCTCACTTCGGGATGGCTCCAATAGGGTTCTCGGAACACCTTCCATTTTAACTGGCATGCACGGGTATTCATGGGACGGGAGTAGCCGCCTCCGTCATTTGCCCGACGGTGAACGGCACTCACACT
>NZ_JARCCZ010000055.1:0-7430 GCF_048957775.1 Pseudarthrobacter sp. CC4 | reverse complement strand
TCACCCACCCAATCGTTTGGAACGGGTGGCTCAGTTTTCAACCGTCACAATGGCTCACTTTTCGACCATCACCGACATCTTCGTCCGGGAGCACGTGCCGAACGGGGTGGGGCTGGCTCCCGGTCTCAGCACGTCTGGAGCCAGCCCCGCTTTATAGTTTGGAGCCCATGCAGTGAGGGCAGCATCACCGAGGCCTTGCTTTAACTGCACGTCTCTCCATCACTCCCCTCCTCAGCGCTCGTGCAGGCCACTGCAGACACTCCTTTTGCAGTATTAACCCCACGATTACGCGCGTAGTGCAGACGGGAACGGACAAGCAGTCTCCGAACCCTCCTGAGTTCTCAAGCGGATGCACCGAGGTCGCCTGCACTAAACGACGTTCTTCCTACAACCAGTCCTTGCCCGGCAGGACGGTTCCTTTTGGCCCCTCCCGGGGCGCCCGGGACGTTGACCGAGCACTTGAGTTGAAGACCCGCGAGGAAACGGCCGATGACCCCGGCCAGGCGTGTCTAAGGGAAGCGGGGGCGCGGGGTTCGCCCCAGCGATAGCCGCTTTGTGGTGCCGTCTGGCTGGGTTTCCGGCCGGTCAAGTGCCCCTGAGGGAGGCCCTGCTACGCAGGATGCTGCTGGCCAATGGGACTGCACATGCCTGACAGTCAGGGCCTGCGGGGCAAGGGACGAGATAGATCCTGCACACCCGGGGCCGCCTCCAGCTGCCGCAGGAGGCGCAGGTTGAGCCAACAGAACACCGCAAGCCCCAGGTACAGGCATAGTTCCATCACCTCGCCATATTCTGAGATAACGAAAGTCGGTTCCGGCCAGATTAGTAGGCGGAACAGGCGATAGCCCGCGGCCAACAGGAAGGCCGGCACGAGAAAGAGCGGTGGAACGAGCAGGTGTTTGGGCGCAACGTCCCGCCGTGAGCCGACCGCTGCCCACACCAGCGGGGCACATGCACCGTACAGGCTGGCAAGGAGCATGGCGGAGGGGACCAGCTCCTGCACTCCCCGGAGGTTGTGCAGGTTGGTCTCCCCCTGACGGTTGACCGCATCCAGGTCTTCGGGGGTGTCCCAGCCAAAGATGCGCTGGCCCCAGGAGATCTCCTCGCCCGTGAGAAACCAGACGCCGAGAGTGACCACACCATAGAGCAGTGCGATGCCCAGACGCCCGGCCCGGAGCAGGCGGAGGGTGATCAGGGGCAAGAAGATGCATGCGCCCAGCAGGCAGAGAACCTGGAGCCATTCGATCAGGGAATCCTCGTCAACCAGCCAGAGATAGAGCTCCTTGAAGGGAACAGTAGCCGCGGCGACAACGGCGAGGATAAAGGGAAGCAGGGCCACCAGCAGCGCCTGGCGCGGGGCGATTCCCCAGGTCTGGGAATCGGTTCTGAACCGTACAGCTGCTGGGGTGTACCACCGAGGGATGGCTGGCATCTTGCCTCCTTGACAAACTGGCTGGGGCCAAGTGTCAGTCGTTGATTCACAAGCGATTCCCCAGCGTCCCATGCCCAAAATCTGCTAGGGAAGATTCACGGGGAAGTTATGCGGGTTTCCGCACCCGCATTTCGAGAGGTACACAGCCGGCACCCAGCCAGTGGCGAAGGGTGAAGAACAAGCGCGCGCAGTAGGCTGCCGGGCTCAGCTGCCCTGGCACCGACCGGTTGCCGCAGTTTGTTCCGGACCTTAACGGGGTCCCCCGGGTGGTGTGCCTGCATCACTTGGCCGATCGGTTTGCAGGCCGCCGGGAGTCCCGTCGAGTTTGACCCGGGCCGTGGCAGTTTTGCAGTTCTGATTTTTCGCCAGGGTCAGCGCAGGACGCCCAGGGCGTTACCTACGATGTCGAACAGGTCGGTGTTGTCCACGCTGCCGTGCAGTTGCTCGGAGCCTGGGCCGTAGGCGTACACGGGCACGTCGGCGCCGGCGTGGTTGCCCGAGGCGTAGGTCAGCCAGAGACTGGCTTCCTTGGAGCCGTCCTTGACGTGGGGCGGGTCGCTCGGGGTCCGGAAGGTGGCGGGGCCGAAGTTTTTCGGGTCCGTTGCGCCGGTTCCGTTGGTGATCCCGGTTGAGCGGTCCGTGTCCTTGGAGTTTCCGTCGGACCGGGTGGGGGTGGAGTTATTGGCGGGGTTGCCGGAGTCGACGTTGACGGGGGGTCCGGCTGCTTCGGCATTGGTGAAGGTGCCCTTTTCGATGATGTTGAAACCCCCGGTTTCGTGGTCTGCGGTGACGATGACCAGGGTATTGCCGTCCTTCTTGGCGAAGTCCAGGGCTGCGGCGACGGCGTCGTCGAAAGCTTCGACTTCCTCCAGGGTCTGGGCCGCGTCGTTGTCGTGGGAGCGTTTGTCGATCAAGGCACCTTCAACCTGCAGGTAAAAACCCTTGCCGCTGGTTTTCCGGTCAAGAAGCTCGATGGCTTTCTTTGTCATCTCCGACAGGGATGGCTCCTTCGCCTCGGGATCTTCGGGGTTGTCCTGCTTGGCTTTTTCGACGGTCAGGTTTCCCGTGTTGAACAAGCCAAAGACCTTCTCCTGTGCGACCGCGTTCAGGGCTGTCCGGGTGGCAGGGATTTGGTTGGAGACTGAACCCAGGATTGCGTAGCCCTGCTCCTTCAGCGCGGTTTCATCCGAGGCATCGAAGCGGCCCAGGCCGCCACCGAGAATGACGTCCGTGGTGCCGTTGCGCGCAATCTGGTCTGCGACGGGGGTCACCCGCACATCACTGGCAGGCAACGGTTTGCCGGTGATCTCGGTGTCCTGGCACGCGTCGGCGGAGTAGTCGGGTCCCTGGCAGCCACGGGACAGGACGTGGCTCATCTGCCCGGCCGGCGACGCGTCGGTAACTTCGGCGGTGGAGACATTGCCGGTGCGGTAGCCGGCCTGCTTGGCCAACTCCATGATCGTCGGCACCAAGGCCCCCTTGGCGTCCACCCCGAGGGCAGCGTTATAGGTTTTAATCCCGGAGGCCCAGGCCGTGGCTGCGGCGGCGGAATCGGTAACCAGTTCCGGATTAAAGTCGGCCTGGCCCGGCTGGCCGGACTTTTTCTGCACAGCGTAGGTGCTGACGGAGCCGTGAACAGGGAGGGTTTCCATCACCAGCCTGCCCTCGGCCCCGTAGAAACGCTCCCTGCCCGCCGTGACTTGGGTTCGGCCCATGCCGTCACCAAGCAGGTAGATAACATTCTCGGCTGTGGCAGGTGCTGACTTCGTGGCGTTAAACACCGCGTACCAGATCATCCCGGTTGCCACGGCTGCTCCCAGGACGACCCAAATGATCCTGCGTATCTTCCGTTCAGAGTCGGCGGGCGTGACGGCGGCCGGAGCTTGTGTCATCGGCGGTGCTTTCCTGTTCAGCGGCGGGGGCGTATGTCGGCTTCAGGGGCGGCGGTGTTTGTAGGGCTGGCCCTAGAGGTACCACAGCCGCAGCATGGGTTTCTCGAAGCAATGGAATTGGATCCATTCAGAAAGGATACGGCTCGTGTTCCAGGACATCGAGTAAGTTCAGGACAACTCAGCCTTAATCCGGTTGGGCCGGCCCTGCCTTACTACGCGGTGAGGCCCACCAGCGGGGTCTGTTCCAGAGGCAGCCCTTAAACAAGAGCCTCCTCGCAAGTGCCCGACGGAAAATGCAATTCGTCTTCGTCTTCTGTTTTCTAAGAGCATGTTTCAGACTCCCGAGATGACTACGTGGCCGACCGGACAGGAATACGGGCACAGGGCAGTACATGGAGGCGGCAGCGCAATTGTTCATCCCCGGTCCTTAGTGCCGTCCTTTATGCATCCAATAAGAGGATCTGCGGCTCTGCGTTATGCAAATGTGACAACGTCGTGGGTTTTCGAGTAGGGTCAGACGCGTGCCGGTCTCAGAATGCGGCACTCCTGAGCAGATTGCCTAACTCTGCCGCTGCCTCGGGACCCGTTCGCATCATTCGTCCGGCAGAGACGGGGAAACCAATTGTGGCCTGCTTCGGGCAGGCCTTGGGGTGAAGCCGCGACTCCTGCCTTGTGCTGGAACTGCGGCCGGGTGTCTCCCATCCGAATCCGACAGCTAACCCCGCAGGCAGTGGGAGAGGCCCTTTCATGTCCATTCGCCGTGCTCACGGCCGCCACCGCGCGGTCCCCGTCCACACCAGCGCCCTTGCAGTCCTGACCAAGTCCGTCACCGACAACGCCGGCGGTGTGGGCCGCCAGGCGGCCGTCATTGCAGCAGCTTCCGGACTCGTTCTTACCAGTGGCGTTGCAGCCCAGGCAGCAGATGCCCCGACCCAGCGCGAGGCAGAGCCGGCCTCGACCCTGGAGGTTGCCAGCCAGGTCCAGGCGCCGCTCAGCGCAGATTCGACAGTCCAGATTTCCTACGAGCGCCCCGTCGTAAAGACGACGCCCGCTCCTGTCATCGAAGCGCCAACGCCTGTCGCCGTTCAGGCACCCAAGGCGGCCGTGCCCGCCGCGACTGCCGTCGCGAACGCCGCGGCGCCGGCCAAGGCCCAAGTCACCGTCACCCCCGCCCCTGCTGCCGCGCCGGCAGCCGCCCCGGCAGGCGGAGTCAACGCCACCATGGTCTCCTCGGCCTACGCCCAGATCGGCATGATCCAGGACTGCACACGACTGGTCGAGAACGCTCTTAATGCTGCCGGCATCCCTGTCGGAGACCTTGGTCCGATGCAGTTCATGAACTACGGCACTGTAGTCTCCGATCCGCAGCCCGGTGACATGGTCATGCAGCCCGGCCACGTAGGCATCTACGTCGGCAACGGCCAGGTTCTCAGCTCCGGCCTGAACGGCAAGAACGAAACCGCTGTTCACCCGCTGACGTGGATGACGTCAAAGGGTGCTGTCACCTTCGTACGGGCAGGCTAATAAATTTCTGAAGGCCGGCGATTCGGTGCCTTGGGGGCGGCGAATCACCGGCCTTCAGTATTTCTTGAGCAGCATGGGCCTCTGAACGCCGTTTTTAAACTACCGGCCTGTTCGCAAGGACCAGACCGGCCGCTCGGTCACAGTTTGGGTACGGCCTGCCGCGGCTGCTTCTTGTCGGTGTGCAACTGGGCCTCCTGGAGCGATCTCGGCAGGAGCCTGGCTTCCAGACGTGCGGGAAGAGTATTGGAATCTCGTAAGGCCCTTTTAACTTTCTGGACGTCGGCCCATGTTGGAGCCCCGGGCCCGGGGCCGGGTTTCGCGTTTGCAGCAGCGGAGTAGATCTGGAGTTCGTAGGCGTGACGGAGCCTGGTCAGTGATTCGATGGCCGGGCCGTTGAACCGGGCTTGATACATCAGCCGGCTGGTGAAATTCCGCGGTGTTTCTGCGGGGCTCGGACGGTAACCATGATCAACGGCGCTTTCGGTCGTCTCGGCCCAGGCGATGCTGGCTGCTTGTCCCGGACTTGACCTGAGAAATCGGCGCTTTCGTCCACCGGATCTGACGATGCGGACCAGAAATGGTGCGGAGGCCAGAAGTAGCAGGGCCAAAACCGCGCCCGTGAAAACGCTGCGATCCATACCGGAAGGGGCGGACGTGCCCGGCGTGCCGATGCCTGGAGGTCCTGGGGCAGGAGTCGGGGATATCCCGATGTCCGGCACGGGCAAGCCTTCGGATCTGAAGTCGTCCTCTACCGCGAGCCCTTGAGGAGTTGCCGGTTGCTGCGCATAGCCGGGGACGACTCCGCGGGAAGGAGTCGGTTCGAATCTAACCCAGCCGGCACCGCGGAAGTACAGCTCTGGCCAGGCATGGGCGTCCTTGGAATCAACGGCGAATTCGGGCAGCTCTTCCCCGCCGACCATAACGGTGTTCCCGGTTGGGTCCCCTGGGGCGTAACCGACGGCGACGCGGCTCGGGATCCCGGCCAGCCGTGCCATGACAGCCATGGTTCCGGCGAAGTGGACGCAGTAGCCGGCTTTCACTTCAAGGAACCGTCCAATGACTTCAAGGCCGGTGCCATCGTAGTTTCCTTCGACGGGTGCCTGCAGGGAGTAGGTGAAGTCGCCACCCCGCAGGTAATTTTGGATGGCCATTGCTTTGTTGTAGGGGTTGATCAGGTCCTCGGTGAGGTATTGTGCGGTTTCCCTGACGATGGGTGGAAGCTCCCCGGGCAGGGAGCTGAACCCGGCATCGACCTCATCTTCCCTGACAGGGCCCATGCCGGCCAGTGACTCACTCGTTAACTCCGGTGTTGAACTGATCACCTGATAGCTTTGCCAGGCTGCTGTCTCCCCCTTGGCCGACAGCACAGTCAGGTTTCGCGGGTCCCATGTCCACCTGCCATCAAGTCCAGAGATGCTCACCGGGGCATAGGGTGCCAGCAACCAGGGACTCGTAAAACTTCGGGTATCGATCCGGGTGGTGATCACACTCCCGCTACGGACCGGAAGGCCGGCTCTCTTTCCCATCTCCCTGATGCCGGATCGGCGCGAGTCCAGGCGTGGGTCCGGCTGCCATCGTTTGCCCGAAAAGTCCTCCAGTGTCGCAAGCCGCAGATACAGTGGTTCATCGGCAGTGGTGGCATACGTGATTCGACCAAAACCGTCAGGCTCCCTGAGCGAGTTTCCCAGCGTTATGCTTGGGTCGAGCCCGGACGCGGCGCCCCACCACTGCAACCGGGCTCCCTGGGGAAACGTTCCTGCGTTGAAGCCCGGGATGACGGTTGGCAGAAAAAGAGTCAGGCTAAGCGCGGCCGCCCCGAGAGACACAGCACGAGCGAGGTAGCCGGCAGTTGAGTGCGCTGCCCGGCTGTGTACGTCAAAGCTTTCCCGCCACTGCCCCGAGCCAAGGAGGAAGATGTAGCCGGCGGCGGCTGCAGTAAACGCGGGAACACCCACGCTTTCGGGAATGATGACTGCGGGGATGGAAAGGACAGCCAGCAGGGGCAGGCCACTGGTCGCCGGCATCCTGCAGGTGATGGCCAGGGTATCAACGAGCACTGCCGTCAGACCGATGGTCGCGCAGGTAATCAAAAGGATTCCATCACCAGGGACCACCGGTGCCAACTCGGATGACACGGTAAGTTCGGCGTTTTCGAGCAGAAAGGCCAACCGGTCTCCAGCCTCGGGCCTCGGAATGATGCCCAGAATGCTTTGCTCACGGAAGAATTGCCAGATCAACGCCCCCGCAAGGGCCACAAGACCCGCACCCATGATGAGGGCAGGGGGCCAACGGAGGCTCCGCGCCCCTGCCGTCGCCCCCAACACGGCCACGGCAGTAGACACTACGTTTGGAAGCCAGCTCCAGCCATCAAGGACTCCATGGATGCTGAGCGATACAAGGACCACTGCCGCCACAGCTGCTACCGACACCATCAAGTGCCGCTGACCCGCAGCGGTCTGTGCGCGCTGCTCCGGTGAGCGCCGCTCTCGTGGATCGGGCGCCAGGATGTCAATGGCCATTTGTTTCTGCCCACGGGCGGCCAGTTAATCGGCCCGCTGGTGGCCAGTAAAACTGCCCGGTGA
>NZ_JARCCZ010000054.1:0-8206 GCF_048957775.1 Pseudarthrobacter sp. CC4 | reverse complement strand
ATCACCGGGCAGTTTTACTGGCCACCAGCGGGCCGATTAACTGGCCGCCCGTGGGCAGAAACAAATGGCCATTGACACGGGCTGCGCCATGCGACAAATAGCGCCGTGAAAAGCCGCCATTTACCGCCGAAAGTCACAACCTTGCGGCGAAAATCGAGTACTCATCCCTAGTTATGAGACAGGTGCCCAGTGTGTCGAAAGACAACAGCATTCGAGACACCGCCGCCGCTCTGAAGACAACGCCTGGGGGCGTCGGTCTCTGGGGTAGGGCGAACATGCAGGTGTTGCCTCCGACTACCTTTCCCTGTTGAAAATGCGAGCGATCGCCTCGCTTATGCGTTGCTGCTCCACGGGATCGACGCGCGTCTCGTAGCCGCCGGAGGGGGCATGTTTCTCGGGGAGGACGACGCGGGGCTGCAGCGGAGGAGCTGCCGAGGGTCTAGGCTCCCTCGCGACTGCTTCCCAGTGCATCGCGAGTTGGTGACGTCGGGCATGCTCGGGCTTGTCACCGAGGTACTCGGTCATCCCTAGTGGCGGTACCAGGGCGCCTGTAGCCGAGATGCTCCACTCCGTCAGGGGCGCGGCCGCATAGTGCGTGGGCGGGCGCAGGTGTTTCTCGGCGGTGGGGTGGCGGTAGCCGCCGCCGTGGTTGACGATGAAGATTCCCAGCGAATCGTGCTCCATATCGAGCACAACGCTCGTAAGGGGCAGGTCCAGAAGCGGATCGGGAACGTCCGGGGACCACAGCCACACATCGTGCACGCCGCCGTTCCGGTACCCGCCATGGCGGCGGTCCCAGTCTTTCCAGTCCAAGGGCTTGCGCTGGATTTCAAAGGCGAGGTGCCGGCCGTCGGCCAGCTCAGCCTTTACGTCGCTGCGCAGCCTGGTACCGGTCACCCAGAACTCTTCCTCGACGGACCAGGGGAGGATGTGGTGTTGGTTTCGTGCCCAGTCCATGATGAGCTGCTTGCCGCGCAAATGTTCGGCAGTCTCCCCGTGCCGGCCCAGGCCGTTGGGCGCTTCGCCCTGTTTGTGGCGGAAGTGCAGGCGCTTTCCTTTGGCGTCGACGAGGATGACCGCAACGTCGCGGCCGTCCTGCTTGCAGTCGGCGCACACGATGTCCTGGGAGCCCTGATATCCGTAACGGTCGTAGTACGAGTTGTTTCCGCGGGTCATCTCGGCGGCTGCGACAACGGTGCTGTCTGCGTTGTTGTACGCGACGAGGGGCTCAGAGGGCTCCCAGGTGCGCGGGTACAGCGGACGGATCTTGATCATGGGGACAGTATGCGTCCCGGGGCTGACAAGGTGGCCGGAAGACTCGTCGCAGGACAAGATCCAAAACTGCTGCGTGACTCTGGAGAAGCTTTATGTGGGGAGGAGCGGCGTTGTATGGAGAGCCGACTGGTAGGGGCCGTTCCGGGATCGACGTGGTCGAAAACCATGAGGTCGGTGCTGGCCTGGAACGGGTTCAATACTGAAATAGGGGGTGTTGACAATGTCAACGCTTCTCGCTTCTTACTGGGAAGGAGATCGGCCGGACTGCTCCGGATTCCTTATGTTTTCGCCGGTTCCCAGTGTTTGCAAGGACGGGAATGTAGTTCGAGTCCCACCTCGGGCACGACGTTTTCCCTCGTCAGAGGCGATTTTGCTTTGACGTGTTGACAAAGCTTGTGGTCGCGTCGCTCTGGCGGCTGATTCGCGGGCTGTGGCCTGACCGCCGCGGAGCCTATTTAGGTGTGTGGGGTGGCGGGTTCAGGGTCCTGGCTGGTGGGCTCTCCGCCTGCTGTGGTGGGGTTATGCGGGTCCTCGTTCCGTTCTTCGGGTTGGCCTGGGGTGGCCTACATCTATTCATGTGTCGGGGAAGAGGGCACGACATGATTTCGGCGATCTCGCTAAAGAGCGCCCCTGGGAGGCGGTCTTAGGGCGCGCCCGCGAGAGTCGCGCCCCGAGGTTTGTCCTGCCAAAAAGGGTGTGGACAGTGTCCACACTTACGTCTGCTTTATTGGAGGGCCGTGAGGACTTGAGTCCGCTGTGAGATTTGGGCCATAAACCTTTCGGTCACGGTGCATGAAAAATTGATTCTTGGAGCACAACGTGACTGCGATTTGGGGTGGTTGGTCCGAATAATGGCGGTGCTTCAGCATGTCGCCTTCGGATGCCCCTCCGCGGGTATAAGAGGCAGTCAGGCCAGCTCTCGCCTGCTGCCCGGTTGTCTCGAAAGGCTAGCGTTTCGGCACACATAGATTAGGAGACACCTTTGATCGAATTTTGGGACACTACTTCGGCCGTCCTGTAAGGGGAACCCTCTACGGGATGGCTTTGTGGACGGGCAGTCCGCAAGGGGATCCCCATACGGGTGCTGGGACGCCCGATGACCACGGGGCTCACGCGCGCTTTATTCGAGCGCGCCGATGAACTTGACGCCGCCGGCGTTGCACCGGAGCTGGATGGGTTCCGGCGACGTCGGCCGCAACCGTACTCCATGGATCGAGCAGTTGCGTAAGCCAAACCTCAACTCAGCACCGTTCCTAACCCAAATGTTCACCATGGGAGACTTTTGGGTACCGCGCTACCCGCCAGGACGGACACCATCAGGGGGACCACTATGCTCAAGAATCCATTTGACGAAAGCCTCGTAGAACCGGATCAGGAATTTGACGCCGCCGAGGCTACCGAAGTCGAAGACACAGATGTTTCAGGCCGACTTGAACTCACCAGCGACGAGGATGAGTTCGTGCTGACCTACATCGGAAACCAACGTCACGCTGTCCCGTACGAGGCCCTGCGGTACCGGCCGGGCGAGAAGTTGCTGCGGATCTTTCCGAGTGGCCATTCTGGCCAGATCAAAGAATTTCAGGTCGAACTTCCGCAATGGTCCATCAGTTCTCACAGCTACGAGAATGACCGCTTTTTCCGCCTTCAAGTGGCAGGCCTGCCGAAAGGCTTCAACTCCATCTACGCTTTCGGTCTCGGTATAAACAAGAGCTACAGGGGATTCATTAAGGAAATCGAAGACCAAACCGAGTGCACCATCATCCGTTTCCTGCAGACGGGAGGCGAAGGCACCAGTCCGGATGGATCCACCTACCGTGTCACGCTCGAACGCTTTGATCGATACCGCGCGGCCGTAGAGCGCAACCGGGGTCGCGGGCAGTCTGCAGTTCAGCGAGTTAACGACGCCGAAGCGCACAACGCTTTCAAGGACTTGCTCCATTCGAAGAACGTGGACCCGAAGTACACCACGCACCCGGTGATCCGGGCGATCACCGAAGAAGTGGCTACAGGGCACGTCACCACGGCCGAGGACCGAGTCACCCTCGCCAACGCGGTAACGAACGCCGCCCCCAAGATCGCTCAAGAAGATCCACAGCGCCTGGTCAAGCTGCGTGACGACATCGAGCTAGTGTCACTGGACACCCTCATCGCCGAGTTCGAATCAAACCTTGAGGGCCGGAAAGCGAACAGCGAACCCCACTGGCAGAAGTTCTTCGGGAACAACCATTTCGCTCTCCAGCTCATCCTCTCCACGCCTCTGGTCGTCGAAAAGGAACAGGTCACGGTAAAGACCCAAGGTCTCGACGGCAGCGGATCTCGGATCACCGACTTTCTGTGCGCCAACCCCGTCACCCGTTCTGTGGTCCTG
The DNA here is from genome assembly GCF_048957775.1 of Pseudarthrobacter sp. CC4. Taxonomy (NCBI): domain Bacteria; kingdom Bacillati; phylum Actinomycetota; class Actinomycetes; order Micrococcales; family Micrococcaceae; genus Pseudarthrobacter; species Pseudarthrobacter sp. CC4. Next base: position 4,563 of record NZ_JARCCZ010000054.1, on the reverse strand, counting down.
GTGGAGATCAAGACGCCCGGGGCGGCTTTGATGAGATCCGGACCCTACCGAGGGAAGGACTCCAGCGCGGTCTACAGTCCACATGATGATCTGGGGGGACCCGTCGCGCAGGTTCAATCGCAGATGGCGTCGGCCGCTGAATACGCCATGGTCTTGTTCCCGGGATCCGGTTTCGACACGGTGAACGAACTACGCGGCGCCGTCATCACTGGAAAAGTCTCGTCGCTCAACGCGGAACAACGTGACTCGTTCAGCCGCTACCGTGGAGGTCTGAGTAACGTGACGGTACTGACCTTCGACGAAGTCCTGGAACGACTGAAGCACCTGCGCGAGGCTCTCAATACCCCTCCCAGTCAGAATTCTGACGCCCCTATAAGCAATGACGCTCCTTGCGTTGAGGACTAGCATGCGGGCTCCTTTGCCGCTCCAGGCGCCTGCGGCTCAACGTCGGAGACATCGTCTAGCCCATGACCGGAGCGCTTCGACGCTGCCCCTGAGGGATCCCTGACCGAACGGAGGTGGGAAGAATCCGCCCGGCCCGGGAAAGATGCGCGAGGCCAGCACGCACAAAGTTTCACCGGATAAGAGTGCTGCCCCATTTCTGTCTGTGGGCCTTCGCAATCTGACGAAGGTTGCCGCGAATCTGCTTTAACTCGATTGTGCTTGGCGCGCCGTCATCATGGTTGCCTGGGTTGAGTACCTTCGGTATCACCTGCCATTTCCCTTTCTCATCAGGAGACAAAGTGAAAGGTGCCAGCAGAGGAATGAGGTCCCCCAGCATTGACGCTTCCCGCTCGATGTCGGCGACGGTAGTGGAAGCCCCGGAAGCGGTCCGATTGGTCGCAATTATCTGCTTGGCCAGCCGTTCGGCTGCGCTGCGGTACGCGGTGCATGCGCCACGGCGGCCGGCCGCGGTAGGAGCGTTCAGTCCGTCTTCTCCTTGCAGCATGTAGTTACTGAACAGGTCAGAAGTTTGCGCCGGCTCGGTGCCCTCGGCAATGTTGAGGAGGGTTAGGTCGTAGGTGATCGGCTCCCAGGATTCGTTAACCGTTTGGGCGAGTTCGGCAAGTTTTGGGTCGTAGGTAGTAACGATTACCTGCATGCCGGATGAAAGCAGCCCAGCCAGGGTGTTCTGACAGAAAGTAAGGCGATGGTCTCCATCGCTGCCCGGGATGGGATCGTCGAGGAATACAAAAGGCGACTGGACGAGCTCGGTGCGGGCGAGAAAAGTGGAGAGTCCGAGCGCGTTGAGTTGGGAGTCGCTGAAAACACCAAGGGCATCGCGTTCGACGGCGTCGGCCTGTGTGTCTGCCTGCAATGCGGCAATGAGGTTGACGAAGATAGCACCTGCTGCACGGCGTTTGACCCCTGCAAATCCAACGAGTTCTTCCGGGCGGATCGACCCCCACCATCTCATGATGGCGTCGCTCATTGTTGCGAAGCGGTCGTCAAGTACAGCGCCAATAGCTTTCTTGAGGGACCGGTCGGCACGGTTCAAGCGTTGGAGGGCTGCCATGCGTCGCTGGAATGCGTACTGATCGTCAACGAGTCCTTCTAGCCGTTCAAGTACGTGCAGCAGGTCCTGGGTACCTTCGGACTGAAGACGAGTGCGTAGTAGCGGTTCCACCGCAGTCCGCAATCTGGTCAGCGCCTCATCACTAGATACTTTATTCAGGAATGTGGAAAGGCTCTGTTGGACTTCAGCTAACGAGAGCGTTGCTGTGGCTGGGATGTCAACTCTTCGATGAATAAGATCGTTTAGCCTAGCGGCAGCGGCATCTACTTTCTGGGCGGCGTCGACTACTTTACGTGCATCTGCAGCCGTGCCGCGGACGTGTTGCAGCGCGGCAGTCAGTAAAACGGGGATGTCCTCGCCTAGGCTCGCCGCTGCAGAGGTCGCTGCAAGCTCACGGGATTCATCCCAGACTGCGGCGCTCGGTATTGAGCCTTCAACTGAATCAACCCATGTTTGGAGTTGAGTGCGGAAATCCCTTACTGCCTTCTCTGCGGCAGACGATGCGGCGGCGAGTTGCGTTGTGTCGCGTAGGCGGGTCTGGATATCCGTGATGCGCTCGGGCGTGAGCCCATCGGTGGTCAAGCAAACCGGGCAGTCAACGGGATGATCGATGTGTGCAACTTCGGGCACCCGCAGGACTGCAGTCAGAACCGGTAACAGCGCTGCCGAGACCTCGTCAGCGCGACGGATCTCAGTGATGTACTTGCTGATGTCCGGTAATACGGGCATTTCCGTGAGTGGCGCAACGGAGAAGTCAGAGAGTGGGAAAACTCGGTCGTTTCGTTCCTGTGCCGCTTGCTCAAGCGCCCCGCGTAGATGTTCAATCGATTCACTCTCGCTGCCGAGAACTGATGTACCTGCCGCGAGCAGGGCCTTTTCCACGCCCACGCGCAACGTTTGGCGATCTTCTCCGTCGAGCTGCTGAATCTCGGTAGCTGACGCAGCGAGTTGCGTCCGCGAGAGCCGTTGCAGCGCCAAAAGCCCTGGACCGGGCGAGACCCGCTCGAGATCGGTTGCTTGGGCACGGACACGTTCTCGAAGGAAGTCCAGATCGGACAGAGCGAGCAGGGCCTTGAAATAGGTAGCACGTTGTTTGGGCTCAGTTGACAGGACATATCTCAACGTGTGCTGCAACAACACCGGTGCCGCTATCGCCCCTTCGTTTGTGTCGATGCCAAGTATTGACAGGGATGAGACTTCTTGGCCGCTAACGGTGAGACGAGACTTGCAGTCAGCCGCGCTGGAGAAATCGGAGATGAGATCGCGCCGCACCTCCCGAACGATGCCGTCTTTACCACGAATCCCGGCCGCCACCCACACCGGATCATCCGCTGGCAGGTGTGCGTTGCGCAGGCTCTCATTGTATTCAGCTTTCGCGCCGCCGAACAGATCCCGCCGGCTACTGCGACCAGTGACAAGGAACTCAACAGCCTCCGCAAGGCTGGTCTTGCCCTGGCTGTTTCCCGCGTGAATTACTACCAAGTTTGAGGTCAGATCCATGCGACGTGCCTCGGAACCAAATGCCCGGAAGCCGCGAACCTCGAACCACTCGAGCCTTACTTGTCCACCCGTCACTAGGCCAACCATCCATCAACGATCGTGGCGAGTGCCCGATCGAGCTCCGCGGGCGTCTCGGCGACAGCTCCAGCGAGTGCTAACTCTCGCGCGTCTGCGGTTTGCTTGGTTTCAGGGAGAGCCGCGATAAGATCATCGACGTTCGGTAGGAGTGTGCTCATCTGATCATCCTTGCAGCATCCAACGCATCGTTCCGCTTTTGACACCGCCCGTAGGCCGGTCCCTTACCGCCGCAACCCGACTCTGACGTGCGGTTCGGCAGTAGGTCTGGGACACAGACGCGATTTTCATGAGGATGCGTTTTGGATCATTGGCACGGCCCTTATCTGCTTGTAGAACACGGGGGCGGTTAGGCTGCCTACTGCGGATTGGTTCCTCGACTGGGTCACCTTGGAACTGCCGGGTCTGCAGCACGGTGGAGAGTGAAGGGATCGGGACCACTTGGGATCGCGCCTTCTTTAAAGCAAGCCCTGGTGCTTGGCTGAGGTTCTTCGATCGATGAAGTTTAGGGCACCGATGAGTATCCTCTCGGGGGCGCTGATGATTCCCCGAATGCACCAGCGGATGAGGCGTGGCAGAGAAAGTACTCCGGCAACGGTGACGCCCGTGAGAACGCCAACGCCCAATGGAGAAGCAGACCATGCGAGAACTAGTGCCGTTACTGAATCTGTAATCATGAACGGAGCATAGTCTGGGCGTGCGACATTTAGGCGCAATGCCGGGCCGGAGGGACTTTCACACCGATGCTTCTCATTAACGAAGGATGCCAAGACCTGGGACTCTGAGCCCGGTTGCAGAATAGAGCCGACCGGTAGTCCGAGCGTTCGAAGAGGCTGCAGACAGGCGGAGTGACGTCTCTGGGGTCGTGCGAGCGCTTTGGCATCAGGGTACGATCCAGCATTCAGCTCTGCCACGCCGGCGGAGCTTTGTAACGCCACGGTGCGCTGCCGCTCGTGGCCGCAGCCGATCCTGATCTACATCCCGTCGGAGAACAGACATAGGGTCGGTCGACTCGAGCCACCCGCGCGCCGCCTTCGGGCTCTGCCTGTGGCTGGTCGGTAGTGCTGGTCAACGGGGCTGGAAAGGCTGAGTAGGATCATTCGTCGGAGCGGGGGTTTGGCTCAATTGATGCCCGGCGGGCACGTTCCTGTTTCAGTGCAGCGAGTGCAAATGAGCGGCGTGTTTGGGGAGTCGCCTGGATGGTTCGGGGGTTGGGCGGAAGCTGATCAGATGAATTTAGCTCTGCTTCCAGTGAGTTAAAGACGAGATCGAGGCCAATCAGGTCGTCGACGACGCTTATGTCGAGGGAATCCAGCGTCCATTCGGGATTGGGAGTGCCTAATAGTGCTTGGGCACTTACGAATCGTGCGATGACATCGATGACAGGCCAGGTGCCTGTCAGCGATGGTCGAAAAGTGAGCCGTTTCGCGGGCTGAAAAGTGAGCCACTTTGACGCTGGTTATTCTGCCGTA
>NZ_JARCCZ010000053.1:0-8341 GCF_048957775.1 Pseudarthrobacter sp. CC4 | reverse complement strand
CCCCCCCCCCCCCCCCCCGCCCGGCCCCGCCCCCCCCCCCCCACCCCGCCCCCCCCCACCCCCCCCCCCCCGCCCCCCCCCCCGGCCCGCCGGGGGGCCCCCCCCGCTTCCGGGTTTCGTTCCTGGAAGGCTAGGCGCCGATGATGTTGTACTCGGGGCCGAACGGGAACTTGGTGATGTTCTCCGCGCCGTCCTCGCCCACCACCAGGATGTCGTGCTCGCGGTAGCCGCCGGCGCCCGGCTGGCCGTCAAGGACGGTGACCATCGGCTCCATGGAGACCACCATGCCCGGCTCCAGGACGGTGTCGATATCCTCGCGGAGCTCCAGCCCGGCTTCCCGGCCGTAGTAGTGGCTGAGGACGCCGAAGGAGTGTCCGTAGCCGAAGGTGCGGTTGGCCAGGAGTCCATACCCGACGTAGATCTCATTGAGTTCCGCTGCGATGTCCTTGCAGACCGCGCCGGGCTTGATCAGTTCGAGGCCTCGCTTGTGGACTTCCACGTTGATGTTCCACAGCTCCAGGGACCGGGCGTCCGGCTCGCCGTAGAACAGGGTGCGCTCCAGGGCGGTGTAGTAGCCGGAGGTCATGGGGAAGCAGTTCAGGGACAGGATGTCGTGTTCCTGGATCTTGCGGGTGGTGGCCCAGTTGTGGGCGCCGTCGGTGTTGATGCCGGACTGGAACCAGACCCAGGTATCACGGATTTCCGAGTCGGGGAAGGTCCGGGCGATCTCGTGGACCATGGCCTCCGTACCGATCAGCGCGACCTCGTACTCGGTGATCCCGGCGGTGATGGCGTTGCGGATGGCTTCGCCGCCCAGGTCGCCGATCCGGGCACCGTGCTTGATGACTTCGATTTCCTCGGCGGACTTGATCATGCGCTGGCGCATGGCGGCCTGGGCCACGTCCACCAGGGTTGCGGACGGGAAGGCTGCCTGGATCTTGTTCCGGTTGTCCAGCGGGAGCGAGTCATCCTCGACGCCGAGGCGGCGGGGGTTGATGCCGCGGGTCCGCAGGACTTCCTGGATGGCGAAGATGTAGTTGTCCCGGCGCCAGTCCGTGTAGACGATGTTGTCGCCGTAGCTGCGGCGCCAAGGCATGCCGGCGTCGATATTGGCGGTAACGGTGACGGTGTCATCCTTGGTGACCACCATGCCGTAGGAACGGCCGAAGGTGGTGAACAGGAAGTCCGAGTAGTACTTGATGGAGTGGTAGCTGGTGAGGACGACGGCGTCCAGTTCCTTCTCTGCCATGATCCGCCGGAGGCCCGCGAGCCGGCGTTCGAACTCGGCGTCGGAGAACGTGAGGCTGACCTTCTCGCCGTTCTTGAGGATCTTGGTGCGCTCGAGTTCGGCGACGGTGGTGGCGTTCTCGGTGGTGATGGTCATCGTGGCGATGCCTTTCTCTGGTTCATTTTCGATGTGCAGGTGGTTCGGTAGGGACGGAAGTTATTCGTGCCGCAGCGGCTCTTTGCAGGTTTCCCTGGAGAGTGCCACGGCGATGAGCGAAACGACGGCGGCAGCGACGAGGTACCAGGCCGGCGCCAGGTCGTTTGCGGTTGCGGCGATGAGGAGCGTCGCCATGAACGGGGCGGTGCCGCCGAAGAGGGCGTTGGAGAGATTGAAGCTGACGGCAAAGCCGCTGTAGCGGACCCGGGTGGGGAACATTTCAGCCAGGAAGCTGGGGAGCGTGCCGTCGTTGAGGGTGAGCATGGCGCCCAGCAGGATCTGGACCAGGACGATCACCAGGAAGTTGCCGGTCCCGAGCAGTGCGAACGCAGGAACTGTCAGGACGATGAAGGCGACTGATGCGGTGATCAGTACCTTCTTGCGCCCGTACCGGTCCGAGAGCATGCCGGTGAGGAAGATGAAGCCGATGTAGGTGACCAGCGCGATGGTCGTGGCAAGGAATGATTCGGTCTCGCCCAGGCCCAGTTCCGAGGACAGGTAGGTGGGCATGTAGCTGAGGATCACGTAGAAGCCGACGGCGTTGAGCAGGACGGCCCCGACGGCCTGGAGCAGTTGCCGCCAGTGGTTGCGGAAGAGGCTGGAGACGGGCGCCTTGGCAGCGTGGTCCTGGGCCTCCAGATCGCGGAACACCGGGGTGTCTTCGAGCTTTGTCCGGATGTACCGGCCGATCAGGCCCATCGGGGCGGCCAGGAGGAACGGCAGCCGCCAGCCCCAGCTCTGCATCGCGTCGGCAGCGAGCAGCGTGGTCAGCAGCCCGGCGATCAGTGAACCGAGCAGGAGGCCGGCTGCGGTGCTGGCGGGAACAACCGCGGCATACAGGCCCCGCTTGTTGGCGGGGGCGTACTCCACCAGGAACGCCGATGCTCCCGCGTACTCGCCCGAGGCAGAGAAGCCCTGGATCACCCTGATGACCAGGAGCAGGATGGGAGCCCAGATTCCGATCGTGCCGTATCCGGGAATCAGCGCGATGCAGAAAGTTGCTCCGGACATTATCAGGATCGACAGCGAGAGGGCTGTCCGCCGGCCAACCTTGTCGCCAATGTGGCCCCAGACGAAGCCGCCGAGCGGCCGCACCAGGAATGAAATGGCAAACAGGGCGAAGGTCAGCAGGAGCCCGGTCTGCGGGTCGGATTCCGGGAAGAAGACCGATGCGATAGTGACGGCCAGGTAGCCGTAGACCGCGTAGTCGAACCATTCGACGAAGTTGCCGATGAAGCTGGCCGCAATGACGCGGCGGCGCGTTTCCTTGCTGACGGCATTGTCAGCAGGCGTGGAGTTGCTGGACGGGGTTCCATTCGACTCCGGGCCAGCTTCCCGCTCACGGGCGGGGGAAGAAGTTTCGTTACTCATGTATCCACCAAAGTGTTTGTGGTTGCATTCAGCGCAACGCTGTTGCACCAGAATAGGCGTGACGGCGGCCACAGTCAATGGTTTTTGGAAAGGGCAATTTCTTTGCAACCTCGGTTGGTACGGAAGGCTGCTAAGGCCCGGGTCTTGAGGCTGACTTCCAGGAGCACGTTGCTGCACATGCAATAAGGTTGCAGTGAAGGGTACGTGCTTGCCTATGCTGGCGTGAAGCGCGCGGCGCGTGGCAGCCAAGCCGTGCTGTTGACACCCCACAAGGCGACTGACATATTTCGTGTAAGCGCTATACGCATCGCGTTGTGTAATACGCAATTGATTCGGGAGATGCCGGGAGGATCGAGCGGCGCCAACCACCCCTTTGGGGGCTCCCGCCCACCCCTTTGGGTAGCCGTCCGGAGGTGCCGCAGCTCCTAGAATTGATAGTCGGGCCGGGAACTTTCGTCCGGCCAACGAAAGGAACACAGGAAACATGGTTCACAAAGTCAAGGCCGTCATTGCCAAGGAAAAGAACGCTCCGGTGTCAGTGGAGACCATCCTGGTTCCGGATCCGGGACCGGGTGAGGCGCTCGTTGACATCCTGACCTGCGGCGTCTGCCATACGGACCTGCATTACAAGCAGGGCGCCATCAACGATGACTTCCCCTTCCTCCTGGGCCATGAAGCCACGGGTGTTGTGTCCGCCGTGGGTGACGGTGTCACATCCATCGCCCCCGGTGACCGGGTGATCCTGAACTGGCGCGCCGTTTGCGGCGAATGCCGTGCCTGTGCCAAGGGCCAGCCGCAGTACTGCTTCAACACCGCCAACGCCACCCAGAAAATGACGCTCGAGGACGGCACCGAGCTCTCCCCTGCCCTGGGCATCGGCGCCTTCGCCGAGAAGACCCTCGTTGCCGCGGGACAGTGCACCAAGGTGGACCCCGAGGTTGATGCTGCCGCCGTGGGGCTGCTGGGGTGCGGAGTGATGGCAGGCATCGGCGCCGCCATCAACACCGGCGAGGTAAAGCGGGGCGAGTCCGTAGCGGTGATCGGCTGCGGCGGCGTGGGCATCGCCGCGATCGCCGGCGCCAAGCTGGCCGGCGCTACCACAATCATCGCCGTGGACATTGACGCGAACAAGGTGGACATGGCCAAGTCGCTGGGCGCCACGCACGGCATCGACTCCAGCAAGGAGGACCCCATCGAGGCCATCCGCGCCCTCACGGGAGGCAACGGAGCCGACGTGGTGATTGACGCCGTCGGCCGTCCCGAAACCTACAAGCAGGCGTTCTACGCCCGCGACCTCGCCGGCCGCGTGGTGCTGGTGGGCGTCCCGACGCCGGACATGAAGCTGGAACTGCCGCTGCTGGACGTCTTTGGCCGGGGCGGATCGCTGAAGTCCTCCTGGTACGGCGACTGCCTTCCCTCCCGCGACTTCCCGATGCTCGTCTCCCACTACAAGCAGGGCAACCTGGACCTGGACGCCTTCGTTTCCGAGCGCATCAGCATCGACCAGGTGGAGGAAGCGTTCGAGAAAATGCACGAAGGCAAGGTCCTCCGCTCCGTCGTCGAACTGCCGGTGGCGGGTTCCTGATGGGCGTCCGGATCGAGAACCTGGTCACCTCGGGCACGTTTTCGCTCGACGGCGGCACCTGGGACGTCGACAACAACGTCTGGATCGTGGGCAACGACGAAGAATGCGTGATCATCGATTCCCCGCATGACGCGTCCGCGATCATCAACCAGGTCCGGGGCCGGAAGGTCCTTGCCATCCTGCAGACCCATGCCCACAACGACCACATCGGCGCCGCCCGCGAGGTCGCCGACGCCGTCGACGCCCCGATCTACCTCAACCCCGAGGACCTGGTCCTTTGGGAACAGGTCTACCCGGACACGAAGCCGGACCGGGAACTGAACGACGGCGACCTCTTCCAGGTGGGCGGGGCAACCCTCCGGGCGATCCACACCCCCGGGCACTCCCCCGGCTCCACCTGCTTCTACCTGGAGAGCGAAGGGACCGTCTTCACCGGCGACACGCTGTTCAACGGCGGCCCCGGCGCCACCGGGCGGTCCTACAGCGACTACCCCACCATCCTGGCCTCCATCCGCGAACGGCTGCTCGCCCTCCCGCCGGAGACGGTGGTCCGCACCGGACACGGCGACAACACCACCATCGCGGCGGAGCAGGAAACCCTGGCGGGGATCGCGCAGTAGCCGTCGAAATCAACTAAGGTGCCAACAGGCGCGCCGGGAAAGCCTGGCGCGCCTTCATGGCGCCACGAGCACCTGCAGTCAGCAAGCACGAGCACGGCAGCAAGAGCAGGACGAATGCCGGCAAGGAAGTTGGGACAATGAAGTTCGGGAAACAGCCCGCCCCCGTCGCGGACATCAATGAGGACGACCTGGAGGTCCGCAAACCCAAGGTTGAGGCGGCGGGAGTCAAAGCCGTGATGGTGGCGCTGGAGCGCGCCGTGGCCCAGGCCGGGGTCGCGCGTACGGCACACTCCCTGCTGCGGCTGAACCAGCGCGGCGGTTTCGACTGCCCCGGCTGTGCGTGGCCCGAATCGGACAAGAAGCGCAAGGCGGCCGAGTTCTGCGAGAACGGTGCCAAGGCCGTGGCCGAGGAAAACACCCTCCGCACCGTTGGTGCCGAGTTCTGGGCAAAGCACTCCATCGCCGAGCTCTCCACCAAGACCGAATACTGGCTGGGCAACCAGGGCCGGCTGAGTGAGCCGATGGTGATCCGCGCCGGCGAGACCCACTACTCGCCGATCTCCTGGGCCGAGGCATTCGAGCTGATCGGAGAACACGTCCGGGCTTCAACTCCGGACCGCTGCGTCTTCTACACCTCCGGGCGCACCGCGAACGAGACCGCGTTCATGTACCAGCTCTACGCCCGGGCCATCGGCACGAACAACCTGCCGGACTGCTCCAACATGTGCCACGAGTCCTCCGGGTCCGCACTGAACCCGACCATCGGGATCGGCAAGGGCACCGTTTCGTTGGACGACATCCACGATTCCGAGCTGATCTTCGTCGTTGGGCAGAATCCCGGAACCAACCATCCCCGCATGCTGTCCGCGCTGAAGGAATGCAAGGACAAGGGCGGCAAGGTAGTGGCTGTCAATCCGCTGCCCGAGGCCGGCCTGTTCAACTTCAAGGATCCGCAGACCGTCTCCGGCGTGGTGGGCGGCGGCACGCCCCTGGCCGATGAGTACCTGCAGATCAAGGTGGGCGGCGACCTCGCCCTGTTCCAGGCCCTCGGCCACCTCCTCCTGGCAGAGGAAGAACGCAACCCGGGGACCGTCGTCGACCATTCCTTTGTGGAGGCGCAGACGGACGGGTTCGACGCCTACCGCCAGGCCCGCCGGGAGCTGGACTGGGCGGAGACCGAGAAGGCCACCGGCCTGTCCCGCCAACAGATCGAAACCGTGGCCGGGATGCTCATCAAGTCCAAGGCCACCATCTTTTGCTGGGCCCTGGGCGTGACGCAGCAGCCGCACTCGGTGGACACCATCAAGGAAATGGTCAACGTCCTGCTCCTCCAGGGCAACTTCGGCAAGCCCGGCGCCGGCGCCTGTCCCGTCCGCGGGCACTCCAACGTCCAGGGCGACAGGACCATGGGCATCTGGGAGAAACCCAAGGAATGGCTCCTGGAAGCGCTGGATACCGAGTTCGGGATCACGTCCCCGCGGCACCATGGCTACGACGCCGTCGAAGCCATGGAAGCCTTTGAACGCGACGAGGTGGACGTGTTTGTGTCCATGGGCGGCAACTTTTCGCTGGCCTGCTCGGACACCGACACGCTGGAAGCCGGGATGCAGCGGATTGGCCTCACCGTGCACATCTCCACCAAGCCCAACCGCTCCCACATCGTGCACGGGCGCACCTCGCTGATCCTGCCCACGCTGGGCCGGACGGACAAGGACGACAAGCACCCGAACGGCGCCCAGTTCCTGTCCGTGGAGGACTCCATGTCCGTGGTCCACTCCACCCAGGGCAGGCTCCAGCCTGTCTCAGAGCACCTGCTCTCCGAGCCGGTCATCGTGGCCCGCATGGCCGAAGCAACCTTCGGCCCGGACCATTCGGTGGACTGGAAGGCCATGGCCGAGGACTACGACGTGATCCGCGACCACATTGCCCGCGTCCTGCCCGGCTTCGAGGACTTCAACACCCGCATCCGGACCAAGAACGGGTTCGTGCTGCCCAACCCGCCGCGCGACACCCGATCCTTCAAGACCGACATTGGCCGCGGCCGGTTCACCGTCAGCCCGCTCGAATACCTCACCCCGCCGGACGGGCACCTTGTGCTCCAGACCATCCGCAGCCACGACCAGTACAACACCACCTACTACGGCCTGGACGACCGCTACCGCGGCATCTCGGGCGGCCGCCGCGTCATCCTGGTGCATCCCGAGGACCTGGTGGAACTGGGCTTCAAGGACCGGGACCTGGTGGACGTGGTCAGCACCTTCCGCGGCCACGACCGCAAGGCGGACAAGTTCCGCCTGGTGGCCTACCCCACCGCCAAGGGCTGCGCCGCCGCGTACTTCCCCGAAGCCAACGCACTGGTCCACAAGGAAAACGTTGCCCGCGTCTCCAACACCCCCGGGTTCAAGGCCATGTTCGTCCGCTTCGTCCCGCATCTGGCTGAAGAGGCCGGGCAGGTTTCGTCAGAGGAGCTGGAGCCTGCCGCAGCGGTGTAGTTCCGCGCCTGCGTTTACAGGCATTGACGATGACGGCGATATTCGGCACGTGCCGGATGTCGCCGTCGCTTTTCTGTTCCTGCCGCTTTTCTGTCCCTTGGACCGCCGCCTACACGGGGTTGGTGCCGTCAGTCTCTGCCTCGGCATCCAGGTCCTTGCCGTGGACGCTGGCCGATGCCAGCCCAAGCATCTGCTGCCCGGCGTTGGTTTGCCCCGGCGTGAAACGGCTGTCCGCTTTCTCCGGGTGCGCTGCATCCTGGAGTTCTCCCCCGGCCTCGGGTGCGACATCCTTCCGCAGGTGCCCGTCGGAAGGAACGTTCTTGGAAACCTCCTCATCAGCCATCCCAACAGCCAAACACTGGCATGAAGCCAGGGCAAGAGGGCAGGTGGCAAGAAGGCAGGTTACGGTGAGGGCTCAGGGGCAGGGCAGAGAGCGCTGCAGCGTCACCAGCGGTGCAGATGAGCGCACCACACCCGGGCACGGGTGGGCCCGGGTTGGTCCGGCTTTGAAGATTCAGCCACCACCCGTATCCCTTCAGGCGGGCGGGGCGTGCAGGAGCCGTTCCAGGGCTTCTTCTCCCGGGGAGAGCCCGGTGTAGGCAAAGTCCGGCGGCCTGCCGGTCACGGACCCTGCCCCGCCTGAGACGGACCTTACTTGGTGGGGCCAGTGGGGTGGTTCCCAGTCCTGGTGTTCGCTTGTGTAGTGGCGGCCGGTGGGTGAGGTCCAGCCGGGTGGTGCGGTTGTGGTGGCGGGGGTGGGTTTCCAGCCGCTGGTGTGGCGGAGTTTGTGGTGTTTGGGGCAGGGCTGGCCGAGGTTCGAGACTCCTGT
>NZ_JARCCZ010000052.1:0-8445 GCF_048957775.1 Pseudarthrobacter sp. CC4 | reverse complement strand
ACCGCTGGGCAGTTCTACTGGCCGTCAGTGGGCAATTACGTGGCCGCCTATGGGCAGTTTTTCATGGCCGCTTACACTGAAATCAGGCACGCAGTCCACGCAGAGGCCGTAACGACTGATGGCGAGGCAGCGTAGAGCCCTCGCCGCTTTCCATCGAGATGTTTTACCCAACAGTGGAAGGCAGTGATGGAGTCGACAGTGGAGCTATTCGCAAGAATCCGCCGTGATGCCAGGGGCAGGGGCTTATCGATTCGGTCCCATGCCCGCGAGCATCGAGTTTCCGCCGGACGGTGAGGCAGGCGTTGGCTGCCGCGGAGCGGCCGCCGCGCAGGGTGCCCGCCCTCGGGTAACCGAAACTCGGCCCGTTGAAGGGTGTCATTGATGCGATGCTTTTGACTGGTCTGGACGCGCCACGGAAGCAACGCCTACCGCGCAAAGGATCTTTGACCGGCTGGTGGATGAGCACAAGGCGGTGATCTCGTATTCCTCAGATAGGGAGTACGAAACCTTCTCCGGCTGGACCAAAACCTTCACAGATCCACGTCTGTGGGCCGCGATTGTGGACCGGCTGCCCTTCAAAGGACTATCACCGAAACGGGCACAGACTCCGAGGTGGCCCGCGTGGACGGACTTCTCAGCGATCACGCGAAACAGGACCTCGCGCGCATTGTGCATCGGTGGTGCGTCGAACACGCGGGTTGGCGGCCGCCATCGGGGAGGGGCATCCAAATCGATCTTCGCAAGGACCTCATCACTTCGAGCAATTTCACGCTTGCCGGCGATTGCCCTCTCATCACCACCGAGAGCAGCCGATATTCAGAACGTCTCGTCGTCGAAGGCCAGGTGGTTGAGTAGCCGTGCCATCGTCCAGCCCGACGGGACTAAAGTTCGCCGCATCGCATCGTCCTCGAGTCCCTCGCCTGTCCGAAGAACATGGCTTCGGTCCCTCGCGGGCCGAGCAAGCAGCAGTGCGTCGCTCACGTCGCGGGCTCGTATCCGACGAGCCAGTGAAGTCCGTGACGATCAATGACCTGGCCATCGGACGCGCCCCAGGGCTTTGGCGAGAGAGGATCGAGCACGGACCCGTCAACGGAGAGTTTGTCGAACCATTCATGGAGGACTTTCGGTTCGGCGGTTCCCAGCAGCGAGAGCATGATGCCTTCGAGCCGGACCGTTGTTTGGCCTTCGGCTGCGTCCGATCCTGCCAGGGCAACGACACCGTTGAGCACTCCATGAGCTACGGCTTCTGGCGGGCCGTCGCTCCTGCCGAAGTCCTCATAGGTGTGTAGAGACAGCTCACCGCCAAAAACATCCGCGTAAAAGTTCAAGGCTTCCCGCGCCGTTCCGGGAAAGTAGACATAGACCTGGGGCCCCTCCATGCGCCCATGGTTTTTGGGCGTCATGGCAGTGCTGTCCTTAACCCGATCGATAGTGGCATCCCAGCCCTCCTGAGTGCCGCCGAGAATGAGCTTTTGCACTTCTTCGATGTCCAGATGCTCAGAGAACTGAACTGTGAGGACGAGCTCCGTTTCGTTGCCCAACCCGTTGAGCTGCACCGTGACGACAGGGGCAGTCAGTTCGTTCTCGCCGTCGAGTTCGGGCCAGCCTCCCACAGCTCCCCAGCGGAAGACGAGTCGTTCGTCGGGAACGATCTCCAAGTAGATCCCTCCGGTGGGGTAGCTGAGGTCGCCATCGACGATCATCTGCTGTTTCCACGTTCCCCCAACCCGGAGGTCCACCTCAATGGATGTGGTCGGCGTGGGCATGTCGGGGTTGTAGAACCAGGCCAAGTGATCGGGGTCAGTCCACGCTCTGTATACCGACTGCCGTGATGCAGCAAGAATTCGGGTAAGGGTGAAGCTTCGATCCTGTGGCGGGTAATCGGTCATCATCTATCCTCCGGTTCGGTCGGGCGTCGGGCCGTTCGGCTGCTATAGCGAGCTGAGCGTCAAGGCGACCCAGACGGTTGCCCAGGAAATCGCGGTACGGGCCCATCCATTCCTCAACCTTTTGTAGCGGTGCGGGTTGAAGCCGGCAGTTCCTCCACTGCGCAGATCTGGACTTCGTGATCAGCCCGGCCTGCTCGAGAACCTTCAGATGGCGTGATACGGAGGGCACGCTGATCGAGTGCGGAGCGGCCAATTCGGTCACTGTGGCCTCGCCCTGCTGCAACTGCGCCAGCAGCGCACGGCGAGTGGGATCCGCCAGCGCAAGGAAGATCGTACTCAATTCATCCATTTGCGGTCTAGCCTAATTACGTATAAACGCAAATACAAGGCTGCGCGTTGACATAGAAGATGCGCGCGTAGAGGGGTGTCTGCGGCTGCCGGTCCGCCGGTAGGAGTAGCGTGAGCAAACGCGGAGGCCGGCGGCACCCTGGCGATGAGGCCGACCTGAGCAGTTTCACCGAGCAGGACGCTCCAAGTGCCAGCGTAAACTGGCCGATGCGAGCGGCAGTCGTTGCCATTGCTTGTGTCGTGGGATAGCTTTCGCTTGTCGGCAACCGCATTTTCGTAACTGTTGGGGGGATATGTGGCTTTGTCTGGCTGTGCCAGGACAGATTCGACCCGGAAACGAAGTTCTGCTGCCGTCCTTGCTGCCACCATGGTTACTGCTTTCGCCGGAGTCGTGTCTGCGGCAGCAGCCGCCTCAGACACAGAGGCTCCCGTCATACTCAGCATGGATGTATCACACCCGACTGTTGACGTTACTGGCGGTCCCGTGCAGGTGACCGTGCGGCTTGACGTCGAGGATCAGGGGTCGGGCCTGGACTCGGAATCACCGTGGGTGAATCCCGGTAACGTATCGGGCCAGGATGCTGTCCCTGGTCAAGTGATGACTTTGGTTTCCGGCGACCGTTTCCATGGAACCTACGAAAGTACCTTCACCTTCCCCGAGCTCGTCACAGGCGGCAACTGGTACATACGGCCGTACGTTCGTGACCGTGCGGGAAACTGGGAGCAGCTAACTCCGGCGGGAGCCGAAGTTTTGGTGGTCTCCCTGGAGGACAAGGAGGCTCCGACGATGACGGCCTCGCTCAGAAGTTCGAGGACAGTCGGCTCGGGCATCCTCGACATCACCGATGGGCCGGCCACAGTGGAGGTTACCGCCACCGCGTTCGACGACGGAATCGGCTTCGGCGTCGATTCCACCGCTGCAATCTCTGGAGGCAGCTGGGGATCCCACGTCGCCAATTCGTCCACCGAGCCGAAGCGAGCGGCGTTTAGTACAAGCTTCACATACCCTCAGTACATCCACCGGGAACCCCGTGAGTGGTATGACCTCGACTATCGAGGGGTATACACGTATTTGGTTGGCCCCATTGCAGATGCCAACGGCAACAGTGTTGGCAGGCTCACGGTCGGCCGGCTCATAGTGGCTACCAGGCCGATGCCCGATGCGCGGCCGCCGCAACTGCACATCAGCGACGGAACCGTTACTGCAGCTTGGCCTGCAAACCGCGATCTGCTGGGAGTGTTGGAATACGAAGTCGAGTTTGCTGACGCCCATAACGTCCGCGCTCTCCGGACGATCGGCACGGAGGCTTCCTTAGACGATTTGCCTGCCGGCATCTATACGGCGCGTGTGCGAGCTAGAAATGAGCTTGGCTGGGGCGACTGGACACAGCCTTCCGAACCGGCGGTCCATACAGGTGCAACTTCGGTGGCTCCGGCTCCTGTCACATCCACGCACCCCGAGGGCACGGCTCAGGATTCGATGCCAGTCACGGCCGGCGTGGATTCCTTGCTGGATGACCAGATTGTCGCAGAGGAGCCGGTGGTGGACATAGTTACGGTGCGTCCTCGTGTCACGGATGACGCTATTGCAACCCTGGATATCCCAGCCCCGGCGGCCATGGACACCGATCCGAATCTTTCCTTGGCACAGCGTTCGCCATCTCAGCCCGCCATTGAAGCCTCAACTCCACCACCAACGATTCATGCTGGCGCCAGCAACTCAGATCAGACGCCCAAGGACCTCCGGGCAGAAGGCTCGATGGTCACCTACGGCCTCGCCTTGGCTGCGGCGGTGCTTGTCTTCACGCTCTCAGCTCTGTCCTCACGGAGGTGGCGCCGGCAGGAGTGAACGCCGGGAACAACTGGTCCGTGCCCCACAAATGGCGGTGGAAACGACAGAGAACCGAACGTGCCGCATAGGCTGTTCTGTGAATCCAAACCCTTCCCCGGCCCCTGGACACTTCGACCCGCTGAGCCGCGGGAGATTCCCCGCAGCAGCGACGTGCCGTCGGGTTCGGAGAATTACGCAAATGAGTCCTGACGACAACTGAGTTATCCGTCGAGCGGCCGCAAGAAAAATCGCCAACACCAAACATTCACGGGCAATACCTTGCGCCGCGAGCCATTGATCATCCACACTGGCTACGGATCCGCAGGAAATATCTCCGCCGATCCAGACCGCCGGCCCCTTGCCGGCCACCGCCCCATCAAAAGAATGCCGGGCCCTCCCTCTCGAATCACAGCCTTCAGCCTCGCCGGACGTGCCCAGCCATTGTGGAGCCCCCTGCCGAACGTGCGGCCTGGCCCAGAGAAAGAAACCACCATGATCAAGCGCCACTCTGACCTAGTCCTGGAAATCACCGCGCACGACGCGGACACGGTTGAAAATGACCTCAATGCCGCAGTGGAGATCGTCCGCCAGCACGCCATGCAGGAGGGCCGCCATGGCATCCTGGTCACCCAGCACGGACATACCCGCTACACCGTCGCCGTCAGCCCCGACGTGCCCTTCGGCCAGACATACGAACGCCGAGAACTCGGACAGAGAGAGACCTGAAGCGACGTGGCGAGTTCACTGACAGAGGTGTGCGCCTGCTACGCCCACGGGACCGATTCAACCGAGTCCACCGCAAATGGCTTGGCTGCCGAGCGCTGCAGGGGACGACGAAGGCGGACCTGGTACAAACCATCGCGGAACGTGACGCGGGGATCCAACTGGACAACCAGGAGCGGCTCTTCGCGGGCCGCGTCCACCCGCAACACCATCCCCTCCCGCCGGCCGTCCACGAGCAGCGGTGTGGCCGGCTCTACCGCGGTCTCCCTCAGGCGGTTCTGAAATTCCGCCGTGGCCGCCAGGAAGAGGATTCCATGGGCGGCCCCAACGACGCGCAGGGGAATCACCATGTCACGCGGCGGGTGTGCGGGAGAGGGCGGAGCTTGCACCTGATAGTGCCGGGCAGACGACGTCCTGGCTGCCTTCAATACCCGGTCGCATTCCGGGCAACGGGTGCGCCTCCCGACGTCGGCCACCATGGTCACCAGCAGTCCCCTGGGTGCGTGAGCCCACTTGTCGGCCACAACGTGGCACCACGCCGGGTGGTACTCGTTCCCGTACTTCATCACGTAGACCTGATCATCGCCGAGGAGGGGCATCCCCTCCCGCCAGGCAGCCGGCTCGATCGGCTTGGGCACGCCGAGGTCACCGGCTCTCGCATCGGCGGGGCGGCCCGCATTAAGGTACTTGCGCAACAACGGACTGCGTTGCCTTTTTGACTGTGGAATCCCAGGTCCTTCCTGTGCAACGGGAGTGCGATCAGGCACACCCTCATGACC
The DNA here is from genome assembly GCF_048957775.1 of Pseudarthrobacter sp. CC4. NCBI lineage: Bacteria > Bacillati > Actinomycetota > Actinomycetes > Micrococcales > Micrococcaceae > Pseudarthrobacter > Pseudarthrobacter sp. CC4. The sequence continues at coordinate 2,875 of NZ_JARCCZ010000052.1, read as the reverse complement.
CCCTACTCAGCTTGCGTCCATTTCCCGCAAGTTGCCAGCCGGGACCATATCTTTCTGTCCGTACCAGGGCGCGAAGTTCCGCCAGGATGCTTGACGCGTGATAATTCCCCCCGAAGTCATGCTGGCTGATCTCAGTGCCCCGATGAATGAGCAGAAGTTCCATCGCTGCTTGTCATTCTGATATGCCCCCATAATCGCCGGGCGCGTTCTCCGCGCACCCAGGGCGCTACCGCGCCGGCGTCAACCCGGCCAGGAACTCCCCTATGCGCGCACCGTCGCCCAGTACCTCACCAGTGACACCACCGCCGCCTCCATCCGCCATCCGCCATCCGCCATCCACACCAGCGAAACCGCCGTCCGCGGACAGGCCCTACCTCATGCCGGCACCATGGCGGCGCTCACCGGAGTGCTCCCCGCACAGGGCGTCACTATCGTCGGAGACGAAACCTTCTCCCCTACGATGGCGAACCCGGCACCAGCCTCGCCCTGCCCGCCGGCTCCACCCAAGCCAGCGCGATCAACGCCGAATTCTTCTGCCGCGGCAGCTTCCTCGAACCCACCGACCGCATCACGCTCCCGACCACCCGTCAGGAACCAGCCAAAGCGGCCGCCGTCGAACACCCCATGGAAACCATCGCATCCCAGCCAGCTGATGCGACGCTCCGGCAAGGCAGGCACCTCTGGGCACACGTGCCCGATTCCAGAACCTTCCCGAGCGATGAAGACTGCCCCGCACTTCTCGCCAGCCTGCAATTCCAGGGAATCCGCGACCGGCTCAACGCAGACTTTCCCGGCCTGGACGAACCGACGGAGCTGATCCTGTTCGCCCAAACCGACCAGGCACCCAAGTGGTCACGCATTGGGAGGGCACAGCAACTGCTCCACCATGCATGCTCGCACCAGCGTCGACCGGACTCCAGGTTGTCAGGCTGTTTCATGCAAGCGCCGGGCTTCTCGGCATAGGCCGCTCCGACATCCCGTCGCTGCGTCTCGTGCCAGTAGCGACCTCATGTCAATTTGAAGCGCTGATCACCCGATCACGCCCTGCAAAAACGCCCGTCACGGTAAGCGCTGCCATGATGCCCGCGGTGACGAGGAGCGCAAGCGTCCAGTCTCCGCTTACGTCGCGAAGACCGCCGAACATTACCGGCCCCACCGCACCGAGACCGTACCCGACAGATTGCGCCATGCCGGACAGGGATGCGGCCTGCGGGTAATTCACGGTCCGGAGGCTAAACAGCGACAGAGCGATGACAATGAGGCTCCCGCACCCGATTGCCCCGAGAAAGATCCACAGCTGTATGAGGTCCGGCGCAAGGGCCAGCCCGAGAAACGTCACGAACATAAGCGCGCCGCTCGTAAAGGATACGAGCCGTTGGTCCGAACCCCGGTGAAGGATGCCCCCTGCGGCAAGGCTCGCGAACACGCTGATGAGCAGGAAAACGGACAGATGGATGCCCGCAGTAGTCGCGGGGACCCCTTGGCTTTGCTCGATAGTGGGCAACCATGCCATCAGGACGTAGAAGGCGATCGATTGCAGCCCCATGAAGATCGTCACCTGCCAGCCCAAGGCCGAAACCCAGGGCGACAGGTACGAGTCGTCTGGCGTGATGACGTGTGCGGTGCCTGCCCTGTGCCGGCGCAGCCACGGCAGGAGCACGGCCATGGCGATAAGGGCAAGTCCCACCCAGATTCCGAGGGCAAGCCGCCAGCCCCCCGGGGACGTTTCTGCCACGGGAACGACGACGGCGGCCCCGATCGCGGCGAAGGCCGCCTGTGTGGCGGTGTAGCTCCCGGTGACCTGGCTGACCCTCGTCGGAAAGTCCCGCTTCACGAGGGAAGGCACCAAAACATTGAGAAACGCGATAGCCATGCCGATCAGTGCGGTGCCCGCCCAGATGAAGCCGGGCACCGGTAAGGAGCGAAGCACGATGCCCAAGGCAAGGATCAGCAGGGACATCCACAGCGCCCGGTCGAGACCCAGACGGGAAGCGAAGCCGGGCGCCACAGGTGAGAAGACTGCGAAAGCAAAGAGCGGAAGGCCTGTGAGGAACCCTGCTGCGGCGCTTGAAAGCTCAAGATCACTGCTGATGTTCGCGAGTACCGATCCCACACTGACAAAGGACACCCGAAGGTTAACCGCGATGAGCAGAACCCCGATGAAGGCCAGGCCAAACCTGACAGTGCGATCCGGGGCGTTCCGGGTGACAACGGGCATGATACGTTCTTCCACCGTTCAGGAGATTAGGAGCGCACGAAGCGCCCAGCCGATTCCAGCCTTGCCGGCAGATAACCGGAAGGCTGCTTCTACGGGGGCACCTATCACCGGCAAAGTGCCCAAGACCCTTTGGACAACCGGGAGCCATGCAGGCAAGGGTGAGTGAATGCCGCGAACATTCCTGCGCTGCTAGGCGCTGATTTCCAGTGTGACACCATCGTTCCCATGGAAAATTCGGCGTTCACCAAGATCCTTGAGCACTATCCAGACAAGTGATCCATCGGGTGTCGCGCAGTCTATCGTTCCGTACGTCACGTACCCTCCGCCGTCTGTAATCCGCACATCTTGGCCCTCCGCCAGCGCGTCCCGTGAGACTGATCGCCAGTGAGGCCTCACCAGGGATTGAGGGGGCAGTTCGAGTGAAGCGGTTTCAATTGCCATTAGTGCTCCTAATTGATGCCGAAAGCCGCGGTCTTGGCGCCGAACCTTGTTCTGGACACGAGCAGGCTTCCGGTCAACCTGTTGTGGGGAACTCCCGCGTTACCAGCCGCGTTCGGCGAGGCGGTGGGGCTGGGGGATCTCGTCGACGTTGATGCCCACCATGGCTTCGCCGAGGCCGCGGGAGGCCTTGGCGATGACGTCGGGGTCATCGAAGAA
>NZ_JARCCZ010000051.1:0-8750 GCF_048957775.1 Pseudarthrobacter sp. CC4 | reverse complement strand
TGAGCGGCCCCCGGAACCACAATCCAGGAGCCGCTCACCTACGCGCTATTGACAACCAAACCTACATATCAGAGGGCGGAGAACGATGACTCCACCGCTGATTACAACCTCGCCGGTCCCCAACATGTTCAGATTCTAGATGCTGGATTAACGGTCAACCCGCTCCGGTGAACCTGTTGCCGAAGCATCGTTGGCAATTTCGACGTGAGCGTCAGGCCATCACAGAAACCTAGGGATTCGAGGCACCTCGGTTATAAGGAGATGGAGGGGTTTCAGAGAAGGAGCCGGCGCCCGCGGGCGGGATCGCTTATCGGATCAGCTGGACTTGTAGGACTAGAACACGATCGAGTCGAAGACGGCGCGTGCCTCTCTCATCAGTTCCGGATTGATTGATTCGTCGATACGGCCCACCGCGACGACAGCCCGCTTGCCGTTCAGGTCCACCACCCGGTAGGTTTCGCGTTCGCCCAGGGTCGAGTACCAGCGTGAGCAGGCTTGTGTATGTCTTGAGTAAATGCATAACTTGCCGCCGTCGCAGGCGTTCATGTCCACGTTGGCCTCGACGAAATGGTCGAACTCGAAGCCAGAGTAGTTGCCCACCGTGACCTTGACTGGAGGGGCGCTTGCCGTTGACGACTGCGCCGCCATCGCGTCGACGAAGGCCTCGGCCGACGGACCGTCATCGGCAAGGGCGCCTCTCCAGGTGCAGGCGTCCGTTGCCACATAGTTGACAGGCAAAAGAGTTATGTAGACGGCCCATTCAGCTGGGTGATCCGGGTCGTCCTTGCCCAGGCTTCCGCCGTCGAGAGCAAACCAGCCGTCTGGGACGGTGATCTCGAAAGGTTCCGTATGGCCGACGACGGGGACGAAGTATGCGCCGGCGTCGATGTCTCCACTCTCCGGCAGCGGCGGGAACGGGCGGGGGTCGTTTCCGTCCGGCAGTGGCGGGGCCGTGCGGGCCTCCATAGTTGGAGAACTGGTGGACGGGAGGGCGACGTTATCGGGCTCATACTGGCACCCGCAAAGACATCCAATCAGGGCGACAATCACCAAGGCCAAGAGATGGCGCAACCGCTGGCGGGCCTTTTCGAGCGGTGTCACAGAATTCATTGATCCACCAGCCACTACAGGGTGCTGTGAGCCCCCCCAGCCGGGTGGCCCCGCGGGCGGCCCGAGATGGGAGGCCGTCGCCTCAAGTCTCCTCCGGCACAGAACCCGTGACAATGAAGAACTGCCCGGAGATCAGTTTGGACTCATGCAATCCGCCGAAATGACGAAAGCGCGTCGCTGAAGCAGCGGCGAGGAAACGCCAAATTTGAGACAGCTTTTTACTGCGCGGTCTAACGAACCAGAGAGACTGGCCGTAGCCCACGTCTCGTCACCCTTTCTTTTTCAGGACACCGGTCTTCAGGTCCTGGGGAGGGCGCGGACTGTGTTGTTGCGTTTCTCGTGAGTGAGTTCTGCTAGTCCGAGCGCCTCCAGCAGTGGCGGTAGATACATCCCAAACCGGCCGCGGTAGCCTTTACGCAGCCCGTACCAGCCGCCGACCGGGTTTGCCGGGTCACGGCCCCAGGCCTCGACGCTGCCGTCCGGGGCTGGCTTGGATTCGTCGGCAGCCCCCAGAGGAACCCAGTCACCTTGCTCGGTCAGCCACGCATGAAGGTCCTCGATCGCCCTAAGGTGATACTTCAAGGTGGTCGCTCCGACCTGGCAGACAAGCGCCGGAGGTTCAGCATCGGGATCCCGGTACATCTGGTATTCAGATGACCCCGGGGCCGTTAGAAGCCTCCAAGGATCAGCCTTCGTCCCTTCCGACATGACAACCGCCCACCTTCCCGTTCAACAGTATGAAGACTCAGAGTAGCTGTCATCCACAATTGGCGTCACCGACGGTGGCAATGGAGTAGCAGGGCGGGCGGCGAGCCTCAGCAGGAGCCGGGGACGTCCCTAATTCGCGGTCGGGGATTGCGCGCGTGGTCAGGATGTAATTACCCGGTCAGGCAGGGGCGGAGGGTCGAGAGAATTTCTGGGGCGTCTGCGACCAGGGCATCGACTGTCGTTTCCAGATGGCCGAGGCGATTTTCAGGCTGAGGGCAGCGTCCATGGCTGCCTTCGGGTCCTCGTCCTGGACGGCGTTGATGATGCGGTGCTTCCTTCCGGGAGTACGTCGAAATAAGCGCTAATGAAGCGACGCGAGGGGCTTGTTGCCCATCGTGAAGGCGAGCATCTTGATGGCTTCTCCGGTGTGAGGGACGGCTAGGACATGCCGGTCCACGGCGGGGGTATTGTCTTCAGCCAAGCAGTCTCCCGGGGAGGGGTGGAAATACCGAAACTCACTACGCGCATCAAGTCCGCCATGGATGGATGGTTTGCCCTGGAGGTTCTTGAACTGCCGGACCTGGTCGTGCATACGAGATCATTTGAAGATATCCGCGAAACGGATCGTGCCGCGGCAGGGGCCTTGATGGGGCAGCCGCCCGGTGAGTTCGACGTCGACGTCGAACTGTAGTCGCCGTGGAAGAAACAGGTTAAGCGCCGATTGCTGGGCCTACCGGTCTGCATCCCTGACCAACCACGCCATGGCGTCTTTACGGGAAGTGAAGAACCGCGTGGGGCACGGGGAATGTGGACGTTGAGGAAGGAAGTGGCGAGGACTCGGTCCACGGGGCTCGCGCCAAGGAGTGCTATTCGGTTGGCGGCGCAGGGGATGGAGAACACCGACCGTGCTTCGCGGGCGACGTTTCTGTTCTCTTTTCAGCGGTTTTCGTACTCGGCACAGCCTCAAGTGTCGCGGCCATATCGGGCTCCTCCCCGCCAGGCTTACCGCCCGGCGTGTCGAGCCGGATACACCGTTATTTCCACAGTCCCGTCGTCGGGACTGGGACCACCGGTAAGGGTCCACCGGGGCCGACTGTGGCCGTCGTTGCGGGCTTCCATTGTGTCGTCAGTGCCCGATAAATTTGGCCTAGGTGCGCAGGTCCTGCCGGTTTCCGCCTGGACGCGTGCAGCAAGCCGAAAGGGTGGGTTGCCTGTGAAAGTTGCTATCGAATACTCGTTCCGTCTCCGGTACGAGAACAATCTCCACGAGGTCATCGTCCCCGCCAGGCGTCTTCTTGATGTCCCTTTGGATGTTGAGGCGGTCCGCCGTGTGGTGGATGAGGATGAGTCCTTGCTGGCGGAGCTTTTCCGGGATTTCCTGCCGCAGTATCAGTTGATGGTGAAGGATCCGGACTATTGGTCGAAGGAGCTGGAGCGGGATGAGGAGATGATCAGGCTGGTGGAAGTGGTTTGAGGAGGTGGCGCATCGTCGCGGGTGCCGCTGTCCGGGGAGGCCACGTGGTCCGTAGGTGTGCCGGCCCGGACGCCTGGGCGACGGGAGTGGTCGGTCGGTTTGGTTGCACCTGGGCCGATGAGCCTTCCCGGGAAGTGGGCCGCCCGCCAGGCCGGTTACAGTGGATTGACCGGCGCCTGAGCTCCGGGCACAGCTTCGGCTGGTCGCAGGAGCGAAGGGACAGACAGTCATGACCATGGTGGACAACGCCGTTTACGTCGACGGCCGCCGGACCGATAACCCGAAAAGCCTGGATGAAACGTATGAGGTGATGCGGGAACGCGGCGGGATGGCGTGGATCGGGCTGTACCGCCCTGGCGCGGAGGAGCTTCAGTCGGTGGCGGACGAGTTCAGCCTGCACGAGCTCGCCGTCGAGGATGCCCGCAACGGTCACCAGCGTGCCAAACTCGAACGCTACGGGGACACACTGTTCACCGTGCTGCGCCCCGCCCGGTATCTGGACGACGTCGAAAAGGTCGAGTTCGGTGAGCTGCACGTCTTCGTCGGTCCGGACTTCGTGGTCACGGTCCGGCATGCAGAGTCCCCGAACCTGGCCCGGGTCCGCCACCGGCTCGAGGGTAACCCGGAGCTGCTGGCCCTTGGCCCCCAGGCGGTGCTCTACGCGATCCTGGACGAAGTCGTGGACCAGTACGAGCCCGTCGTCGCCGGCCTGGAGAACGACATCGATGAGATCGAGGACGAGCTGTTCAGCGCCGGCCCGGACGTGGCGCGGCGCATCTATGAGCTCTCCAGGGAAGTCATCGAGTTCCAGCGCGCCACCCACCCGCTCAGGGCCATGCTGGAGGCGCTCGAACGCGGCGCGGAGAAATACCAGCTGGATCTGGAGCTGCGGCGCAGGCTGCGGGACGTCCACGACCACGTCATCCGGGTCGTGGAACGGGTGGATGCTTTCCGTGTGCTGCTCCATAGCGCACTGACGGTCCACGCAACCCTGGTGGCCCAGCAGCAGAACGAAGAGATGCAGCGCCTCTCTGAATCGAGCCTGGCACAGAACGAGGAGATGCGGATCCTCTCCGAATCGAGCCTGGCACAGAACGAGGAGGTCAAGAAGATCTCGTCCTGGGCGGCCATCCTCTTCGCCCCCACCCTTGTCGGAACCGTGTACGGGATGAATTTCGACCACATGCCCGAGCTGGCCTGGCCCCTGGGCTACCCTTTTGCGGTCGGCCTCATGCTCGCCATGGGCATCGTCCTGTACGTGTCCTTCAAGCACCGCAAATGGCTCTAACCACGACAACGCATCCGGTTTGTCCGGCCGCACGCGGCCGTGATCTAATGGGCAGGATTTTGCAGGGCAACACCAGGAAGGAGGACGTGTCCATGTACACCGAGCCTCCAAGTACCGGCGCCGGGGACATCTCCTCTCCCGCTTGAACCCCTCGTCCCGGGTTCCGTACGTCATCCACACGTCACTCCAGCGGGAGAAGCCGTCACGGCAATCTCACCCCTGCACTTCGTACGTCTGGATCACCATCATGAACCCTCGCCGCATGTCCGCGCCTGTACAAGCTCGCCAACCGCACCCGTCCCAGCGTTGCGGCCCCGGTCCCGGCATCGGCCGGGGCCGGTACCCCGCCCGCCGGCGGCCCCAGCCTGGTCGACAGCGGTATCTACCTGGACGGTAAGCGTGTCTCGTCCCCGACAACCCTGCCGGAGACCTTCCGGGAACTGAACCGCACTCCGGGCTCCATGGCCTGGATCGGGCTCGTCCGCCCGGAAGCCTCGGAGCTGCAGTCCCTCGCCGCCGAATTCGACCTGCACGAACTCGCCGTTGAGGACGCGGTCCTGGCCCACCAGCGCTCGAAGCTCGAACGCTACAGGGAGACCCTGTTCGTGGTCCTGCGGGCAGCCCGCTACCTGGATTCCCGGGAAGAGATCGAATTCAGCGAACTGCACGTCTTTGTCGGCCCGAACTTCATCATCACCGTCCGGCACGGCGGCTCCCCCGATCTGGCTCAGGTGCGCCGGCGCCTCGAACACGACGCGACCCTGCTCCGTCTTGGCCCCGAGGCCGTGCTCTACGCGATCCTGGACGCCGTCGTGGACGGCTACGCCCCGGTGGTTTCCGGGCTGGAGAACGATATCGACGAAATCGAGACCGAAGTATTCGGCGGCGACCCCGCAGTGTCCCGGCGCATCTACGAGCTCTCCCGGGAAGTCATCGAGTTCCAGCGCTCCACCCACCCGCTGACCGGCATCCTCGACGCCCTGGCCGGCGGCTTCACCAAGTACGGGATCGCCGAAGACCTCCAGCAGTACCTGCGCGACGTTGCCGACCACACCGTCCAGGCCAACGAACGCATCGCCGGCTTCCGGGTCATGCTCCGGGACATCCTCACCGTCAACGCCACCCTTGTCGCGCAAAGCCAGAACGAGGAGATGAAACACCTTGCCGAGGCCAGCAACGCTCAGAACGAGGAAGTGAAGAAGATCTCCGCCTGGGCCGCCATCCTTTTCGCCCCCACGCTCGTGGGCACCGTCTACGGGATGAACTTCGAGAACATGCCCGAACTCCACTGGGAGTACGGCTACCCTCTCTCGGTCGCTTTGATGGCCGGGGTCAGCATCGCCCTGTACCGGATCTTCAAAAAGCGCACCTGGATCTAGTACTACAGTCGCGATTATGTCCCCTGCTGTGTTGTTTTGTAGTAGTGCCGGCAGGCGTTGTGTTGGTGTTTTCGGCGCCCGTGTGAGCGGGCGAGGACGTGTGCCGACTCAGGGACGAAGGACCAGGCGAGGCGGGTGATGAGGTACCTCGATGATCTGCGTGCCCTGGTGCATGGGCTGACACGGCGAGGGGTGCGGGTGGAGTTCCTCAAGGAAGAGCTTCTCTTCACCGGGGAGGACTCCCCCATGGCGAACCTCATACTCTCGGTCATGGGAGCCTTCGCTGAAGTTTAACGGTCACTGATCACGGAACGCCAGCGCGACGGCATCGCCTTGGCCCAGCAGCGCGGCGTTTACATGGGACGGAAGAAGACCCTCACACCGGAGCGGGCAGCCGAGCTGGTCCGGCGGGCAGGCAGCGGAGTCCCGAAAGTTGTTTTGGCCCGGGATTTCGGGATCAGCAGGGAAACCGTCTACCAGTACCTCCGGCAAGCTGCTCCTGCGCAGGTCTCCTCCCCACCCCGAGAGCCGTTGCCGCGAGAGCCGTCTCCCAGTGATGACCGGCCATGGACATTCAGCAAACGTCAATGCCGGAACTCAGCGACCCGGCAGTTGGGTGGGTCGTGGGGTCCGCGAAAACAGCGAAGCATCGACGACACGCGAACACGTCGCTGCAACCACGCCGCCCGGCCCAATGCGGTCCGGGAAACTCGCATCTGAAGCAATCCACATCGGAATACACAGCACCATCGGCATCAAGCCTGACCGTCATGGCTCGATAGTAGACGGCCACGCCACGCAATGAACAGAGAGCTGGGGCACAGCAGTCGTAGCGAAGCATGCGGTACTTGTCGTGTGATTCGTCCCGGATTTGTCCTTCGCCGCTGCTGCTCTCATGGGAGCAGGAGGTGCATGGCAGTAGTTCCTGGGGCCGCGGAGGGCTATAGGCGCACCGGGATTCGATCAGGCTGGCCCAGACCCAGCTGGTCCGGGATCTAAGGGACATCCTTGGTGCGAAGCTGGTCGCGTACATCGGGTCTGTCGAGGAAACCCGTGTGGTCCCGCGGTGGGCAGAAGACGAGCTGAAACCTTCCGCCGAGGTGATGACTCGTTTGCGGCTTGCCTACCATTTGACGATGTCCCGCCGGCACGGCTGCTGCGGGATGGCGACGTGGACGATGCTGTACAACGGGTCCTGGCCGCGGCGCGCCTTTGCGGCCGCCGGCTAACCTATGGGCTCGAGGGCTGACGCATCACCCAACTGGTCGCCTCGGATCCGCCGATAGCCGCCTCTCCTGACCAACCCGGCGGTGCACGCACTCTGTCTACCGCCCGATCAAGGATCTGTCGTCCGGCGGCGGGACCGCGCCCGTGTCCGCGTCGATGCAGTAAATGGTTTCAAAGCTGCCGTTAAACCTGGTGATGTCCTCGAGCGTGATGTTGACGAACGCCGAGCGTTTCTTCAGGTGCCGGACCAGTTCGGTCTGTGGCCACATCAGCTGGTCGAAGTATGTTCCGAATGACCGTCCGGTGGCCCTGGTGTAGTCCGAGAGCGCCTGCCGGGCTGTGACCCTTCTGCCATACGGGAGTTCGATGTCAACGTCACCGAGTGGATCGATGCCCGGTCTGAGGTAGCTTCCGAAGACCCTGAGCGTGCCGATGAACAGGGGCTTGCCTGGATCGGCGTTGTAGGCGTGCGCCCGTTCCACCAACCCCGCCACCAGGCGGTCTGCGGTCTTCCTGCGGATCGGTTTCCCGAAGCCTGCCATCGCCAGGGCATTGCCCTGGATGGTCGAGTCCCACCAGACGTCGCCGTCAGCGTCGACACGGACTCTCTCCATGTAACCGGCGGATTCCAGCTCCGCGAGGACGGCATCGTGTTCGAAATCCAGTCCCGTCGAGCAGCTCCGCTATGGCCTCGGCGACCATCTCGCGGCCACTAAATTTGCGGCCAATCGGGCGGGCCAGCCCGGCCGGAAGCCCGGCGATGGTATCCCTTCTTGCAACCCTCATGCCAAAAGCGTAAGCACCAAAAGCGGAGGGCCCCGACCGGGAAGGCGGTCGGTGATGCCGCGAAGGCCGTTCGTCCCGTTCCCAGCCAACGTCAAGGTTCAGCGTGCAGGATGTGGGATGGAACTCCGGCCAACCGCTATTTGGCCGGAGTTTCGCCATTTCCGGTACGGAAAGAGGCTGAACTAAAACCTTCACCGGCCCACGCCCGTGCGCCGCGATCGTCGATCGCCTCACCTTCAACGGCACCATCAACGAAACCGGCACGGACTCCTGCCGGCCCGCCCTCACCATTGCCCAACAGGCCCAGCCCTCCAAGGCTATTCATGCCCGACGGAATTCAACGGAATTCATCAGGCCTCGGTCCCCGATGGGGAAAGGTCAACGGACACGAGCCATCATTCTTGATGGCTCAGCCAGTGCTGTGAAGCCATATTGGGCGTAAAGCCCGTGAGCATCTGCCGTTGAAAGCAGAATCCGCTTCAGGCCCAGAGGCTCCAGGTCCGCCATTACACCTGCGGCGAGCAACTTGCCGATGCCCTGACCGCGGGCTTCGGTCGTAACGAACACGTCGCAAAGCCAGGCAAACGTAACTCCGTCAGTCACGACGCGACCGTAAGCTACCTGCTCTCCAGTCTCGATGTCGTACACCCCGTAGTTCCGGGAGGCGTCAACAGCTGCATCTTGCGTTTTACGAAGCCGACTGTAAGCGGCCATGAAAAACTGCCCATAGGCGGCCACGTAATTGCCCACTGACGGCCAGTAGAACTGCCCAGCGGTG
>NZ_JARCCZ010000050.1:0-8803 GCF_048957775.1 Pseudarthrobacter sp. CC4 | reverse complement strand
TCGTTCCACCGCGTCCTGGTGGACCCGCGGGACGGGGCGCCGCTGGAAATCGGCCGCACCAGCTACCGGGTGACCAAAGCCATGCGGAACTGGCTCAGGCTGCGGGACGGCAAATGCCCCTTCCCCGGCTGCAGCAACCACTCCCTCGACAACGAGGCCGACCACCTCCTCGCCTGGCACAACGGCGGCACCACAGGAGTCAGCAACCTGGGACAGCCCTGCCCGAAACACCACAAGCTCCGCCACACCAGCGGCTGGAAACCCACCCCCGCCGCCACAACCGCACCACCCGGCTGGACCTCACCCACCGGCCGCCACTACGCAAGCGAACACCAGGACTGGGAACCACCCCACTGGCCCCATCAAGTAAGGTCCGTCTCAGGCGGGGCAGGGTCCGTGACCGGCAGGCCGCCGGACTTTGCCTACATCGGCCTCTCCCCGGGAGAAGAAGCCCTGGAACGGCTCCTCCGCGCCCTTGATTAGCAGCACGCCAAGGCCGCCGCAGGGGTTATTCCCGCGGCGGCTGAGCTGGGCTGTACCGGGCGATTGCTGGCCTGGGCGATTGCAGGCCTGGGCTGTCGCTGTGCCGCCGGGCTGCGACTAAGCCTGCTCCACCAGCAGTCCCTTGGCCTTCAGTACATCCGTCAGGTTGCACAGGTCAATGGTGGTTCCACCGGCCTTGTACAGGCCGATGAGCTCACGCTCGGCGTCGTCGCGTTCCTGTGAGAGGCGGATGACGTCCTCGATCTCGTCCTTGCGGACCACCACAACACCGTCGGCGTCGCCGCGCAGGACGTCGCCGGGATAGATGATCTCATCCCCGAACACCACCGGATGGTTGATGGGGCCGATGGTCTCCTTGACGGTGCCCTTGATGGACACGCTGCCGGAGAAGACGGGCAGCCCCAGCTCAATGAGGTCCTGGGTGTCGCGGACGCCCGAGTCCGTCACCAGGCCGGCCAAGCCCTTGGCCTTCATGGCATTGCCGAGGACGTCGCCGAAGGTTCCGGCTTCCTCGTACTCCCCCGCGGCGGCCAGGATCACGTCGCCGGGCTGGGCATAGTGGATGGCCACCTGCAGCATGAGGTTGTCCCGGGGCGCACAGCGGACAGTGGTGGCGGGCCCGCAAAAGGACATGGTCCTGTCGATGGGCTTGATGCGGGAACTAAGTGCGCCCTTGCGTCCCTGTGCCTCGTGGATGGTGGCTGACGAGAACTTCGCAAGCCGGCTGACGGCGTCGGCGCTGGGGCGGTCGACAGTGGTTTTGACGTGGATCACGGCGGTATTCCTTCGGTAGGTTGGGTCAGTTGAGGGCCCGGACGGCCTTGTCGATGGCAGCGATGGATTCTTCGATGATGTCCAGGCTGGTGGCGTAGGAGATGCGGAAGTACGGGCCCAGGCCATAAGCGGAGCCCTGGATGACGGCCACGGAGGCGGCATCCAGCAGGTAGAGCGTGAAGTCCTGGTCGTCGCGGATGACGGTTCCATCCGAAGTGGTCTTGCCGATGACCCCTGCACAGTTGACGTAGGCGTAGAAGGCGCCTTCCGGCGTCGTGCATGACAAACCGTCGACGGCGTTCAGCGCGGCCACTGCCGTGTCCCGCCTCTTGCGGTACACCTCGAGGCTCTCGACGACGAAGGCCTGGTCGCCGCTGAGTGCGGCCACGGCGGCTGCCTGGCTGACCGACGAAGGGCAGGACGATATCTGGGACTGCAGCTTGTTGATGGCCGCGATCAACGGCGCCGGGCCGGCCGCATACCCAAGGCGCCAGCCGGTCATGGCGTAGGCCTTGGAGACACCGTTGACGGCGAGGATGCGGTCCTTCAGTTCGGGCGCTACCTCCACCAGGCTGGTGAGCTTGCCGCCGCCGAAGTAGATCTGGTCATAAATTTCGTCCGTGAGGACGGAGACGTGCGGGAAGCGGGCCAGGACATCGGCGAGGGCCCGCAGTTCAGCCGGTGAGTAGACGGCGCCCGTGGGGTTGGACGGCGCGTTGAGGATGACCCACTTGGTGCGCCCGCTGATGGCACTGGCCAGGGCTTCGGGCGTGAGTTTGAAGCCGGCGTCCTCGCCGCAGGGAACCACCACCGGTGTGCCGTCGTTGGCCAGCACCATGTCCGGGTAGGAGACCCAGTAAGGGGCGGGGACGATCACTTCGTCCCCGGCATTCAGGGATGCCATGAACGCGGTGAAGATGACCTGCTTGGCTCCCCCGCCGATGGTGATCTCGGCCGGCGTGTAGCGGAGGCCGGTGCGCATTTCGAGCGTCTGGAGGATGGCCTGCTGCAGGGCAGGCGTTCCGGTGACCGAGGTGTATTTGGTTTCGCCGCGGGTGATGGCCTCGACGGCTGCCGCTTTGATGTGCTCGGGGGTGTCGAAGTCTGGCTCGCCCACGGTGAGGTTCAGGATGCGGCGCCCTTCCGCCTTCAGCTCACGCACCCGGGCGGCGGCGGCCACGCTGGCTGAGGACTTGATGCGGGACACCCGCGAGGCAGGTTCAAAATCAGACATGGTCTCTTCCTAGGGGGTCAGGAACGGGGTGGTAGTCGTTCCTTCGACCCTAGGGAAATCCGGCCGGCATGGATAAGACCAATACTGCGTGGACGGATAAGCGTCCCTTATGGCTGGCTGCGCCACAGTTTCCGGTTATGGGTCCACTCAGTTTTGGTATTTCCGCCGCTGCAGCCCGTCCGCCTAGCCTTCTAGAAACGTTGGCCGCCTCCGCGGGGGGTCCGGACCGAGGAGTGATATTGGCTGTAGCGCACACTGGGGATGTCGGTTTCTACCGGTACCGGGGAGCAGCAACACCTGATCCTGCCGCCGGCCAGGCGGAAACATTAAGGAAACTCCTCAGAGCCAACCGGCAGCGGCTGGCCTTCAACGCAAGCAGCAGCCGCCCCCTGACCGTCCGCCTGAACCAGCAGATCGCGCAGGCCCTCCGCGATGGAATGAAAGTGACCCGGCTTGCCCAGATCGCCGGAATTTCCCGCTGGACGGTCCGCACCATCGGCCTGGCTTCCGATGACCTGCTGCCGTCCGGGTTGCCGGCCGAGCGCCGGCTGTCCGTCATCGCGGGGCTGAAGTCCGAGCTTGCCGAGCTTGAGGATTCGAAGGCGGCTCTTGAAGAGCGACGGGTGGACCTCCTCGCCGCCGCGCGCCGTCTCGGGGTGATGGATGATTTCGAACTGGCAGCCCTGAGCGGGCTCCACAGCGATGCCATCCGCAAATTGACATGGGGGCGTCAGCCCGAACTTCCCTAGACTGGGCAGTGAACGCTGGAAGTACACGAGCAAAGGAGCCAGGCATGAGTGGAGTAGTGGTAGTAGGGGTGGACGGCAGCCCCTCGGCATTGAAGGCCGCCGAGAAGGCGCTGGACCTTGCAAAGGCGTTGGGAGCTTCGCTTCACGTGGTGACCGCATTCGACGTCGACCGTTCCGAGACCTTCGGCGTCGGCTCGGACGAGGTGAGGGTCTGGAACTCCGATGCATCCGAAAACGTCGCGAAGTCACTGGCCGACACGCGGCCGGGGGTGGAGGTCACCCACTTCGCCGCCCGCGGAAAACCCGCCGATTCCCTCATCAAGGAAGCCATGCGCCTGGACGCCCGGCTGATCGTGGTGGGCAACCGGAGGATGCGCGGCATCGGCCGTCTCCTGGGCAGCGTGGCCAACAGTGTGGCGCACAACGCGCCCTGCGATGTCTACATCGCCAACACGTACGAAGACTAGGCAACACCGCCGGGACCAGCCAAGGTACCGGGACCAGCGGCCAGCAAACGGGCGACGACGGGACCTCCCGCCCGTCGCCCGTTTGCTTTAAGGGAGCTTTCCTCAAGATTTGCGAAGTTTATCTTGTCGCTAGATAAACCCCCTTCCCCTGGTATGGCTGCCTGCCTAGGGTTGCTTCACAGGCACACCAAAGGGAAACCATGAAAAGCTCAAATGACACTCCAGGGGACAACGCGTTTGAGGACCCCCGGCAGCCCCTGATTCCAGACCCGCCCGATGACCGCCAGCGCAGTGTGGCCGAATGGACGGGCGACCTCCTGCTCGGAATCAGGCAGCCCCTACAGTTCCGCCTTGCCGACTGGCCCTAGCAACCTCCGGCGGGACCCGGGCCCCACAGCTCGAAAAGTGCGGGCCACCTGAATCACCGGTATGACTTCGAAAGCCATGCGCCCAACACGGCCAGCGCACTAATCCAGGTTGTTATCCGCCGTTTCCGGCCCGCACCGAAGTCCGCCATACCTATCGTTGCCGTTTGCGGGCGGGCAGGTCAACCACCGATCCCCCTGCCAAAGGAAAGCGGACGACGGCGGGACCTCCCGCCGTCGTCCGCTTCCGTCAGCCTTCCGCCTTGGCCTGTTTCGGCGGAGGAACTCCCCTACCGCAGGACGACGGTCCGGTTGCCCAGCAGCAGGATCCGGCCCTCGCAGTGCCAGCGGACGGCGTTCCGCAGCGCCACGCACTCGGCGTCCCGGCCCACAGCCACCAGGTCATCGGCAGTGTACGTGTGGTCCACCTCGATGACCTGCTGCGAGATGATCGGGCCCTCGTCCAGTTCTGCATTGACGTAATGGGCGGTGGCGCCCACGGTCTTGACGCCGCGCTCATACGCCTGGTGGTAGGGCTTCGCGCCTTTGAAGCTGGGCAGGAACGAGTGGTGGATGTTGATGGTTTTCCCCGCCAGCTTGGCTGAAAGGTCGTCGCTCAGGACCTGCATGTAGCGGGCCAGGACCACCAGTTCCACGTCGAACGCGTCCACGAGCTCCAGGAGCCGGGCCTCGGCGTCGGCCTTGGTGTCCTTGGTGACCGGTACGTGGAAGAACGGGATGCCGTGCCACTGGACCAGTCCCTCCTGGTCGCGGTGGTTGGAGACGACGGCCACGATCTCCACCGGGATATCGCCCGTCCGCGCCCGGAACAGCAGGTCGTTGAGGCAGTGCCCCATCTTGGACACCATCACCAGCACCCGGCGTTTCCGGCCGTGCGGTTCCAGCTGCCAGTTCATCTGCCACTTCTCCGCAACCGGGGCGAAGCCGCTGCGAAGCTCTTCAGTGCCGGCGGGCTGCCGGGCGGCCGGAGACCCGGAGGAGAAGTGCACGCGCATGAAGAAGTGCCCCTGTGCCTTGTCACCGTACTGCTTGATGTCGATGATGTCGCACCCCTGCTCCAGCAGGAATGCGGAGATCGCGTGGACAATCCCGGGTGATTCAACGCAGTCAACCGTCAGGACATGTTCGACGGCGGCGGCCGGGTCCGCGGCATCGTGTGCAGGGGCGGCTGCGGGAATGTTGGGGGTGAGCGTGGTGGCCGTGCTCATTTCTGCACCTTCTCAAGTTCCCGGGCCTTGGACGTTTCCGCTTCCCGGGCAAGATCTGACTGGAACTCCGCGTACCTTGCCAGGTGGGCTGGGCGGCGGCGGATGGCCAGCCAGGCAACGCCGAGGATGACGAACCACAACGGTGTGGCCAGCAGCGCCAGGAGCGTGTCCGGCTGCGTGGTCAGGGCCCACAGGACAAAGGCGAAGAACGCGAAGACCACCCAGACCATCGGCACGCCGCCGGGCATCCGGTACTTCGATGCCTCATGCAGGTGCGGGCGGCGGCGGCGGAACGCCAGGTAGCTGGCCAGGATGATGGACCAGACGAACACGAAGCAGACGGCGGACACGGTGGTCACCATGTCGAAGGCCTTGCCGATGTCCTGGCCTGCGTACATCAGCACCACCCCGGAGAGCAGCAGGACGCAGGAGAGGAACAGCGCGTTCTGCGGGACCTTGCGGCGTGACAGGGCACCGAACGCCGAGGGCGCGTCGCCCTCCTGGGCCAGCCCGTACACCATGCGGGAGGTGGAGTAGATGCCGGAGTTGGCCGAGGACATGGCGGAGCTGAGCACCACCAGGTTCACCACGGTGGCTGCAGCGCCGAGGCCGGCCAGGGAGAACATGGCGATGAACGGGCTGTGGCCTGCCTGGAACTGGGTCCACGGGGTGACGGACATCAGGACGATGAGGGCGCCAACGTAGAAGAGCAGCACGCGGATGGGGATGGAGTTGATGGCCTTGGGCAGGTTCTTCTCCGGGTCCTTGGCCTCGGCGGCCGTGGTGCCCACCAGTTCAATGCCCACAAACGCGAACACCGCAATCTGGAAGCCGGCCACGAAACCCATGAACTCGTTCGGGAACATGCCGCCGTGGCTCCACAGGTTCGTGAAGGTGGCAGGGCCGGCGTCGGACTGGAAGCCCGTGAAGATCATGAACATGCCCACGATGATCAGCGCCGCGATGGCGATGATCTTGATCAGCGCGAACCAGAACTCGGTCTCGCCGAACGCCTTCACGGTGACGAGGTTCAGGAGCAGCAGGATGGCCACGGTGGCCAGGCCCGGGATCCAGAGCGGCAGCCCCGGCCAGAGCTCCTTGGAGTAGCCGGCGATCGCGATGACGTCCGCGATTCCGGTGATCACCCAGCAGAACCAGTAGGTCCAGCCGGTGAAAAAACCCGCCCAGGGGCCGAGGAGGTCCGCGGCGAAGTCACTGAAGGATTTGTAGTTCAGGTTGCTCAGCAGCAGTTCGCCCATGGCCCGCATGACGAAGAACAGCATGAAGCCGATGATCATGTAGACGAAGATGACGGACGGCCCGGCCGCGGAGATGGTTTTGCCGGAGCCCATGAACAGGCCGGTGCCGATGGCGCCGCCAATGGCGATCAGCTGGATGTGCCTGTTGGTGAGTTGCCGCTCGAGATGCGGCCCCTGGTGGGAAGTAGTGGATTTAGTGGTCACGTGCTGCTCCTCGAATCAATGCTGGGTGGAGTGCTGCGGAAGGGGATGCCTGTTCCGGCGCTGGGTGGACGCCATAGTCCGGCGCCGAAGCAAGGCTGTTGAAGCTGTAAAGGTGGATGCCGGCAATGTTGCCCGGCTGTGTTGCCAGCCCGGTGATCAGGCTGTCCGGCGAGTAGCGGTCCCCGCTCAGGAGTTTGCGGGCCAGCGGGCCCTTGCGGCTGAGGAATTTCAGGGAACTTCCGACGCCGATCTGCGTGGCAAGTGCCACCAGTTTCGTCCGCGGGACGGACCCCGCCACGCCCGCCCAGACGGGCAGGCGTACGCCTTCGCGGCGCAAAAGTGCCGCGTAGTCATGGATTCTTCCCGGGTCGAAGCACATTTGGGTGACCACATGCGAGGCCAGGTGCTGCTTGGCCAGCAAGCCGTCCAGCAGGTCCAGGGGGCTGGCCACCGGATGGCCCTCGGGATAGCCGGCAACTCCGGCCCGCATGGTCCCGCCGGTGTACTGGGCGATGTCTTCCAGTACCGGAAGGGCGGAGTCGTACGTGCCTGCCGGCTGTTTCCGGTCGCCGCCGATGACGAACACCTCGCCGATGCCGGCGGCGTTGCAGCCCCGGATGATCTCGGTGAGCTCGGCGCGGCTGCGGATGCTCCGCGCAGCCAGGTGCGGGACCACGGTATAACCGAGGTCGGCCGCCTCCACCGCGGTGCGCATGGTCCGCTCGATGCCGTGGTGCGGCAGGCAGGTGACGCTGAGCGTGGTGCTCCGGGGCACCAGGGCCTGGACCTGCTCAACGATTCCTTCGGAAGGGATGATTTCGATTCTGATGGGGAACATCATTGGTCCTGTCTGGTCATCAGGTACGGAAAGCTTCAGCCTTGGGCAGGTCCCGCATCAGGCCGTGGCGGCGAGCAGTGAGCTGGCTTCCTGGCGGGTGGTGCCGGAGTCCTGGATGCCGTCGGCGATGTGGGCGAGTTCGGCGGGGATGTCCCGGCCCTTCTTCCGCATCGCGGTGGCCCAGAGCCGGCCGGCGCGGTAGGAGGAACGGACCAGTGGTCCGGACATGACGCCGAGGAAGCCGATCTCGTTGGCCTCGTCCTGGAGGTCCACGAATTCCTGCGGCTTGACCCAGCGGTCCACCGGCAGGTGCCGCTCGGACGGGCGCAGGTACTGGGTGATGGTGATCAGGTCGCAGCCGGCCTCGTGCAGGTCCCGCAGCGCCTCGGAGATCTCTTCCCGGGTCTCGCCCATGCCCAGGATCAGGTTGGACTTGGTCACCATGCCCAGGTTCCGGCCCTGCGTGATCACATCCAGGGACCGCTCATAGCGGAACGCGGGCCGGATCCGCTTGAAAATCCTCGGCACCGTCTCCACGTTGTGCGCGAAGACCTCGGGCCTGGAGTCGCAGATCGCTTCGATGTGTTCGGGTTTGCCGGAAAAGTCCGGGATCAGCAGCTCCACCCCGGTGCCGGGGTTCAGTTCGTGAATCTTGCGGACCGTTTCGGCGTACAGCCACACGCCCTCGTCCTCAAGGTCGTCACGGGCCACCCCGGTGACGGTGGCGTAGCGCAGCTGCATGGCCTGGACGGAGCGGGCCACCTTGGTGGGCTCGAACCTGTCCACCGGGGAGGGCTTGCCGGTATCGATCTGGCAGAAGTCACACCGCCGGGTGCACTCGGACCCGCCGATCAGGAACGTGGCTTCCTTGTCCTCCCAGCACTCGAAGATGTTGGGGCAGCCGGCCTCCTCGCACACCGTGTGCAGGCCTTCCTTCTTGACCAGGTTCTTGAGCTGGACGAACTCCGGGCCCATCTGGACCTTGGCCTTGATCCAGTCCGGCTTCCGCTCCACCGGGACAGCCGAGTTGCGCTGTTCAACGCGCAAAAGCTTCCGGCCTTCAGGTGCCAATGTCATTAGTGTTCTTCCTTTTGCATTCGACTAGCATTCGACGACGTTGACGGCGAGGCCGCCCATGGCCGTTTCCTTGTATTTGGAGCTCATGTCCTTGCCGGTCTCG
>NZ_JARCCZ010000049.1:0-10857 GCF_048957775.1 Pseudarthrobacter sp. CC4 | reverse complement strand
GCCGCCTACCCCTACCAGCAGGCCTACCTGCCCTACAACCGCCTCATCGACGGAACGGTCCACGACTGGTGACCACGTACAACCCCGAAACCAAGCTCCGCATCATCGTGATGGGGGTGTCCGGCTGCGGCAAGACCACCATTGGCGACCTCGTCGCCCGGGAACTCGGCGTGCCGTTCCTCGACGGCGACTCCCTCCACCCTGTGGAGAACGTCGCCAAAATGGCGGCCGGCACGCCCCTGACGGATGACGACCGCTGGCCGTGGCTCGCCACGGTGGGCACCGAGCTGGCCAACGCGGGCGACGGCGGCATGGTCCTGGCGTGCTCCGCCCTCCGGCGCAGCTACCGCGACGCCATCCGGGCCCAGGCGCCGGATACCGTCTTCCTGCACCTGCACGGGAGCAAAGAGGTCCTGAGGGCGCGGACTGAAGGGCGCACCGGCCACTTCATGCCGCCGGCCCTCCTCGACTCCCAGCTCGCCACGCTGGAACCGCTCCAGGCTGACGAAGCGGGCGTCGTCGTCGACATCGCTGCCGGCGTGGACGAGGTGGTGCGGGAGGCACTCGCCGGAATTGCCGTCGTCGCGCGCTCCAAAACTGGTGGCTCCGGCGGCGCTGCCGGCAGTGCCGGTGCCCCCGGCACCCGGCCGCGGCAGTTCGACGTCGACCTCCAGGCCGCGCCGTTCAACCTCGACGACGACGCCGTCGCCTGGGTGGAATCCACTCTGGCCGGCATGAGCCTCGAGGAAAAAATCGGCCAGCTGTTCATCAACCACAACAACGACTACTCCCCGGAGTACCTCGATGGCGTGCTGGAGAACTACCACGTGGGCGGCATGCGGTACCGGCCGGGCCCGTCCGCGGCAGTGCAGGAGCACATCCGGTATGCGCAGTCGAAGACCCGCATCCCTTTGCTGGTGGCCTCCAACCCGGAAATGGGGGGAGCCGGAAGCTGTGACGACGGCACGTTCGTGTCCACGCACCTGCAGGCCGGCTCCCACCCGGACAAGGCCATCGCCCGGCAAATGGGACAGGTGGCCGGGGTGGAAACCGCGGCGCTGGGCTGCAACTGGGCGTTCGCGCCGATCGTGGACATCCACTACAACTGGCGGAACACGGTGATCTCCACCCGGTCCTTCGGGAACACCCCCGAGATCGTGGTGGAGCGCGCCAAGGAATACTTCGACGGCATCAGCGAGTCCCCGACGGTGTGCGCCATGAAGCACTTCCCGGGCGACGGCGTGGACGAGCGCGACCAGCACGTCGTCACGTCCTACAACACGTTTGGCTACGAGGAGTGGAACCGGACCTACGGGCACGTGTACCGCGAGATGATCGGGCACGGCGTGCAGTCCATCATGGTGGGGCACATCGGCGCCCCGGAGCTGTCCCGGCATTTCCGGCCGGGCATGGCGGACGCGGACATGCTGCCGGCCACGCTGTCCCCGGAGCTGCTGCAGGACCTGCTCCGCGGTGAGCTGGGGTTCAACGGACTGGTCCTTACCGACGCCTCGCAGATGGTGGGCCTCACCCAGGCCATGAAGCGCCGGGACCTGGTGCCGGCCACCATCGCCGCCGGCTGCGACATGTTCCTCTTCTTCCGCAATCCGGCGGAGGACTTCGGCTACATGCTGGACGGCGTCAAGTCCGGCGTCATCACCGAAAAGCGCCTCCACGACGCGCTGCGCCGGATCCTTGGACTGAAAGCTTCCATGGGACTGCACCGCAAGCCGGCGGACCAGCTGGTTCCGCCTCCTGCGGCGCTGGCCGTGATCGGCAGCGCGGAACACCGGGCTGTTGCGGCGGAAATCGCGGACAAGACCGTCACCCTGGTCAAGGACACTGCGCACAACCTGCCCATCACGCCGCAGACGCATCCGCGGATCCGGCTGTACGGGATCTCCGGCGGGGCGGATTTCACCCGCGCCGATCCGCTGGCCTACCTGGACACCGTCAAGGAAGAGCTGCAGGCCGCCGGCTTCGAGGTGCACTTGTTCAAAACCGCGGACCAGCGGGAGGCTGCGGGGGAGACCGGTGTTAACTTCATGTCGATCATCTCCGAGGAAGCCACCGGCGACTACGCGGACAAGTACGACGCCGCTTTTGTGTTCGCGAACGTCAAGGGCTTCGCGCAGGAAGCGGCGATCCGGATCAAGTGGTCCTCGCCGATGGCCGCGGAGATCCCGTGGTACGTCACCGAGGTTCCCACGGTGTTTGTTTCGCTCAACCAGCCGAACCACCTGATCGATGTGCCGATGGTCAAGACGGCGATCCACGCCCACGCAGGGTCCCGCGAGGCCATCCGGGCCACCATTGAAAAGATCCAGGGCAAGTCCGCATTCCAGGGCACGTTCAACGACAACGTGTTCTGCGGTTCCTTCGACACCCGGCTCTGACCGGCGCACTAAAAAAGGAAAGCCCCTCCATGAGGGGCTTTCCTTTCTTGCTGATGGCAGGACGCGGCTAGATCCACTTCGGTGCGGCGGGCGTTCCTTCCGCCGCACCCGCGCCGGTGGCCGTGACCCCATGCGACCCCCGGCCGGCGGCCCATTGGACGACGGCGGGCAGCGGCCCCGTGATGATCGTCGGGTCAGCGGCGCCCGCATCGCCGAACGCCAGGTCCGTACCGTCCACCTTGACCAGGAGCCCGGCATCCGTGCCGCGGGTGTGCCAGGCGCCGGTGATGTCCTTGAGCAGGCGTTCCAGGACGGGGGCAGGGATATCGCCGAAAGTGGCGCCGTTGTCCAGGTCCACGGCGTGCATCCAGACCTCGCGGGTGCGCATCCACACGGTTTCCTCCGCCGGGACGATGCGGCCCTGGGCGGTCTTGACCTTGTGGTGCCAGGCGTCCGCGGGCAGGTCGCGCCATTCGACGTTCAGGTGCACGGCTGAGTGGTCGAAGAGGTGCCGCAGGGCGATCGGGGACAGGGTGGACCCGAAATCGATTTCGTGGTTCCGGGCCTCGGGCGAGGAGTACATGGGGTTTTCCACGCCGGTGGCGGCCCATTCGATCAGCCGCGCGATGGCGCGGGCGTTGTAGCCCACGTGTGCCACGACATGCCTGCGGGTCCAGCCGGGAAGGAGGGTGCCGCCGTCGAGCTCTGCGTCGGAAAGCTCGTTGAGCTTGCGGGCGAAGAACGCGGTGCCCCGGCGCGCCTGGAGCAGTGCCTCCAGGAGCGCCGGGTCGGTGGCCTGGTCGTGGCGGGCAACCATCAGGCTTCCTTGACCACGCGGTTCTTCAGCTGGCCCAGGCCCTCGATGGTGGTCACCAGGACCTGGCCTTCCTGCAGGTAGCGCTTGGGGTCCTGCGCGTGGCCCACACCGCCGGGGGTGCCGGTGGCGATCACATCGCCCGGGTTCAGCGTGATGATTGTGGAGATGTAGGAGACCAGGAATTCTGGGGTGAACACCAGGTCCGAGGTGGGGGTGGACTGCTGGACGTCGCCGTCCACGGCCGAGGTCATCAGCGGGCCGGGGGTGAATTCGTCCTTGGTGACCAGGGCCGGGCCGAACGGGGTGGACTTCTCCCAGGTCTTGCCCTGCAGCCACTGGATGGTGCGGAACTGGTAGTCGCGCATGGAGATGTCGTTCAGGACGGCGTAGCCGGCGATGTGGTCCGCGGCGTCGGCCTCGCTGATCCGGCGGCCCTGCTTGCCGATGACGACGGCGAGTTCGGCTTCCCAGTCCACGGTGTCCGATTCCTGCGGCAGGGCGAGGTCGTCGTTGGGGCCGATCAGGGACTCGGCGTACTTGGCGAACAAGGTGGGGTATTCGGGCACTTCCCGGCCCATTTCCTTGATGTGGTTGCGGTAGTTGTGGCCCACGCAGATGATCTTCCCCGGCGAGGGCACGACGGCGGCGAGGTCCGCGCCGTCGAGGGCGTGCGTTGCGCCGCTGGCCGCCGCGGCGGTGGTTTCCCAGGCGGGGTCCTGCAGCAGGGCGCCGACGTCGGCGACCCCGGAGATCTCGGTGAGGGTGTCGCCGTCCTGGCGGACCGCCACGGTGCCCTTGGTTCCTGTGCTGTCAGCAGTACGGAGGGTGAGGAGTTTCATTACTTGCTGCGTCCTTCGATATAGGTGCGGTTGAAGTTCAGGCGCTCAAAGATGGGGGCGTCGCTGAAGCGAAACAGATCAAATTCACTCTCGGCCTGCAATGACCAGGCGGCCCAGGACGGGACCACGAAGAGGTCGCCCTTGGCCAGCTGCCGGGTTTCGCCGTTGAGGACTACGGAGCCGGTGCCTTCGAAGACCTGCCAGACACTCGAGCCGACCTCGCGGACGGTCTCGGTGGCGGCGCCGGCGCGGAGGCGGTGGAACTCGGCGCGGATGGTGGGCATGACGTCCCCGCCTGTGGTGGGGTTGGTGTAGCGGACGGCGGCGTGGCCCTGGGACACGGTGGCCGGGTGGCCCTCGTCTTCCAGCAGCAACTGCTCACGCAGGGCCGCGTCCGTGTACTTCCACCGGTACGCGGCGATGGGGGAGCTGGTGGTGTCATCCAGGCCCGAGAGCGGGCGAAGCCCGGGGTGGGCCCAGAGGCGCTCGGACCGGGAGATGTCCGGGGTGGCCTCGTCCGTGACGCGTTCGGTGCCGAACTCGAAGAACCCGGCGTCAGCGTAATGCACGAACGGGATGTCCAGGCCGTCGATCCAGGCCATCGGCTCGTCGGTGTCGTTGTGGTGGCCGTGGAAGTTCCAGCCCGGGGTAAGCAGGAAGTCGCCGCGGGACATCCGCACCGGGTCCCCGTTCACCACGGTCCACACACCTTCGCCCTCGACGACGAAGCGGAACGCGTTCTGGGAATGGCGGTGCTCCGGCGCGGTTTCGCGGCCGCCGAGGTACTGGATCGCTGCCCAGAGTGTGGGGGTGGCGTAGGCGGTTCCGCCAAGGCCCGGGTTGGCCAGGGCAATCGCGCGGCGTTCCCCGCCGCGGCCCACGGGAACAAGGTCACCGGCACGGGCGGCCAGCGGGTAGAGGTCGCTCCACCGCCACACGTGCGGCACTGCCTTGGGGGACGGGACCATCGGCATCAGGTCACCGATCTCGGTCCAGAGCGGGATCAGGTTCTCTTTGTCGAAGTCCTTGTACAGCTGCTCGAGCTGGGCAGCCTCCTCGGCGGTGGGCTCCGGAGCGGTGATCCCCGCGGCCACTGATTCATGGGTCGTGTTCTCGGCGCTGATGGACACGTGGGCCTCCTTTGTAGGTCGGAACAGTTTTTTGGCGTGCCTCGACTCTACGGAAGAAGGTGGTGTGACCCCCAGCATATTCTGCTCTTCAGAATTGGGGGCTTAGTCTGGCTCGGTTTAGTCCGGCTGCACCGAGTCCGGCTGTGTTTAGTCCGGCTCTGCCGGGTTTGCCGCGATGTCGATTTCCAGCTGCCTGCAGCATTCGCGCAGGGCTGGTACCAGCCCGGCGTCGAACACCGTGCGGAAGCGGGTGGCGGGTGTGGCAACGCTGAGGGCGCCCACAACCTGCCCGTGCCGGTTGTGCAGCGCCATGCCCAGGGCGCTCACACCGTCCTCAGTGCCCTCAAAGTTGGCTGCAAAACCGTTGCCGCGGATGGACTCCAGCTCGCGCAGGAATCCCGGATATTCCTCGTCGGGGATGGTGTCCCCGCCAATCTCGGCGTTGTTGCTGCGGAAGAGCTGGTCCAGCAAACGCGGTTCCAGTTCCGCCAGCATGGCCTTGCCGCCGGACGTCTTGTCAGCAGGCATCACCGTCCCCTGCCGGTCACCTACCCGCAGCACGTTGGTCCCCTCCACGGTCGCCAGGAATCGGACTTTGGTGCCAACCCGCACCATGAGGTTCACGGTCTCGTTGAGCCGCGCGGCGAGCAGTTCCATATGGGGCTGTGCGAGCGAGCGCAGCAGCCTGGTCCAGCTCAGTCCGGCGGGGCCGACGCCCATGGCGGGACCCGGAACATAGCGACGGGTTTCGTCCTGCACGGCGAAGCCGCGGTAGACCAGCATCGCCAGGAGCCGGTGGGCCGTGGAGGGGGCCACTCCCAGTTCCTCGGCCGCATCCTTCAGCCGGAGGGCGCCGCCGTCGCGCAGGAGCTGGAGGAGCTGCAGCGCGTTGTCCACCGCCTCGATGGAATAGGTGGGGCGCTTCTGCACGGGCTTTTTCTGCACATCAGAATTGTATTGTGGTTCATCTTCGGTGGCCATGACAGTAGTGGGATGAATCACACACTTCCCGCTGCAGCGACGCACCGGTTCTCGCCGGGGGATCCCACCCCCACGTCCAATGACGGGCACGGCCGGTTCTCCAAGGCCTCGGCAGCCGCAGTCCTTGTCTGCTGGCTGCTGGTGGTCTTCGACGGCTACGACCTCATCGTCTACGGCACTGTCCAGTCCTCCCTCATTTCCGAAACCGGCTGGGGCCTGACCAAGGCAACCGCCGGGACGGTGGGCTCCATGGCCTTCCTGGGCATGATGATCGGCGCGATCTTCGCCGGCCGCATGGCCGACTCGTGGGGCCGCCGCCGGACCATCCTGGGCTGCGCCATCGTTTTCTCTGTCTTCACTGTTCTTTGTGCCTTCGCTCCCAGCGCCGCCATTTTCGGGGTCCTGCGGCTCCTGGCCGGCATCGGGCTTGGCGGCCTGGTGCCGTCCGCGAATGCCCTGGTGGCGGAACTGGTCCCCACCAAGTGGCGCTCCATCGTGGCCACCCTGATGATGTCCGGCGTCCCGATCGGCGGTTCCATTGCTGCCCTCGTGGGCATCCAGCTGATTCCGGCCTTCGGCTGGCAGTCCATGTTCCTGGTGGCCGTGCTGGCCCTGGTGGTCGTGGTGCCGCTTGGGCTCAAGTACCTGCCCGAGACGCTTGCACCCGTGGGCGCAACGGACAGCGCGAAAGGCAAGGCCGAAAAAGCTGCCCGCCGGTTTGGCGCAGCCAAGGAACCGTCCGGCTTCTCCTTGCTCCTCCGCGCACCCTACCTGGGCATCAGCATGCTCTTCGCGGTTGCTACCATCGCCACCCTGTTCGCGTGGTACGGGCTGGGCACCTGGCTGCCCAACCTCATGCAGCTTGCGGGCTACAACCTGGGCTCCGCCCTGACGTTTGCCCTGGCCCTGAACCTCGGTGCAGTGGCCGGCTCAGTGATCACGGCCTGGGCCGGTACCCGCTTCGGACCAATTCCGACGGCGATCGCAGCTGCCGCCGTCGCCGCCGTCGCGCTTGTGGTGCTGGTGAGCGGACCGCCTGTGTCCGTCGTCTACCTCATGCTGGTGCTCGCCGGCGTCGGAACCCATGGCACCCAGTGCCTCATCATCGCCGCGGTGGCCAGCCACTACCCCGCCCATTTGCGGGGGACGGCGCTTGGCTGGGCCCTGGGCACCGGCCGGATTGGCGCCGTCGCAGCTCCCCAGGTGGGCGGCCTCCTGCTGGCGGCCGGACTGGGTGTCAACTCCAATTTCCTTGCCTTCGCCGGTGCGGCCGCCGTCGCTGCGGTCCTGCTGACCGCCGTCGGCATCAACCTCAAGTCCAAACTCCCAACTTCCCCTTCAAGCCCAACAACAGGAGCAAGCAATGTCTGAGCACGCCACGTCCACCGATGTCCTGGTGATCGGAGGGGGGATGGCCGGCCTGGCCGGCGCCCTCGCACTGCGCGAAAACGGTGCCAGCGTGACCCTCGTGGAGCGCGCCCCCGAGTTCGGCGAGGTGGGCGCCGGACTGCAGATGGCACCCAACGCCTCCCGCATCCTCCGCCGCTGGGGCCTGCTCGAAAAGGCGCTGGAAATCGGCGTGCAGCCCAAGCACCTGGTGTTCCGCGACGCCGTCACCGGCGAGGAGCTCACCCGCCAGACGCTCAACGGTGAATTCGAGGAACGTTATGGCGCTCCCTACGTTGTGATCCACCGGAGCGACCTGCACCGGGTCCTGCTGGAAGGCTGTGAAGCGGCGGGCGTCAAGCTCGTCAACGACGTCATGGTCGAAAGTGTTGAGACCGTGGGCGGCCGGGGCGTGGCGCATACCGCAGCCGGAGTGGACTTCGAGGCCGACGTCGTAATCGGCGCCGATGGCCTGCGGTCCACGCTGCGTCCGCTCGTGGCAGACGACCAGCCCGTCTCCTCCGCCTACGTGGCGTACCGCGGCACCGTGCCCATCACCGAAAACACGCCCAAGGCCGACCTCGAGGACGTCATCGTGTACCTCGGGCCGGACTGCCACCTGGTGCAGTACCCGCTGCGAAAAGGCGAACTGCTCAACACTGTTGCTGTCTTCAAGTCGCCGTCCTTCGAGCGCGGCGAGGAGCAGTACGGGGGAGTGGACGAGCTCGAGGCTGCGTACAAGGACTGCGTTCCCGCCGTCCAGGAGGCACTGAAGAACCTCGCCACCGGCATCCGCTGGCCCATGTACGACCGCGATCCGATCGAGAACTGGGTGGCCGGCCGCATGGTCCTGATGGGCGACGCCGCGCACCCCATGCTCCAGTACCTCGCCCAGGGAGCGTGCCAGGCCCTGGAGGACGCTGCCGCGCTTCAGGATGCGTCCGTTGGCACCGTCTTCACGGCGGACGGCGTCAACCCCGACGGCTGGGACGAGGCCATCCGCGACTTCAACAAAGTCCGCGCCGGCCGGACCGCCCGGGTGCAGCGCACCGCCCGCGTCTGGGGCGAGTCCTGGCACGTGTCCGGCCTCGCGCGCACCCTGCGCAACCTGCTGTTCAAGAGCCGGAAGGACAACAATTTCCAGTACAACGACTGGCTGTACGGGCAGGATGGCGACGGCGTTCCCGCCGGAGCCACGAAGCGGATCGCGCAGGAGGCGGCCGCGTAGGTCCGCCGGCAAGCCAGCCCCCACGGCAGCAGCGGACGACGGCGGGACCCTCCGCCGTCGTCCGCTGCTGTGTGCCAGTGCCTCGCCAGGTCAGCCTGGTTGCCGGGCGTGGGCGGCGCTTAGTAGGCCTTGACGCGCTGGTCGACGACGAGGTGGATAAGTGCGAAGACGCCGTCCTCCTCGATGGCCGCAAGGGCTGCATCGAGTGCGGCGGGGATGTCCTTGTCCTTGGTAACAGTGACCCCGAAACCGCCGAAGGCCCTGGCCATCAGGCCGAAGTCCGGATTCTTCAGTTGCGTGCCGGAGACGCGCGACGGATAGTGCCGCTCCTGGTGGGTGCGGATGGTCCCGTACTCCTGGTTGTCCATGACGATCACCAGCGGCGTGGCACCGTACTGGACCGCGGTCGCCAGTTCCTGGCCGTTCATCAGGAACTCGCCGTCGCCCGCAATGGTGACCACCCGGCGTGCCGGTTCCGCCAGCGAGGCCGCGATGGCCGAAGGCACGGAATACCCCATCGAGCCGTTGCGGGCGCTGATCATGGAGGCGTACCGGCGGGTTGGGAAGTAGCGGTGGGCCCAGTTGGTGTGTTCGCCGGCGCCGAAGGTCACCATCGCATCCTCCGTAAGCCGTGGCACCAGGTTCGCCATCAGGGTGTCCATCCGCGCCCGGCCCGGTGCCGGAGAGGCCGGGGGCAGGGCGGCGAACCTTTGCTGCTCCGTCCGCATCCGCCCGGTCCAGGCTTTCCATTCCGCCTTGGCCGGCAGGCTGATGCCCGCGAGGTCGCGTACGAAGGCTTCCGGCTTGGCCAGGATTTGCCGGGAGACCGGGCCCGACCGGCCGCGGAGCGAAGGATCCACGGTAACCAGGAAGTTCTTTTTGCTCCAGTCCTGCCGGCAGACGAACCCGTCCGTAATAACATCGCCCGGCACCGTCCCCACAAAGACCAGCAGGTCGGTTTCCTCCAGGAGATCGTAGGTGGGGCGGGGCCGGCCATAGCCAATAGGGCCAACATAGGAGGGCGAATCGAAGGGCACCGTCCCCTGTGTCCGCCATTCCGCAGCTGCCGGGATATGGTGCCGCTCCAGCCAGGCGGTCAGCTGGTCTGCCGCCGCCTGGGTCCAGTCGTTGCCGCCGGTGACGAACAGGGGCCTGCTCGATTCTGCCAGTGCAGCCCGGAGGGCGATGGCGTCCGTGCTGCTCATGCCACCGGAGGCCACGGGAATGGCGGGATGCAGTGCAGGGTCGATCTGCTGCCGGATGACGTCCTCGGGCAGCCCCACCACCACGGGCCCGGGCCGGCCGCTCATGGCCGCAAACATGGCTTCCGCCACGATCTCGGACGCCCGTTCTGCGTGGTCGAGGACCATCACCCGCTTGGCGCCCGTGTCGAACCAGGACTTGATGTCGAACTCCTGGAAGGCCTCCCGGTCCCGGTGGGCGAAGGGGATCAGGCCCACAAACAGAAGCATGGGGGTGGAGTCCTGCCATGCGGTGTGCAGGCCAACATGGGCGTTGGCGGCGCCTGGACCACGGGTCACCATCGCCACGCCGGGGCGCTGGTTCATCTTGCCGTCCGCTTCAGCCATGTAGGCGGCGCCGCCCTCATGCCTGCAGACGACGGTTGCAATATCCGATGCGTGCAGGCCATCCAATACGTCGAGGAAGCTCTCGCCCGGCACTACATAGGTGCGCTCCACGCCGTGCGCGGCCAGCGAATCAACTATCACATGGCCCGCGGATTTGGTTGCTGGTTCTGGCTTCTCCGCAGGGTTTGCCTGCAGCTTGTGCTGCGCGGAGGATTCGACGGCGGCGTGCAGGACGCGCGGTTCGGTCAGGGTTGCTGCTGCGGGTTCCGTTGTCATGGTCTTTCTTTATTGTTCGGTTATCTGATGGGTGTGCGGTTGGCGATGACGGGGGAGAGGCCGGTGTGGCCTTCGCGGGTTTCGGCGATTTCGCGGATGCGGGTGCGGCAGGCGTACCAGCCGACGACCATGAGGGCGGAGGCGATGGCGGTGACGAGCATGGTGAGGGGGGAGTCGATGAAGACCATCACGAGCACGCCCACGAGGAAGAGGAG
>NZ_JARCCZ010000048.1:0-11236 GCF_048957775.1 Pseudarthrobacter sp. CC4 | reverse complement strand
AGGACGAAACCGGTAGGGCCGGACTCGTACACAACCTTGACGCCCGGTTCGAAACGGCGGATCCAGTGCAGAACCACCGCCGGGTCCGCGGCCATCGTATGGGCACTGATTTCACCGGTGGCCGGGTTCAGCGCATGGCCGACCACGTTGACCGCGTGAACATCCAGACCAATGAAAGTATGCTCAAACATAGCCGGGACCTCCCAAACCTCACATGTGGCACTACCATTGCACTCCCCGCCGAGCCGTCAGGCCAAGGGAGGCGCCAATGGCAACCCACGACCCTGTGAAACAGAAGGCCCCGGCCTCCTCCTGCCCGTCCGGGATAGAGGACATTACCGCCCGGGCACCAGGTTTTGGCAGCGCCGCCCTTTCCAGCAAGAGCCAAACGCGACACCCGGAAGCCGGTGCTGATGGGACCGCCCGGCGACAATGGCCGGTCCCGGACAGGGCAGGAGGAGCTGTCACTTCATATTGTCTAAACGAGGAGGATGCCGCCGACCATCTCGCTGGCGAAGATGCCGAGCTGGTGCGATGGCTAGATGGAGGCCCAGGCACGAAAGAGTCGGTTCGAAGGCACATCGAGCACGTTGAGCAAATGTGGCAGAACGGCGGACCCATATTTACCTTCGCCGTCCGGCTCTTGGCCGAAAATACCCTCGTCGGAACAATAGACGTCCAACTCCGCCAAGATGCTTACCGCCCAGATCAAGCCAATCTGGCCTACGGGCTATACCCCACATGGCGCGGACATGGTGTCGCAACCCGGGCAGTGCGCCTCGCCCTAGAGTTCTTGCGGCCCGAGACTATTGTCCACTCGGCCCTGATTCGGGCCGACCCAGGGAACGTGTCATCGGCTGCTGTAGCCGTTCGAGCCGGCTTCAAGCTAACGAAACCTGCTGCCGAGACTGGAGACGGTCACGACTGGTACGAGCTGGTGCTGCGTTAAAGGTTCCAGTCACGGGTGGCGCTCCTCGCTCCCCGCCCGATCCGCTGTCTCATAACCCCTGCGCCTCGAATCCCTAGGGTTCGAGCCGGCGCCGGCGGAGACTGCCTGCAGGGCCCGTGCCAGCCCTAGGAAAGTGATCCGTGGGCGACACGGAGCGGCGCAGAAACACCGCCATTTATCGCCAACAGTCACAAACGTGACTGAAGTTCTTGCGTCACTTTAGGCGAACGTATCTCTGACAGAGAGAGGGACGATGCTGGTTGGGTACATGCGGGTGTCAAAGGCGGACGGATCGCAGGCCACGGACCTGCAGCGCGACGCGCTCCTGGCAGCCGGCATCGACGCCGGCTCGCTTTACGAGGACATGGCCTCCGGAAAGAAGGACAGCCGACCGCAGCTCGCGGCCTGCCTCAAAGCCCTGCGGCATGGGGACACCCTGGTTGTCTGGAAGCTTGACCGGCTGGGACGGGACCTGCGGCATTTGGTCAACATCGTCCACGACCTGACAGAACGCGGCATCGGGCTCAAGGTCCTCACCGGGCAGGGTGCTGCCATTGACACCACCACCGCCTCCGGGAAGCTCGTCTTTGGCATCTTCGCTGCCCTGGCCGAATTCGAACGCGAGCTGATCTCCGAACGTACCCTTGCCGGTCTCGCCTCTGCGCGGGCGCGTGGCCGCAACGGCGGACGCCCCTACACAATGACGCCGGCAAAGCTGCGGCTCGCCATGGCCTCCCTGGGTAAACCCGGCACTAAAGTCAGCGGACTTTGTGCCGAGCTCGGCATCACCCGCCAGACGCTCTACAGGAATGTTTCCCCGTCAGGGGAGTTGCGGCCCGACGGTGAAAAGCTCCTTTCCCGCTAATGGGTTGTGGCTGGTCATCACGGTCAGGGATGGCACTGCTCCGGCCAGGGGCTTCCCTCGCGGGGTGCTTGTTGCTTTGCGGCATGATGATGAGCATGACCATCGTAAGATCTGCACTCCTGTTCGTCCTGGCGGCTGTCGCCGAGATTGGAGGTGCGTGGATGGTGTGGCAAGCCGTTCGGGAGGGCCGGGCATGGTGGTGGGCGGGCATCGGGATCATTGCCTTGGGGATCTATGGATTCGTCGCGACCCTGCAGCCCGATGCGCACTTCGGAAGGATCCTCGCAGCATACGGCGGTGTGTTTGTCGCGGGGTCCCTGGCATGGGGCATGGCCTTTGACGGGTTCCGGCCTGACCGCTGGGACATTATAGGGTCGCTTATCTGTATCGCGGGGGTGGCCGTGATCATGTTCGTGCCGCGCGGGCCTGTTTCCTAGTGCCTCGTTTGGCAGCGTTGCCTGCGGGTCTTCCGGTCGGGCGATAGCCTTGCTGTCTACGGCTCTTTGTGGTGGAACGCTTGCAGTTGAACGTTTACATTGCCAGTGCTTCGGACGGGTTTTTCACGGTCAAGGCAATGTCGATGCCGGAGTTGTCCGCTCAGGCGCGAACGTTAGAGGAAATCCCTGACGCGGTGCGCTCTGCCGCCGCTGTCGTCGCCGGCCAGTCGCCCGAAGACTTCGAGGTCGTGCTCGACTTCTAGCAGGACAGCCGGTCACCCAAACGGCCGGAGCCGCTGCCGTTCAGACCGCGGGGCCTACACGGCCATGACCCAGATGGCTTGCGAGGCTGAGGCGCCAAGGTCGATGTCGCGGTCGCGCCCGTGCAGCCGGACGGTGGTCACGTCGGCGTAGGGTCGGTGTTCCCTGACGGTCAGCTTCGTGTCGGGGGCCAGGCCCAGCTCGGTGAAATAGCGCAGCATCTGCGGATCAGCGTCGGAGATGCGCGTGATGGCGAGCGTGCCGCCGGTGGCTGCGGCCGAGAGCTGGATACCTTCCGGTGAATGCAGGAGCCCGTCAGGGCCGGGGATGGGGTCCCCGTGCGGATCCCGGGTCGGGCTCCCGAGGTGTTGATCGATGCGGTCAATCATCTTGTCTGAGACTGCATGTTCGAGGATTTCAGCTTCGTCGTGGACCTCGTCCCAGCCGTAGCCGAGAACATTGACCAGGAAAGTTTCCAGGAGCCGGTGCCTGCGAACCATGGCGACGGCGTGCTCGCGCCCGGCCTCTGTCAGCTCGATGCTCCCATATGGTGCGTGGGTTACCAGTCCCTGCTTCGCCAGCTTCTTGATCCCGTCGGACACGGTGGACGGCCTGACGCCGGCGCGTTCAGCCATGGCAGTGACGGTAATGGGGGCTTCGGACCACTCTGTGGCAGACCAGATCTGCTTCAAATAGTCCTGTGCTGAAGGAGACAAATCAGATACAGGCATGCCATCCATGGTAGCAACCACAGCCAGAATGTTAGTCTTATCGAACAATTTTCATTTATCTATGAAGCGAAAGAGATTGGCATGCCGAAAAAACTCTCGGAGACGTTACCGAGCAGGAGGTCCATGCTGTCCGGCGCTGCCGCTTTTGCAGCCCTGCCAACCTTTTCAGTGCTGCAGGCTCAGGCGTCCAGCGGGCACGACCGGCACTCCGGCCATGGAGCCGGGAATGGCGGATCCACGACGTCGGGCACGGGTGCTGCGGCGGGCGGCGGGGGTGGCGGGACGGACCAGGCGGTCATGACCAACCACGCCGGTCACGCCGGCTTCGCAGGTGGCTCGGTAGTGCCCGAGCGGGCCGGCATTGACCCCACGGCGATCCTGAGGGACTTCGACCGCGGCAGGACCAGTACCCTTCCGGACGGGCGGACGCTTCGGGAGTGGGACATTGTGGCGGTGGACAAGGACTTTGAGATTGCCCCCGGCATCACCTTTCCGGGCTGGAGCTACAACGGCCGGATCCCCGGCCCCACGCTTTGGGCGCGCGAGGGGGACGCGCTGCGCATTCACTTCACGAACGCCGGGTCGCACCCGCATACCATCCACTTCCACGGTATCCACCGGGCCTCGATGGACGGCACCCCCGGCATCGGCGCAGGATCGATAGCGCCCGGACAGAGCTTCACCTACGAGTTCGACGCCACACCGTTTGGCACGCACCTCTACCACTGTCACCAGTCACCCCTGGCCCCGCACATCGCCAAGGGCCTCTACGGCGGTTTCATCATCGAGCCCAAGGAAGGCCGGCCCCCAGCCGACGACGAGATGGTGATGGTGATGAACGGCTATAACACCGACGGCGGGGACGACAACGAGTTCTACTCCGTGAACGGGATCCCGTTCCACTTCATGGATTTCCCGGTGGAGGTGAAGCAGACCGCGCTGGTGCGGATCCACCTGATCAACGTCCTCGAGTACGACCCGATCAATTCGTTCCACGTGCACGGCAACTTTTTCCATTACTACCCGACCGGGACGATGCTGACTCCTAGCGAGTACACCGACACCATCTCCCAGGTGCAGGGGCAGCGCGGCATCGTGGAAATCCGGTTCCCCTATCCAGGGAAGTACATGTTCCATGCCCACAAGACCGAGTTCGCCGAGCTTGGCTGGATGGGCTTCTTTGAGGTGAGCGCGTCATGAGTCTGGATGAAAAGACAGCCGCGGCCCTGGCGGGGGCCCCGCACAACCGGCCTCCGGTCCCGCGCTGGCTGCTGGGCCTTGGCCCCCTGGTCCTGATCGCGATCCTGCTGGGCCTGTTCTCGTTGTTGAATGCGCCGGGTCTGAATAAACTCGCCGAGGGCGTTCCTCCCAAAGAGGACGTCGCCGTCGAAGACGCCCGTTTCACACCCGGTCGGATTGAGATCACCGTCCGCAACCAGGGGCCGGACCCGGTGTCCATCGCCCAGGTCAACGTCTCGGACTACTACGCCGTGTTCACCCAGACCCGGGACATCATGGGACCACTGGAGTCGACAACACTGACCGTCACCTACCACTGGGTGGACGGTGATCCCTACGAGGTTGCCCTCGTAACGTCAATCGGCGGCAAGATCCCGGTAATCATCGACGCGGCAGCCCTCAGCCCGGAACGCAGCACCTCGTTCTTCGGACTTATGGCCCTGCTGGGAGTTTACGTCGGGGTCATCCCGGTCGCGCTGGGCATGCTGTGGATGCCGTTCATCCGCCGCTCGTCCGCTTCATGGATCCGCGTTCTGCTGGGCGTGACGATCGGACTGCTGGGCTTCCTCGCACTCGACGCCACCCTCGAGGCAATGGAGGTCGTCGCCAACAACGCGGCATTTGGCGGGCCCCTGGTGGTGTTCCTCGGCGCCCTGCTCGCCTACCTGGTTCTGGAGGGCACCGACGCATGGATGCGCCGCCACCAGGACCTTAATACCGCTGCTGCCGCAGGGGCGCTGCCGCCCCGGCGGCTCGCCCTGCTGATCACGATCGGCATCGGGCTGCACAATCTCGGCGAAGGCCTCGCTATCGGATCGGCCTACAGCGTGGGTTCGCTCGCGCTCGGAGCCACTCTGATCATCGGCTTCGCCATCCACAACACCACCGAAGGCCTGGCGATCGTCACCCCCCTGGCCAAGGAACCGCCCGGCCTTGGTTGGCTGGCCTTGCTTGGCCTGATCGCCGGGGCGCCTGCCATCGCCGGGGCCCTGATCGGGGCGACAGTGTACCAGCCCGCCCTCTCGGCCTTCATGCTCGGCGTCGGAGCCGGCGCCGTAGCCCAGGTAGCCATCAAACTCTTGCCCATGGTGAAAGACAGGAACGGTAGGATCTTCACCCCACTCACCAGCGCCGGCATCATCCTGGGACTGGGCGTCATGTTTGCCACCGGACTGCTTGTTCAGGCCTAGACAAACACGGGCGCAAAGCTGCCCGTCTGCTGAGCCGGGACGCCGGATGGCCGGGGGGCTTGCGCACGCGTGTGAACAGGCCGAGCTGATCGTCAGTGAAGTACCAAGAAAGGGGGCGCTGGCGCGTCTATGAGTTCCGCTACGGGTGGGGGCGGTTTTCCTTGCGGCGGGCGAGGGCGAGCAGTGCGGCGATGACGGCGATGACGGCGGCGCCGACACCGGCTACGAGCAGTGCGTTGCTGTCATCGGGGCGGGGTGCCGGGGTTACCGGGGTCGTGCCCGAGGTGACAGCGGACGCAGCGGATGCCGAAGGAACCGCCGTCGCTGCCGGTTGTGAGGGCGTTGCGGTGGCGGGCCCGGTCTGGACGGTGAACGTATAGGTGCCTTCGATGGGGTGCCCGTCGGAGGACGCGGCCCGCCACTGAACCGTGTAGGGGCCGGGCTGTCCGGCGGTGATGGCGGTGGACAAGTTCTTCCCCTTAACCAGGACGGTGTCGCCGCTCAGGGTCCGGTCGGCGCTGTCCGTGATTTTCAGGATGCTGGTGTTCAGCTGGGCCGAATTCAGCGGGGCCTCGGACAGGGTCAGGGAGACCGAGGCCGGGGCGGTGTCCAGGACCACATCCCGGGCCGGTTCGGTGGACGCCAGGCTGTCATGTGCTTCAGCCGGCGCCATGGCCAGGGCGGCGAGCAGCAGCGCGGCGGCCGCTGCAAGTATCAGACCGGTCGTGGTTTTCAGGTGTGCGGTTCTCATGGGGGCTTTCGTCTGGTGCCCGGGCTATTCTGCGGCGTCGGAGAGGAACTGGCGGAACTGTTCTTCACTATTGAGGACAAGTTTTTCGCCGTTGAGGAAGAACGTCGGGGTACCGGTGACCCCGAGGGCCTTTCCGTCCGCGATGTCCTTGCGGATCCTGTCCTTGGTCGCTTCGCTGGCTACGGCGGCGTCGTACTTCTCCATGTCGAGCCCGAGTTCTTCGGCGAAGGTCCTGAACAGGGCGTTCTGGAACTCCTGCTTTTCGCCCCACTGTGGCTGGGTTTCGAACATTTTGTCGGCCATTTGCTCGTACTTGCCCTGCTGGGCCGCGGCTTCCACGGCCAGGGTGGCCTGGCCGGAATTCTTGTGTGAGGGCAGCGGGAAGTAGCGGTTCACAAAGGTGATCCGGTGCCCGAATTCCTCCTTAAGTTCCTCTACCAGCGGCACGGCGGCGCGGCACGCCTCGCATTCGAAGTCCAGGAACTCCACGAGCTGGGCTTTCTCGGTCGAAGGTGTGGTGAGGCGGTGGCTGTCGTCCCGGACGAGCGGGGCGTCAGCGACCTGCTGCAAGGTTTCCGGTTCGGGTTTGGTGGCCGTGAACACTGCGTACCAGATGAGGCCTGCGCCGACGATCGCGGCAAGAAGGATCCACAGGACGATGCGGACTTTCCGTGCCGGGTCGATGGGTTTAGCGGTGGGTGTTGCCTTTGTCATTAGTGGGGAATGCTTTCCTGGACGCGGTGGGCGGCTGGTTCGATCTGAAAAGTTGAGTGTTCGACGCTGACTTCGAAATGCTCTGCGACGCAGCGCTGCAGATCCGCCAGGATCTGCGCGGCGAGGATATGTTCCTGGACTTCTGCCAGATCCAACCCGGCCGGTGCGTTCTCCATCAGCACGTTCAGCGTTTCGCTCAGCAGTTTCAGGGTCCTGGGAATGATCAGTGCCACGATCAGCAGCGAGACCACCGCGTCGGCCTGCACCCGGCAGGTGACGGCGATGATGACGGCGGCAACGATGACGGCAACGGATCCCAGCGCGTCGTTGAGGACCTCCAGGTATGCGGCGCGCATATTGATGTTGTGCCTCCGGCCCGAGGCCAGCACGATCAGGCCGATGACATTGCCTGCCAGGCCAATGATCCCGAACCAGAGCATCGTGGATCCGCCGACTTCCGGGGGTTCGAAAAGCCGGCGGATGCCTTCAAAAATGACGATGCCGCCCACGCCCAGGAGCTGGGCCGCCTGCCCGGCGGCCGCAACAATTTTCGGCCCTTTTGTAACCCCAGGTTCGCTTCAAGGTCGCTGGTTTCAACGCAAGGGACGCTGGGATCAAGGCGATCAGCAGCCCGGCGGAATCGGTGAACATGTGTCCGGCGTCGGCCAGCAGGGCCAGGCCTCCGGCCAGGACCGACCCGATGATTCCTGCGACCATCACAGAGAATGTGATGGCAAAGACAACAATCAGCTTCCCGCGCTGTCCTGCTGCTGTGCTGCCGTGGTCGTGCCCGCTCACGGTCTCGGGGACCGGGCCGGCACGTCGATCCCGGCCGCCGGCCGCTGGCCGCCGCTGCATCCTGGGCAGCAGCCACCCCCGGCCTCCGGGGCCGCAAGCGGAATCACCGGGACCGACCCGATTTCGAGGTCCACCGCGGTCTGCGCGGCCGGCGGGCCTTCAGCGGCTGCGGGTCCGCAGCAGTCATCGTCCTCTTCACCGCGGGCGTGGGCGTCGCCGGTGTGGGGGAGTGTGCAGCAGGACTCTCCCCGCCAGGCGCTGATGCCTTCACGGACGGCGATCCCGGCGATGACCAGGGCGGCGCCCGCGTCGGCCCACCACCAGCCCAGCGTGCTGTTCAGGACCAGTCCAGCCAGCAGGACCGCGGAAAGGTAGGTGCACAGCAGGGTCTGTTTGGAATCAGCGACGGCGGTACGGGAGCCAAGTTCCCGTCCGGCGCGGCGCTGGGCCCAGGATAGGACGGGCATGACCGCCAGGCTCAGGGCGGCGATGATGATGCCGGGAGTTGAGTGCTGCGCCTCTTCGCCGCCGGTCAGGGCGCGGACAGCGTCCATCGTGACGAAGGCGGCGAGGGCGAAGAAGGAGATGGCGATGATCCGCAAGGTCAGGTGTTCGCGCCGCTCAGGGTCTTTCGCGGAGAACTGCCGAGACAACGCCAGGGCAGACGACACCTCGATGACCGAGTCCAGGCCGAAGCCGATCAGGGCAGAAGAGTCCGCCACATTCCCGGCCCAGATCGCCACGACAGCCTCAATGAGGTTGTAGGTAATGGTCGCGGCCGCGAACAGCTGGATCCGCCGGCTGAGCACTGCCCGGCGCTCCGGGCTGGGGGCCCTGGTCAGAAGCGTCATACCAGGCACTTCCCGTCAGGAGCGCAGCAGGACGGATCAACCGCCAGGACAACATCAAGCAGGTCCTTGATCGCGTGCCCGAGCTGCGCATCGGCCAGTTCGTACCGGCTCCGCCGCCCGTCCGGGATAGCTACCACCAGGCCGCAGCCGCGCAGGCAAGTCAAGTGGTTGGACATGCTCTGCCTGGACACGCCCAGCGAGTCTGCAAGGTCCGAGGGGTAGGACGGCGCTTCCGAAAGGGCCAACAGAACCCGTGCTCGGGTAGGGTCCGAGACCGCATAACCGAACCTGGCCAGAACCGGCGCCTGAGTCAGTGTTTCCATGGCTTCAAGGTACATCGTTAGCTGTATTCAGGCAAATGTGTATAAGGGGGGCTCGTAGCCAGTCGACACGCTACACCGCTTTGTCGAAATGCGTGGGGTGAGTCACTGGCGATACGAGCAGGCGGCGCAGGCGACTATGGACATTCCGTGCAGCCGACTTTGGAAACTGAAAGGAATTGTTACTTTCAGAAGTCGCCTGCACGGAATGTCAGAAGTCCTCTGCACTGGCTAATCGGCGGCCGTAGAGTCGGCTGACTCAGGTCTGGGGCCGACGCCTTAGAGCGACCCAAAGCCCGCATCGCCGGCATATGTAGGCGGGTTCGGCGCCGAGGGCATGAAGCTTCTTGCGCTGCATTGTCCGGCCGCAGCAGGAGCACTGCCGGTAAGTGTCAGAGGCCATGGTTCGTGAGCGCTTCCATGACTTGATCGACGGTTGGCACGCCCGCATGTCCGCCTGAGGTGGGGTAGATCCGGCATGCGAGATCACTGCTTGGCGCGCCGTCAGGGAAGATGTCGGCCCCGTCTAGTGTGATCGTGGGCGAACCGGCAAATCCGGTTCCCGCGGTATCTGCCGAAGACTTGATGTGCCGCAAATGGACCGGGACGTCGTCGTGTCCGAGGGCGGCCAGGGCGGCTACGGCCTGGTCGAGCGCTTTTGCCGTGTCGGGGCAGTCATCGATGTGGAGCAGTTCTATCCTCATGCGGTCATTGTTCCTGTCCGGGTCCATCGGCCTATTTTGCGGCGTCGGTGAGTTTCTAGCGGAAGCCTTCCTCACTGTTGAGGATGAGTTTTTCGCCGTCGAGGAAGAACGTGGGGGTCCCGGTGACGCCCAGGGCTGTGCCGTCGGTGACGTCTCGGCGGATCCGGTCTTCGGTCTTTTCATCCGCCACGACGGCGTCGTAGGCGGCAAGGTCCAGGCCCAGGTCCTGCGCGAAGGTCCTGAACAGGGCAGCTTGCGAGTCCTGTTTTTCGCCCCACTGGGGTTGGGTTTTGAGCAGCTTTGCGGCCATTTGTTCGTACTTGCCTGCGTCGAATATCGTTCCCCAGGCCAGGGAGCCGGCAACGAACACGCAGGATCCTCTATCGGCAGCTTCAAAAGGGCTCGGGGTCACCAGGCGTTCGCCCGAACCTGGCCAGATAGTGCCACACCTTCTTGACCTGTTGAGGATCGTGGGTACCTTCACAACGGGCGCGACCAATGATTTCAGGGGTGAGCACGCCATTCGCTGCGATCTGCTCTGCAAGACGAACAATGTGCACTCCTCGATAGTCGGGGTGCTCGCGGATTACCGCGATGCCTGCCCGATAGCCCGGATGCCATTCGATGGGACAACCAAGACGCCCGGCGGTCGCTTCGACTTCGGTGCCGCGGTACGACGGATCCAGAACCAGTGCCTCCGCGTCCCGCGCGATGATGACTGGCCCGTGGATGTGGGCCTCGATGTAGTGATCGAGCGGATCGTCGCTCGGTGGGTTGGATACAGCATCGAGCAGCCCGAACCTGTCGGACGTTGCAAAGTCGGACGGCTGGAAGACACTGTCGGGATAACAGAAGGTGCTCCGGTCAAGCGCCTCGCTCCGGAGCCTGAAATAGCAGGCTCCGAAGCGAGGAGCGGCCCCGTACGGATCCCGGTCGAGATTCAGCGCCCCATACTTCGGGCGGGTCTCGTGATGAAGGGGGTCGTAGACGCCTGCAAACAAGCGCTGCTCCCACACGAATCGATCGCCGCCAGGATGAGCGGTCAGCCCGCCATTGCTGACGCCTGTCTCGAACTGCGACAGGTACGTGCCCGACGAAGCAATGCCGTCAAGGACTAACGCACCACCAGTAAGGTGCAGGTCAGGTTGGAAGTGAAGATTGACCCGCGCGTCTCGATCGAGTGCTGTTCCGTCAGATAGCTCGCGGACATGCGCAAGAACTCGGGCAACGTACTCGGAGGACATCACATTCCAAGTTTAGTCAGCCTTACGACGGGAGCTCACCCCACGATCACAGGAGCATGCACGGCTAATGCAAATACTCGCTGGAGACGCCAGATCAGAGACTAACTGTCAATGGCCATTTGTTTCTGCCCACGGGCGGCCAGTTAATCGGCCCGCTGGTGGCCAGTAAAACTGCCCGGTGA
>NZ_JARCCZ010000047.1:0-18091 GCF_048957775.1 Pseudarthrobacter sp. CC4 | reverse complement strand
TCGCCTCCCGGAAAGGCCGGCTCCACGAACTCGCTGAAGGTGCACAAGGTGGGCGACCTCGCCGACTCCACCCGCGTTGGCGAAGCAGTCAGCAACAGGGAAAAGCTCGGCCCCTGGCCGGAAAAGAAGAAGAAGGCCTAGGCTTTCGGACCCCGAAAAGGACCCCTGCACAGCAGTGGTGTGCAGGAGGTAGAACGCGGCCCCATGCGTGCGCGCGCCGGATTCGCAAGGTCCTAGGTATCTGACGCACAGGCCAGGGGCGTATGCAGTTAGGGCACACGCAATCCTGACGTCAGAACGGTGCATTGGGGTAGTCGGATGGCGGGTCGCTTCACTTTAGCCAATAGTGGCCTCGGACAACTCTGAATTAGAACCTGACACTTCCCGCTCAGCTCAAAAGGCAGCGCCAAAACTTCAGCGCGGCTCCGCCCAAGTTACTGGGGCGTCGGCGGCTCCAGCGGCCGTCATCGAGCCGAGCACCTAGGGCGTGTCAGAGGTCGAGCCCCTCCCTGCGCTGTGAAC
Source organism: Pseudarthrobacter sp. CC4 (assembly GCF_048957775.1). NCBI lineage: Bacteria > Bacillati > Actinomycetota > Actinomycetes > Micrococcales > Micrococcaceae > Pseudarthrobacter > Pseudarthrobacter sp. CC4. Next base: position 17,569 of record NZ_JARCCZ010000047.1, on the reverse strand, counting down.
CACCGGAGCTAACTTTCGTTGTCTGTATCCCGAGTTTCGTCGTCGCAGGCCCGCTCCCCTGCGCAATCAAAGACATAAGCACCGTCGACAATGCGAAATCTGCTGGGCGTTCCTGCGCAGCCCGGGCGCCCTTCATAAAGCAGACTTAAATGTGGACACTGTCCACACCCTCTTTGGCAAGACAAATGGAGCACCCCGAGCTCGCGTGACGCCAGCGAGCAGCCTTTCGAAAAGCTTTGCACCAAAATCGGCTGGGTCATGTGGTCCCCGCTCCCCCGGACCATGAACAGGTGTTGGCCACCCCCGGCCAAACCGACAGAACCGGAACGAGGAACCGCAGAAATCCAGCCCACAGCAGGCGGAAGACCCACCAGCCAGGGTCTTGAACCCGCCACCCCACACACCTGAATAGGCTCCGCGGCAGCCAGGCCACAGCCCGCGAACCAGCCGTCAGAGCGACGCGACCACAAGCTTTGTACACACGTCAAAGCAAAATCGCCTCTGACGAGGGAAAACGTCGTGCCCGAGGTGGGACTCGAACTACATTCCAGGCCTTGGAAACACCGGGAAACCACGAAAACATGCGGAATCCGGAGCAGTCCGAAGGCACTGCGGCCCAGTCCGACAAGAAAGGGTGTGTACAAAGTACGAACCCTTTCTTGGACCCTTGTTCCTGCTGTCCGAACCACATGGCTGGATGTTGGGGATTGGCTTTCAGTCTGCTCCGTCTGGCAAATCTGGATCCGTTTCATTTGGGGCGGCTGACTTCCTTCAGGAGCCTGCTGCCTTTAACGGAAATACATCCGCCGCGCTGGCTTCACCCACTTCTGGATCGCGTCGGCCACTTGATCCGGGCCGCCCCGGGAGTGTTGGACTGGGTGCGGCCGGTGGAAGTTAGGGCCGAAACTGGGTACCAATTTGGGTCCACCGTCAGTGTGTGAGATTACGGACGCGGCGAGCCGGACTTGCCCGGGTTAAGCGACGCTCTCCAGCTGGCCTGCGCGGTCTGCTATCCCTCTAAAGTAGCTGCCCTTGAAGAAGAGAAGGGGCTCGGCGTCCCGTGCCGCCAGGGCGCGGACGGCACCCAGCACGATGGTGTGGTCTCCGCCGTCGTATTCTTCATGCAGTTCGCAGTCCACCCAGGCCAGCGCCTGGTTCAGCACTGGGTTGCCCAAGGGTGACGTGGAGTAGTCAACGCCGGCAAATTTTTCCGTTCCGGAGCGGGCAAACTGGGCTGCCAGGTGCTGGTGTTCGGCGGGCAGGATGTTTACGGTGAAGCGGCCGGCCTTGCGGAGCTGCGGCCAGGTGCTTGAGCTGCGGGCTGGGCTGAAGGTGACAAGAGCCGGGTCCAGCGAGAGGGAAGCAAACGACTGGCACGTGAAGCCTGCGGGGCCCTCGTCCGTCGCTGCAGTGATGATGGTCAGCCCCGTGGCGAAGTGACCCAGAACGTGGCGCAGATGTTCCGGGGTGGGCTCAAGATGTTCAGGCATGTTCTATTCCTCTCGAAGCTGGTGGTTCCAGCCAGTCAGCAGCAATGCGGCCCGGGCTCAGGGATCCCGATGGCTCCAAGACGGCCGGCGGGTCCCAGGATGTAGATCTGGAGGGACCTGTCTGCTGCCGGAACCAGCGGCATTGTGTTCACATCAGCGGTTTTCCCCTGAAGTGGCAGACGCTGGACACATTGTTTCCTGCGCAGGTCATCTCAGCACTTATTGGTGAATATCCCACTCTTGATATAACTGGGAGTCGATGCTAGAAAACTAGCTCGAATTGGGTGACTGGCACCAGCGGGAATGACATGGCGATCAACACTTCGCAACCTTGCCTCGCAAATGGGCGGTTTTCGTAAAAGCACGTCATCCGGAGAAATTTTGAGCCAGGTCATAAGCAACATTTCTTCGGCGGCTTTCCACACGCATTAGGAAGAATTGTCCCGGACCGCATTGCACAAATGCGGCAAACCTCTAGCCACATCACCGGCATTCTTGCCGAATTCGCAAGTGAAGGGTCACCACGGAGTGCCCCGGGCGCAATTTAGTGACCCCGGACGAAGCCGTATCCACGGGACGAAGTATTACCTCTGGTTTCCTGTCATGACGCAGTGGGACGAAACGCCGCGCGACTGAGCCGTGCTGGCCTAGATTGCTAGATACCTGTCCCCACTCAGGAGGTGTATGACATGTCGCCGAGCACGCGCTGGACGACGCACCGGCGTACGATCGAGGCCCCTGCCGACCTTATATTCGCCGTACTGCGGGACTGTTCCCACTTGCCGTTCGTGGACGGTTTGACCGTGTACGCCGAACGGGTCAGCGGCGATGAGGATGTCCATGAACTACGGATGTCCGTCGTGACGAACGGTTCGTTGAACTCCAGCCATTGCCACCGGGTATTCGACGCTGCCGGGCTCCGTGGCGAATTCCAGCAGTTCGATCTGGAGTATCCATTGCTCCGGATGGAGGGTCGCTGGGTGGTCCTGCAGGCGGACGGAACTTCTGAGGTGACGCTCACCCACGAGTTCGAAGTGGATGAGGAAGGAACAGAGGAGCTCCTGGAGCTGGTGCACGGCACCATTGATGACTACAGCAGCCGTGAACTGGAAGCCCTGCGTCTAAGCTCCGAGCGCCTGAGGTTTCTGGTGCAGCAGCACTCAACTGAAGCCTATGCCAGCGAGGCATAAAAGCATTACCCGAAGTCCCTTGCGCCTGAATGAGGGACATTCTTGGGCGCCTCCCAAAGACCTCAGCCTGACTCCAGGCAATCGATATTCCTGCTGCGTCTCCGAGTAGCCGGCTGCAAGAAGGTTCGCGGCCACAGGATCCTCGGATACTGTTCGTGCGTGCTGCGTCCGGCGCGACTGTGAGCCAGTAATTCACGTGACCATGCGCAGGAGAATGTGACTGTCAAGGTCCCCTGGTTACCCGTAGTTACTCCTTGTATCTCTTGGTTGCGGACTCCTTTGATTCCCGTGCTCGTGCTGTCGGATAGTTGCTGCCATAAGCACATTTCAGTGCATCCGCTACCGATTTTCCAGGAGGAAACCATGCCTATCGTTGAATTGAAACCCGGCGCTGTTGCGGCCCTAACTCTGACAGCGCTGCTGGGCCTGACCGCCTGCTCCGACCCAGGGGCATCGGCGGCGGCAGCACAGTCCGCGGTGCCCTCCGCCACGGCGGGTGGCAAGACCTTCAACCTGTCACCGGAGCAGGACCGGTTCAAGGTTGCCGTGGATTCCGAAGCCTCAGCGCTGGTTCCGGAAGCCATCAAGGCCGATGGCAAGCTTACGGTGGTGAGCACTGGAGGCACCCCTCCACTGAGCCTGTTCGCTGCTGATAACAAGACGGTAATCGGCAATGAGGTTGACCTGGCTTACGCCGTGGGACAAACGCTGGGGTTGGAAGTTGAAGTCCTTCCGGTGGCGTGGGCCGACTGGCCATTGGGCATTGAGTCCGGGAAGTACGAGGCTGTGCTCTCCAACGTCACAGTAACCGAGGCCCGCAAAGAGAAGTTCGACTTCGCCACTTATCGCAGCGACCTGCTGGGTTTTTACGCGAAGAGTGATTCGGACATCAGCGAGATCACCCAAGCGCGGGATGTTGCCGGGAAGCGGATCATCGTGGGTTCCGGCACTAATCAGGAAGCCATCCTGGTGCGTTGGGATGAGGAGAATAAAAAGAACGGCCTGAAGCCGGTCGAATTCCAGTACTACGACGATGACTCAGCGTCCACGCTGGCCCTTCAGTCCGGCCGTGCGGACCTGACGTTCGGGCCAAACGCCGCAGCCGCCTACAAGGCAGCCCAGGACGGCAAGAGCAAGCAAGTGGGGACCCTTAATGGCGGCTGGCCGCTGACAGCGGACATTGCGTTCACCACCAAGAAGGACAATGGCCTTGCCGTGGCCGCCCAAACCGCCTTGAACACGTTGATTGAAAACGGCACCTACGGCAAGATCCTGGACCGCTGGGGCCTCTCTTCCGAAGCCATCCAGAAGTCGGAACTGAACCCGGCAGGCCTTCCCAAGAAGTAGCCGCGCCGAAACGAAGGATCCCCGCCGGGCAAGCGCCCGGCGGGGATCAGCTGTTTTTTCGCCCACTCAGCATCATTGGGAACCCCGCCACGAGGCTTCCTGCTGACGGAAAAGTGCGTGGAGAAAAGGGTCTTAGAGCTGCTGCGCCCACACAGTCAGGTGCAGCCTGACAGTGTCCGCGGAGAAGTCGGCGCCTCCACTTTCCCCGCCGGTTTCATCAGCCCTCTGGGCAAGACCTGGTGCGCTCATCAGGCACGAACCGCCTCACCGGAGCGGACAGGAGCCGCAAGCCCGAGGTTTTCGCGGAGGGTGCTGCCCCGGTACTCCGTCGGGTACACGCCACGTTCTTGCAGCTGCGGGACCAGGTGGTTCACGATGTCGTCCAGACCGGTCGGAATCAGCCACGGCGAGATGTTGAACCCGTCCACGGCGCCCACCCGCGCATACTCAGCCAGCCGGTCCGCCACATCGGTGTACGAGCCGGTAAAGGTGGCGTCCACGCGTGCGGTGCGGGACGTGACGAACTGCCGGATGGACAGGCCCTTGTCCTTGGCCTCGGCCCGCCACTGGTCCGCCAACTGCCGGGCCTTCGCTCCGTGGAAGCCGCTGCCGCGGGTCTCCGACGTCTCCTCCACCACCGGGTCGATCTCCGGCAGCGGCCCGTCAGGATCGTAGGCGGACAGCTCGCGGCCCCAGAACTGTTCCAGGTAGGCGATGGCCTGCTGCGGGCCGATCTGCAGGCTGCGCACCCACTCCTTCTTTTCAGCTGCTTCCGCGGCGGTGGGCGCAAGGATGAATTCGCTGGCCGGCATGATCTGAACGGCGTTCGCGCCGCGGCCGGCAGCCATGGACCGCGCCGCGAGGTCCTTGCGGAATTCCACGGCGTCGTCGAACTTCGGGTGGGCGGAGAAGATGACTTCAGCCTGCCGGGCGGCGAAGTTCCGTCCGTCGGGTGAGTCGCCGGCCTGAAAGAGCACCGGCCGGTACTGGGCACTGCTCGGCAGCCGCGGTGTCACGTCCACGGTGTAGTGCTGGCCTTCATGCAGCACCCTGCGCGCGGGACCTTCCGGGGTTTCCCAGGAGTCCCAGATCCGCTTGGCGGTTTCCACGAACGCTTCGGCGTGCTTGTACCGGTCCGCGTGGTCCAGGTATCCCCCACGCCGGAAGTTCGCACCGGTCCAGGCGTTGTCCGTGGTCACGATGTTCCACGCCGCCCGGCCCCCGGAAATCAGGTCAAGGGACGAAAGCCGGTGTGCCAGGTCCGCGGGATCGTTGTACGTGGTGTTCTGGGTGGCCACCAGGCCGATGTTCGTGGTCACGGACGCCAGCGCGGCGAGCATTGTCTGCGCGTCCGGCCGGCCTACCACGTCCAGTGCGTGGGGGCGGCCCAGGTGCTCGCGGAGGCGAAGCCCCTCACCCAGGAAGAACGCTGCGAAAAGTCCGCGCTCAGCGGTTTGGGCGATGCGCCGGAAGGATTCGAAGTCTGTCTGCGAGCCTGATTCCTGAGCCTTCCAAATGGTGCCGGAGTTCACGCCCTGGAAGAAGACACCGAACTGGATGTGTCCGCTCGGCCGGAACACGTCGGATGGAGCACTGTTGTGCTGGGTCATGGTTTTTCCTTACTTTCCGGTGTTGGCAGCGGCAGGTGCGTAGCGGCTGGCGGGGCGCTCCAGGCCCAGCAGGTCGCGGAACGTGCCGTCCTGCGCAACGGGGCGGAGTGCGCCGCGGCGCCGCAGTTCCGGCAGGACCAAACGGCCAAGTTCCTCAAGGTCCACGAAGAGCGACGCCGGGTGAAGGCGCACGCCGTCGGCCTCCGCCAGTAACGACTCCAGGAAGTCCGACAGCTCTGCCGCAGTGCCTGCAAAAGCCGCCCTCCCGCCATCGTTGAGTGCACCAGCGGCGGCCACGCGCCCGGCCGCGGCCTGTCCGCGGGAGTCGAGGACGACGTCGAGCTCGGCGATCACCGCAAGGGAGGCACCCACACGGGCACGCACGTCACGGACCTCCGCGGCGAGTAGTTCAGCAGTGGGCGCGGACACGAGCACGGCGTCCACGGCGTCAACCGGGACCTCACCCAGCAAAGACGCCGGGGCCAGCACCGGAAGCTGCCCCTGCAACGGCCGCGGAATGATGGACGGCCCCTTCACCGAATAGCCAGAACCGGCAAAACCGGCTGGCGTTTCGAAGTCGACATAGTGCAGCTTGTCCACGTCGATGTACCGGCCGGTGGCGACGTCGCGGATCACGGCGTCGTCCTCCCACGAGTCCCACAGGCGCCGGGACACCTCGATAGATGCGGCAGCCTCCTGCCCCAGCGCGGCACCCGTCACGGAAGCGCGTCCGACGGCGGCCGCCGTCTCCGGTGCTTCTGCGGCGGTGACGATCCACCCGGCCCGGCCGCCGGAGACATAGTCCAGGCTGGCCAGCTGGGTGGAGATGTGGAACGGCTCGGTGTAGACGGTGTCCACTTCCGGCGCCAGGGCAATGGAGCGGGTCACCGGTCCAGCGAACGCGGCACGCTGCAGCGCGTTGGCGCGGCCGGGGACCGGCGTGTCGGTGAACGTGGCTGCGTGGAAGCCGGCGGACTCCGCGGAAAGCACGGCCCGGGAAATGTCCGCGCCGTCCCAGCCGGCGCCATCAAGCTCGATGGCCAAGAATCCGGCGCGGTTTGCTGCAGTGTTGCTCACATCTGGTCCTGACGTTCGTAAGGGATTTTTTCGCCGGCCTCGATGGCCACGGGCAGCCGGTTTTCAGCCGGCGGCAGCGGGCAGGTGGCGAGGTCGGTGTAGGCGCACGGCAAGTTCACAGCCCGGTTGAAGTCCAGCACCACGGATCCGTCCGGGCCGGGAACCACGGAGAGGGAGCGGTTGGCGGCGTAGGTGGTCTTGCCTGAGGTCTGGTCCGTGAAGAGGACGGACAGGGAGCCCGGGGCATAACCGTTAAAGGCAGTGAGTGTCAGTTCCTGTCCCGCCAGCTTGAAGCGGACCTCGCCCGGTGCCTCGTAGACATGCTGGATGCCTTCGACGGCTGCACCCACCGTAGTTGCACGGGGCGCTTCGAACGGCACGTACGTGCCGCGGACGGCGTAGGCGGCGTCCGGCGAGTAGGTGGGCGTTCCCTGGTACTGGCGCAGCAGCCCGTTCTCCGGGTTCCGCGGCCGCACGATGTACTCGCCGCCGCGCTTGGCGAGCTCGATGACGGTGTCGTCGGACAGGAGGTTGATGCCGCCGCGTTCCTCGATAGGGCCGAATTCCAGGGTGGCGCCGGCGTCGGTGTTCAGTTCCTTGCCGTCCTGCTGCAGGCTTTCGCCCGGCTCCAGGACCACGCGGACGACGTCGGCCTCCGCGCTCCAGGTGCCCGGGGCGCCTTCCAGCGGGGTGGCCTCGGTGCCGAGCCAGTGCAGATGGGTGACGGCGAGGAAGCCGTGCGGGTGCGCGCGGTTACGCTCGTGCGCCGCGTGCCATTCCTGCCATTCAGCTTCAAAGGTTTCGAGGGCGGTTTCAGTGGACATCGGCGAGATTCCTTCCGGCGGTAGCGGACTGGTTGTTTTGTGCAAACTCAGGACGGCTGCCGTAGGGGTCCTCGGCCTCCCACAGGGTTGTGGGCGCTGCGGCCCGGACAGCGGGGATGACCTCCAGTGCGAAGCGCTCCAGGATTTCCAGCTGCTGTTCGAATGGCAGGGTGGTGGGCAGCGAGATGGACTGTAGGTCGTGGCGGTACAGCTCGTGGTAGCTCAGGATCTTGTCGATCACCTGCTCCGGGCTGCCCACCAGCGACGGGCCCTCGGCCACGGCGTGCTGGATGTCCCGGAACGGCGAGTTGTTGCCCGGCACGTGGCGGTTCGCCGTCAGCGCCTCGTACACTGGGCCGAACTGGCGGATGGCCTCCTGCGTGGTTGCAGCGATGAACACGCCTCCGGCGCCGCAGCCTGAGCCCACGTACTGTCGGCGCGGATCGTGGCCGTGCCGTTCGTACTCCTCGCGGTAATGGTCGATCAGGACGGCGTAGTTTTCGCGCGGTTGGATGGCGTTCGCGCTGAACAACGGGTCGCCCCATTTGCCGGCCAGGGCAGCCGAGGTCAGCGTCGTAGCAGAACCGTGCCAAACTCGGGGGGAGCCGTTGAACGGCCGGGGCGTGGTGGTGGTCGGCTCGGTCAGCGGCGCGCGGAACCGGCCGGACCAGGTGACGCCTTCCTCGCGCCACAGCCGGCGGAGGAGAGCGTACTTTTCGGCCAGGAGGTCCCACTGGTCCGCCAGGTCCAGCCCGAAGAGCGGGTACTGCAGCACCTCGTTGCCCTTGCCGATGGTGATCTCCAATCGGCCGCGGCTGAGCTGGTCGATGGTGGCGTAGTCCTCCGCGACCCGGATGGGGTCCAATACGGACAGCACCGTAACGCCTGTGTGCAGCCGGATCCGCTCCGTTACGGCTGCGATCGCCGCCAGTACCGTGGTGGGCGAGGAGGAGATGAATTCCCCTGCGTGCCGCTCCCCCACGGAGAAGCTGTCGAACCCGAGGGCCTCGGCACGGCGTGCGGTTTCCACTACCTGGTTCAGCCGGTCAGCCGTGGAGACGATCTCCCCGGTGAGCGGATTTTCCAGGTGCGGAATGATGTCAAGGACCTGAAACTTCACGAGGACTTCCCGGAAGCGCCGGCGCCAGGCTGTGTGGCCGCCGCCTGGGAGGCCGCGAAGTTCTCCTCGGTGATGGTCTTCGATTCGGGCAGCGACTCCTCGGAGAGGCCCCAGCGTTCCAGGATCTTGCCGTAGGAGCCGTCCTGAATGGCCGAGTTCAGGGCCTCGGAGATCACCGGAGCCAGACCGTTTCCGCGCAGCGAGGTGGCCGCCACCAGGGTTTCGGACGGCCAGCCGGCGTTGACCCTGCCCACCACCTTCAGGTCGTCTCGGGTGTTCTCGCGGTAGACAGTGGACGGATAGGGGGCGATGTTGAGGTCGGTCCGGCCGGAGGACAACGCCAGGATGGTGTCCGCCTCCGACGAGTAGTACTGCAGGGTGGCAGGTGCCTTGCCTTTCTCCTCCAGCTCCTTGTTCCAGGCCAGCAGGATCTTCTCCTGGTTGGTGCCCGAGCCCACGGACACCCGCAGGCCAGAGATGTCGTCCGCGCCCTTGATGTCGTACGTGGCGGATTTCTTGGCTTCGAAGCCCATAAACGCGGCCCGGTAACCGGCGAAGTCGAACAGCTTAACCCGGTCCTTGTTCACCCCAACATTCGAGAAGACCACCTCGAAGTCGCCTGACTGCGTCTTCAGCGGCCAGTTCTCCCACGAGGTGACCTGGACGTCGAGTTCCAGGCCCAGCTTGTCCGCCACCAGCTGGGCGATGTCCAGTTCGGAACCGATGGCGGTCTTGTCGTCCGTGGCGTGGAATGACAGCGGGATGGAGCCCGCGGTGGTGGCGACCGTCAGCTTGCCGTCCTTGCCGATCAGTTCGGGCACCTTCGCGGCGAGTGCCGCATCCTTCTCGCCGCGGATCCGCTGCTGGTCCGGTGAGGTGTTGTAGACGACGCCGTTTCGTGCCGCCGTCGTTTCCGCCGCGCCGGAGGCATCACCGGAAGCCGAAGCGCCGGGATCGGCGCAGGCGGACAGGGCAGCCGTTCCGAGGAGGACGACGGCGGGCAGCACAGCCAGGCTGCGGGTGTTGCGGCGGTTGTGTAAACGCAGGGTGCTGGAGAGTCCGCGGGTGGAGAGAGGCATGGAAAGTTCCTTAGATGTTGAAGGCCGGTTCGAGCACCTTGGAGAAAAAGCTCCGGGTGCGCGGTTCCTGGGGGTTGGTGAAAATCTCTTGCGGGCTGCCCTGTTCCACGATCTGGCCCTGGTCCATAAACACCACGGTGTCCGCCACATCCCGGGCGAAGCCCATCTCGTGGGTGACGATGATCAGCGTGGTGCCGGAGGTGGCAAGTTCGCGGATGACGTCCAGCACCTCGTTGACCAGTTCCGGGTCCAAAGCGGAGGTGGGCTCGTCGAACAGCAGGATCTTGGGATCCAGGGCCAGGGCGCGGGCGATGGCCACGCGCTGCTGCTGGCCGCCGGAGAGCTGGCGGGGGTAGGCGCCGGCACGGTCCTTGAGGCCCACCCGGTCCAGGAGTTCCAGGCCGCGGCGGCGGGCTTCCTCCTTGGAGCGTCCCTGTGCCACAACGGGCGCTTCGGCTATGTTTTCCAGTGCGGTCAGGTGCGGGAACAGGTTGAAGTTCTGGAACACCATCCCGATCTCGGTCCTCTGCTTGAGGATGTCCTTCTCCCGGAGCTCGTGCAACTTCCCGCCGCGGACTTCGTAGCCCACCAGCTGGCCGTCGATGGCGATGTGTCCGCCGTCGACCTTTTCCAGGTGGTTGATGGTGCGCAGCAGGGTGGACTTGCCGGAGCCGGAGGGGCCCACGATCACGGCCACGCCACCGGGTTCAACGGTAAGGCTGACGCCCTTGATGACTTCGCTCGGGCCAAAGGACTTCCGAACCCCGGTGATTTCCACCAGGCCGCGGGTGGCAGGGGCTGAGACGGTTGCAGTCATTAGGAGTTCCTCGGGTTGGTGACGGCGTGGGTGGCGAAGAATTTGCGGGCCTTCTGCAGGGGCGTCAGCGGCAGGTTACGCACCGCACCCTTGGAGTAGTGCCGTTCGATGTAGTACTGGAACACGCTGAGCACGGAGGTGATCACCACGTACCAGAGCGTGGCCACCAAGAGCAGCGGCAGGACCTGCTGGGTGCGGTTGTAGATGACCTGGACGGTGTAGAACAGCTCCGAATAGGCCAGGACGTACACAATGGAGGTGCCCTTGACCAGGCCGATGATCTCGTTGAACGCCGTGGGCAGGATGGCACGCATGGCCTGCGGCAGCACGATCCGGGTGGAGCGGCGCCAGGCCGGGATGCCCAGGGCGGCGGCGGCCTCCAGCTGGCCCTGGTCCACGGACAGGATTCCGCCGCGGATGATCTCCGCGGAGTACGCCGCCTGGTTCAGGGTCAGGCCCAGCACGGCAGCGGCGAACTGGCTGATCATGGTGGTGGTCTGGACTTCGAAGAACCGCACGTCCGTGAAGGGAATCCCCAGGCTGATCTTTTCGTACAGGTACCCCAGGTTGTACCAGAGCAGCAGCTGCACCAGCAGCGGCGTGGACCGGAAGATCCAGGAGAACGTCCAGGACACGGACACCAGCAGCGGCGAGGCCGACAGCCGCATCAGGGCCAGGATGAAACCCAGAACGAAGCCCAGGATGCCGGAGATCGCGGTGAGCTTCAGGGTTTCCAGCAGCCCCGTGATCACCGACTGCGCGGTGAACCACTGTGCCACCACACCCCATTCCCAGCGCGGGTTGGTGGCCAGGGACCAGGCCACGGCAAAAACACCGAGCGCGACGACGGCGGTCCCCACCCAGCGCCACGGATGCCTGGCTGCCACCACGGGATAGGACGAATAGTCCGCGGCGACACGTGCCGGGCCCCCTTCGGGAGGCAGCCCGGCTCCTGCACCCGGCTGTGCTGAAGTTGTTGGCTGCGCCGCCGTGGTCGCTGCTGAACCCATGGGCCACCTCGCTTCTGTCTTAATTCCGGAGCTGTTTGCCCCGGTTGCTGGCTGCAAATCTAGGACGGGCCAAACGGGGCGGCAACACAGGAAGTTGCATTAGTTCACCGGGCTTCGTACAGCGTCATGAGTCCTTTTCTTGCGCCATTTGACGCGTTGTGACGCGGAGTTAACGGGCGTGACCAGCCGCTCGACCGCCGTCGTCACCGCTGCCTAGCATGGGCACTCCAGCGGTCGGTTGACCCTGCCGCGGCCCTCAAGGTCCAGCCCGTCCGCCGTCAGGAGCAACCATGCCAGCGAAGATTCCGGCCGTCGTTTTCATCGGCGGCGGACCGCGCACCGCCGGCGTCCTGGAACGGGTCGCGGCGAACAGGCAGGATGTCTTTGCCGGACCGCTCCAGATCCACGTGGTGGAACCGCATGTTCCAGGTTCTGGCCGTATCTGGCGGTATGACCAGGATCCAGGCCTGCTGCTCAACTCCATGGCGGCGGACATCACCATGTTTACCGACGCCTCCGTGGACTGCGAAGGTCCCGCCTCGCCCGGTCCCGGGCTGGCCGATTGGGCCGCAGGCGTGCTGGACGGGTCCATCTCGGATGTCCCCGACTTTCCGCGGCCGCTGTGGAACCAGCTCCGCACCCTGCACGGGACCAGCTTCCCCACCCGTCAACTGCAAAGCCAGTACCTCGAATGGTTCTTCCGACTGGCCGCCAAAGCACTCAACCGGAGCGTCACCACCCACCGGACCACTGCCGTCGGCATCACTGCCCTCGGCGACGGCAGCCACGCGGTGGAACTGGCGAACGGCCGGACGCTGCACGCCGACATCCTGGTCACCGCACTCGGCCACACTGATTCCCTGCCGGATGCCGCGTCCAGGGGCTACGCGGACTTCGCCGCACGGCACGGCGGCTACCACGCGGCACCCAGCTACACCACCGACGTCGACTACTCCCCCATCGCCTCCGGTCAGGACGTCATCGTCTCCGGCATGGGCCTGGCTTTCGTGGACCTGCTGGTCATCCTGATGGAGGGCCGCGGCGGGCGGTTTGAAGAGACGTCCGACGGCGGGCTGCGCTATCTTCCGTCCGGGCGGGAACCCAGGCTCTGGGCCGGATCCCGCCGGGGTGTGCCGTACCACTCCAAGATCTCCGCCGCCCTGCGCGGGCAGGCGCCCGGACCGCTGCAGTTCTTCACTCCTGCCGCCGTGGACACCCTGCTCGATCGCCACGGTGAGTTGGACTTCCAGCAGCACCTGTGGCCGTTGGTCGCCAAGGAGGCCGGGCACTACTACTATCGCGAGCTCCTTACCGGCAGCCCGGAGCGGGCGGCCATGGACTGGGACGTGTTCGCCGCCCGCTACGCCCCGCTCGAGTGGTACAGCACCGAGCGCAAGGAGCTTGTCACCGCCGCTGTCCCCGATGCCGGCCTGCATCTGGACCTGGAGCGGCTGGACCGGCCGTTCAAAGACCACTGGTTTGCCGATCACCGTGCCGTACAGGATGCCATTGCCAGGTACATCGAGAACGACCTCGCGCTGCGCGACAGCCAGGACCACCCCGAAACGCTCGCCCTGTTCCTGGCCCTGCTCCACGTCTACATGGAAACAGGCCGCGTGATCCCGGCAGAGCGGCTCAACGCCCGCTCGCAGCAGACGGTCCACGGCTGGTGGCACGGCTTCTTCAGCTTTGTGGATTCCGGGCCACCGCCGCACCGGCTCCGCCAGATGCTCGCCCTGCACCGGGCCGGTCTGCTGCAGTTCCTGGGCCCGGGCCTGGAAGTCAGCACCGACGAGTCCACCGGCACGTTCCGGGGCACCTCCCCGCAGTCCGGGGCGGAAGTGCACGCCACAGCGTTCATTGAGGCACGGCTGCCGTCCACGTCCGTGGCCCGCTCGCTTAACCCGGTGCTCGCCTCCCTGCACGCCAGCGGACTCGGGACCGAGCAACAGCTGGTGACCGCCGACGGGATCCACTCCACCGGCAAGCTGCTGGTCTCCGGCGAGCACCGGCTGGTGGATCCGCAGGGCAAGCCGCAGGAGCGCGTGTTTGGGATTGGCCCGGGCACATCCGGCTGGGGCGCCGGCGCGTTCGCCAGGCCCAACACCAACGCCGCACCGTTCAGGGAAAATGATGCCTTGGCCCGCACCATCCTCTCCTTTGCGCGCAGCCTGGCCCTGGAAGGCCCCGCCAAGCAGGTGCCGGAGCCAGCCGCCGTCGGAAAGATTTGAACCGTGATACCCAACGCCAGCGAGAAGGAACGACCGTTACGAGGAATGACCAGTGACCGCTGAACCCGAACTCCGCCCCAGGCCCCTCGACCCTGCAGCCCTGGCCGTCCTCAGCCTGCCAATGCACGATCCCCGGGTCCGGCCGCTGCTGGACGAACTGGCCGTCGAATATGACACCCGCTACGGCGACCTCTTCGGCCGGAAGGCGGCCGCCGAAGAGCTAAAGCGGTACCCGGCCGCCGAATTTGAAGGGCCTGGCGGGGCGCTGCTGATCATCCAGGAAAACGGTGAATCGATTGCCGGCGGCGCGTTCCGGAGATACGACGAGACCACGGCGGAACTGAAGCGGATCTGGACCTCCTCGGCCCACCGCCGTCGCGGTTTGGCCAGGCTGGTGCTCGCCGAACTGGAGGCGCTGGCCGCTGGCCGCGGCTATTCCGGCCTGTACCTCACCACCGGTCCCCGCCAGCCCGAAGCCAGGCACCTCTACCTCAGTACCGGTTACCAGCCGCTGTTCGATCTGGACGCAGACCCGGAGACACTAAAGTTCCTGGCCTTCACGAAGTCGCTCCCAAAGGCCTTCCGCATTAACGGAAGCCGCAGCGCCAGCGCCGCCAATCGAACCATGCTCGCCAGTCACCGCATTGCCTGATCGTCGAAGCAGCAGGAATTAGCTCTGCGGCTTTGACGTGAAGAAGTTTGCTGCCGCCGACCACAGCCGGGGACAATATCTACCGCCCACGCGCGCAACGAAGTCTCCCGCGGCCCCAGATGCCCTGGATAACCCCGACTCTGGATAGCGTGCTTGCTGAGGAAGCGGACCAAGTAACTGAGTTAGATCAACCGGCGCGGGTGCGTCGTGAGGGACGCCACCACAAGCCATGTCAACACGTTAAAGCAAAAACCCCTCTGACGAGGGGATATGCTGTGCCCGAGGTGGGACTCGAACTTTCATTACAGCCCCTGAAAACGAACCCATGAAAACATTCGGAATCCGAAGCAGTCCGACCGATGTGCGACCCGTTTCGACGGCAAAGGGTGCATCAGTAATGATGAAATTGGCTGTGTTGCGGTGTGGCTCGAAGTGTGGCTGGCGCCCTTGTGAGGGTTTGTCTTGACAATAATCTGTCCACCGAAACACAGCTGCAGTCAACGCGGCGGTCAGGTGGACATGACCTGATAGGAGCCTGTTCCGAAGAGTCCCATTACTGTCTTGTCTGCCCACCCGGCCGGCGTGCCCTTTTCTCATCACACGCAAAGGTCAGGGCAGTTTCATCATGGCAAAGGAACATCTGAAAGTCATCGCCGGGATCGACACTCACGCCGATACCCACCACGTCGGTGTCATCACCGACACCGGGCAGCATCTGGCCGCCAGGGAATTCCCGGCCGCGGGAGCCGGCTACCAAGGGGTCATCGACTTCATCACCGGTTTCGGTCCCGTCCTTGCCGCAGGCGTGGAGGGAACAGGCAGCTATGGCGCCGAACTTTCCCGCGTGCTTACCCGTAAGGGCATTCACGTTGTCGAAGTCATGCGCCCCAACCGGCAGGCACGCCGGCTGCAGGGAAAATCCGACCCGCTCGATGCCTACCAGGCCGCCGAATCCGTACTCGCCGGCCGCGCCGCCACCATCCCAAATCCCGCGACGGTGCCGTGGAATCCCTGCGCGTACTGCGCGCAGAGCGTGCCACCGCCATGCGGGCCCGGGTAGCCGTAATGGCCCGGGTCAAGACCCTCCTAGTAACCGCACCGGAATCCATCCGCGTCAAATACCGGGAAATGACGAGCCCGGCCCTGATGGCCGCCCTGGAGAAAACACGGCCCGCCGGGGCACCGTCCGGGCCCCTGACCAGCACCGCGACGGCGCTCAAGCGGCTCGCGGTCCGCTACCGGCACCTGCACCAAGAGCTGGCACTGATCGACGCCGAACTCGACGCCATCCTTAACCTCCATGCACCGATGCTTCGCGATCTTCAAGGCGTAGGCACCGACGTCGCCAGCCAGCTCCTGGTCACCGTGGGCGACAACCCCGAACGCGTCACCACCGAAGCGAAGTTCGCCGCCCTCGTCGGCGTCGCGCCGATCCCCGCCTCATCGGGAAAGACGACCCGCCACCGGCTCAGCCGCGGAGGCGACCTGCAGGCCAACAAAGCCATCCACCGCGTGGTCCTCGTAAGGATGCGCTACGACAGCCGGACCCGCAGCTGCGTGGCCAGGAGACGTCAGGAAGGAAAAAGCACCAAGGAAATCATGCGCTGCCTCAAACGCTACGTCGCCCGGGAAATCTACGAACAACACCTCCACCCACAACCCGCCCCGGACTGCGGATCACTGCGGACGGTTCGGATTACCAAGCACCTGACCCTTCAGCAAGCCGCCGACGCGCTGCGCGTCTGGCCCACCACCCTGTCCCGCCTCGAACGCGGACTCAGCCACGACAACAACTTCCACCACCGCTACGAAACCTGGCTCGACAGGCAATCCCCTACAACTCAAGCTACGTCCCGCGGGTAGAGCCCAAGCTTCGGCCCAGCGGCCACCCACCACGGGGAGCGACCGTCTGTTCGGTCGCGCCTCGGCCTATGCATACCCGACCGGGGGGCGGCAGAGGCTCCCGGGTCAAGGGCGGCCGCAGGCCGTCGCGCAGCGATCGCAGACCCTTGAGGCCGGAGTGGCCGGCCCCGGTAACCTTCGCGGCACGGGGGGCGCTCAGGACCATTGACACCAATAGGAGCATCACTGTCCACACCCCCTTTCGGGGGGCGCTGGAGGACTACCGGGGCACCACATGCCTGGAAATCTCGGCGGCAGAGTTCAGCAAGTCGATCGTGCCCGCGGCGACTCCGACGACGAGGTCGAAGCCTTCACCCGTGGTGAAGTCATGCCGGTGACCGTTGATCCACAGCAGCAGCACCATGAGCGTCCACGCCGTCCGCTTGTTGCCATCAACGAGTGGATGGAACCGGGCGACCGACTCCAACAAGGCTGCCGCCTTCACCGCGAGTTCCGGATAGGCTTCCGCGCCCAGGACAGTCGCAGCCGGCCTGGCCAATGCTGAGGCCAACAACCCGACATCACTTATATGGAAGCCATACCGATCAACTACCTGAAGGGCATCCTCAATGTCCAGGTACGCTGTCACGCGTCTTCAAGGCGCTTCAGCAGATCAGCGTCATGACTCATAACAAAATCAAGACCTGCGCTGATTTCACGCCGGCGCGCGTGGCGCTGCAGAACCAACTCGGCTCCCTGCAACAGAAGCGCGGACTTGGACGTATGTTCCTCGGCAGCCAATTTCTCCAGCCGCCGATCGAGGTCTTCAGGGACACGGAGATTCATAGCCATGCCTTCATGGTACCAAACAGGTACCCGCCCTTTACTGGGCTGCACGCCTCGCTAATTGGACCAGACTCACCGAGCAGGGTCGCGGTGTCTTGGAAAGCTCTGTTCTTTTCAAGACGCTACGCTGCTGCACCAGAGGTGTGTTTACTTCCGGCCTCGCTCTAATCCCCTCGAGCCGACGCCCGCTCACCTGTCTCATAACCAAGGACGTGTATCAGATTTTGGCTACGAAGTTATGAGACATAGTTACGAGAATCGCTGTGACTCGCAGCGATAAATGGCGGTCTTTTCGCAGCGCTATTTGACAGTGCAGACGAGGGCAAGCGGACTCCCTCTGGCTGGGTCGGAAGTTAGTTGTAAGCGGCCATGAAAAACTGCCCATAGGCGGCCACGTAATTGCCCACTGACGGCCAGTAGAACTGCCCAGCGGT
>NZ_JARCCZ010000046.1:0-18896 GCF_048957775.1 Pseudarthrobacter sp. CC4 | reverse complement strand
TTGATCCGGCGCACCACCGTCGGAACCGAGTTGGCCGGGTAAAGCGACTGGTCCGGGTAGGTGTGGCCGGAGTTGTTGGCGTCGGCTGCGACCTGCCAGCCGGAAAGGTAGATGGCCCGCAACCCGGCCTTGACCTGCTGAACGGCCTGGTTGCCGGTCAACGCGCCGAGGGCGTTGGTGTAGCCGCCGGTCTTGTGCTCCTCGGTGAGCTGCTTCCACAGCTTCTCCGAACCGCGGCGGGCCAGCGTGTGCTCCTCGGAGACGCGGCCGCGGAGACGGACGACGTCGGAGGCTGAGTAGTCCCGGGTCACACCTTCCCAGCGCGGGTTGGCGGCCCACTCGAGCTCCAGGGCGTCCTGGCCGGGCGTCTGCTGGGTGGGCTCAAATGCTGCAGTCATCGTTGATCTCCTCGTTGGATTTTGTGTGGTCCTGGGCCGCCGTAGCTGCTCGTGGGCAGTGGCGGTTGGTGGATCCGGTCTGGTGTTTTTTCTGTAACCGTGACTTCTCCGCCACGTCCAGGGCGCCTTATTGGAATGAGCCCAAAAAGTACATGCGCGCGTTCCATGTCCAAGAAAAGCAGCGAAAATATCCGGAGCGGGGTGTCGTTGGAAACCACTTGGAGGAACGGAGGGGCGAATGCTTTCAACTAGATGAGCTGGACGCCCACATAAGCCACGACGGCTATCAGTGCCCATGACAACATCGCCGCGGCGACTGCCCTTCCGCCGGTTTTCAGCAGGGAGCGGACTTGCACCGACGCTCCCAGTCCGTAGAGTGCGGCGGCTAGAAGAAGATCCTGGGCCACCCCGGCGACTTGGAGTGCCGCAGGCGGCAGGATCCCTACTGTGCGTAGAACAATTGCGGCCATAAACCCGGCAACGAACAGCGGAATCAGCGGCGGAAGCTTGGCGTCACCTTCGTCAGCGTTGGTCCCGGCCCGCCGTCGGCGGTGTCTTTCCACGAATGCGGCTCCCGTTACCATGGGCGCAAGCATGAGCACGCGGGTCAGCTTAATGATCAAGGCCCCGGCCAAGGCGGCTGTGCCTGCGGTTTGGGCCGTAGCTACAACCTGTCCAACGTCATGGACGCTTGCTCCCACCCAATGGCCGAATTCAATGTTGTCCAACCCGAGCGGTCCCTTGAGTGCCGGCAGGACACCGATTGCCAGAGTGCCGCAGAGGGTCACCAGGGCAATGGGGACAACGGTGTCCCGGTGATCGGTCTTGGTCGCTCCGCCCATCGCTCCGATGGCGGACGCACCACAAATGGAGAACCCGGTTGCCAGCAGCAGGGGCTGATTGCCCGGAAGTTTCAGTGCTTTGCCCAGCAGCAGTGTTCCGACAAAGGTTAGGAAGACGATGCCGATGACGATCCCTACTGTTGTCCAGCCCAGCGCGACCACATCGACGAGGCTGAGCTTGAGGCCAAGTAGGACGATGCCCATCCGCATGAGCCGTCTTGCGGAGAGTGCCAGCCCAGGCTGGAGAACTCCTTCAACTGCCGTACTTATCCCTGGAAGATTTGCGGAAAGAATTCCCAGGATGACGGACACGGTGAGGAAGGGCAGCATCGGGACCGCCGAGTGAATCAGCCAGGCGATGGCCACGGCCGCGGCGGCCGCCGCCAGCCCCGGTAGCGTCTTCTGCTGCAGAGCCCGCATGAGGAAGGAGTCATGTCGTCCGCTTTTTGCCGATGTGGCCACGTCTTGGGTCATGGTTCTCTAGAATTCGGCCCGGGCCTGCAGATACAGGATCGGACCGAATCTCCTTTCTTGAGGACAGAAAATGGATGAGCGCCGGAGGCATCTACGGCTCCGGGGGCTCGAGGGGGATGGCTGGAAGTCAGGACGTGGAGGTGGATGACGCTTTGTTATGGCGGTTCGGAAGTGATTGGACGGCGCTCAACAGACCGAGGAAGATGATGTCTTCTGCCCTGCATCCCCGGGACAGGTCGTTCATGGGGGCATTTAGGCCCTGCAGTATCGGTCCCACCGCCACAGCACCGCCGAGTCGCTCCGCGATCTTGTATCCGATATTTCCTGCATCCAGGGTGGGGAAAATCAGCACGTTTGCGCGGCCTGCGACTTCTGACTGCGGCGCCTTCGATGCCCCAATGTGAGGAACCAGGGCAGCATCAAACTGTAATTCCCCGTCGACTTGAAGCAGCGGGTGCCGGTCGCGCAGGATCTTCATTGCATCCTTAACCTTTTCCACGTCCGGATGGGCAGCACTGCCTTGGGTGCTGAAGGACAACATGGCCACTTTCGGGTCCTGCCCTGTCAGAACGTGATGGGTGTGGGCTGCGGATGCCGCTATGTCTGCCAGTTGTTCTGCAGAAGGGTTGGGCACGACGGCGCAGTCGCCGAAAGAAAGTTCTCTTTCGTCCGGAAGTAACATCAGGAAGGAGCCGCTCAATGTTGTGCAGGCAGGAGCGAGGCCCACAACGCGGAGAGCTGCCCGTAGGACGTGTGCCGTGGGGCTTCCTGCTCCGGCGACGGAGGCGTCCACGAACCCGGCGCGCAATGCAGCAGCGGCGAGATGAACTGATTCATGCCGCGCCATGGCCAGCTGTTCGGGCCTGCTGGCGTAGGCCTCCTCCAGGCATGACCTGATGGTGGTGTCGTGGGCGAGGCTGCAGCAGTCGAGGATTGTGGCTTCCGGCAGGACACAGCCGACGTCCTTGGCCGCCTGCCGGATCCGGGCACTTCTGCCGATCAACCGGGGTTGAATGATTCCTTCGGCCGCCAGTGCGCTGGCGGCAAAGACGGCCCGTGGATCCTCTCCATCGGCGAATGCGACAACCTTCGCCTGCCCGGACAGTTCCTGGCGCCAACGTTCAGAGGTCGCGATGCCTGGAAGAGCCGCTGCCTGCGCCCGATTCCGATCAATTAGAGCGATTCCCATGGCTCCCCTTCTTGAATTGATCCGTGGGGGTCCGCGACGGCGGACCCCCACCTCTTAACCCGGAGGCACGGCCTAAGGCTGAATGGCCTTTTCGATGTCATTGAGCATTCCATCCACACCATGGAGGAGTTCGGACAGCACATCGCTGTCGGCGACCAATGGCGGGGAGATCATGATCATGGTTGCGCCCCGGTCATCGCCGCGCAGGATCACCTTCGTCCGTTTGAAGGATTCGGGCAGCACTTCGCGTAGTACGGTCAGCGATTCAGTCTCAGTCAGTTCCCGGCCGCTGAAACTGTCAGCCATGAGTTCGATTGCGTAGAAGAAGCCCGTACCCCGGATGGCCTTGACACAGCGGTGCGAACTCTTCAGGGACTCGAGCGCCTCCATTATTTTCGGCCCGTTTTCCTGGACGTTGCCCAGGACGTTTTCGTCACGCATGGCCGTGATGTTGGCGACTGCGACTGCCGTCGATACCGGGTGTCCGCCCCACGTGGCGCCATGAGTGAAGACGCCTCCCTTGGAGGAGCTGAACAGCTCCTGGACCAGCTTTTCCCGGACAATCATGCCGCCGAGGGGCGCGTAACCCGAGGTGGATCCCTTCGCAAACGTAACCAGGTCCGGAACGACGCCTGTCAGGCCGTAGCCGAAGAAATGTCCAAGACGTCCAAAGGAGCAGATCACCTCGTCAGACACCAGCAGGATTCCGTACTTGTCACACAACGCACGCAGCGCCGGCCAGTAGCCAGTGGGCGCCACCAGTGCACCGCGGCCGTTCTGCACGGGCTCGGCGAAGATGGCCGCGATTGTCTCGGGACCCTCTTCGAGAATGGTCCGTTCGATGGCTTGGAAGCAGTCCAGTTCTGTGACTGGGCCACAGTCCCCGGTGTAACCGAGCGTGTTCGGAACGCTACGGATGCCCGGCAGGAGTTCGCCGAAGGGGTCCTTGATCTTCGGTAGCTGGGTGATGGAGAGCGCGCCCATGGTAGTGCCGTGGTAGGCCATGTTCCGGCTGATGACCTTGGTCCGCTGCGGCTGGCCTTGACTACGGAAGTACTGGCGGGCGAATTTCAGCGCCGTCTCAACGGCCTCTGAGCCGGAGTTTACGAAGAAGGTCGTACCCAGATCACCCGGAGCCAACTCAGCGATAAGAGCAGCAGCTTCGATAGCCGGCGGGTGCGCGGCTCCCCAATTGGAGGCGTATGCGAGGGTATTGATTTGTTCGCTGGCTGCCTTGGCTATGTCTGCTCGCCCATGGCCCATATTGACGCAGAAAAGCCCCGCCAAACCATCCAGGTAACGATCGCCCTCGGTGTCGATGAGGTAGCTTCCTTCTCCGCGGACAAAAATGGGGAACTCACTGTCCCACGTGTCCTTGCGTGTGAAATGGGGTCCGAGGTGTCGTCGGGCCTGGGCCCGTAGCGTGGTTGCGTCCACGACCATCTCCTTCTTTCGAGGTGAATAGCAATGAGCGAAAGCCTAGGCCGGGTTTCTTTGGCGCGTCAGGGCCAAATGCCTCCTAACTGATGGGTCCAGTCTGGTTCCATAGGTTGGCGCCATTCTGGACCTTCTGGACCTAAGCACGCAGGGCCATACTTCGATAATGCTGTGCAGTCGGCACGGCGAGTGTTGAGAACACCCAACTACCGCACGGAGGTCCCCACATGAAAATCGGCGTCCCGAAAGAAGTAAAGTCCCACGAATACCGCGTGGCCGTCACTCCCGCGGGAGTACACGAACTCCTGAGCCATGGGCACGAAGTGTTCATCGAAGCCGGCGCGGGAGCTGGCTCCTCGATTTCCGACGATGCCTTTACGCTGGCGGGAGCCGTCATTGTGGACACAGCGGATGAGGTGTGGGCCATGGCCGATCTGCTGCTGAAGGTGAAGGAGCCGATCGCCGAGGAATACCATCGGATGCGGCCGGATCTGACGATCTTTACGTATCTTCACTTGGCCGCTGACCAGGCCTGCACCTGGGCGTTGCTGGACGCCGGCAGTACTTCGATAGCCTATGAGACCGTTCAGCTTGAAGACGGTTCTCTGCCGTTGTTGTTTCCGATGAGTGAAGTCGCCGGCCGACTCGCTCCGCTCGTTGGTGCTCAGTGCCTGACCCGACCCGAGGGCGGCCGTGGCATCCTGATCGGCGGGGTCTCTGGAGTGGCACCCGCACGGGTAGTGGTTATCGGCGCTGGCGTATCCGGTATGAATGCTGTTTCGGTGGCCGCCGGGCTGTGGGCAGACGTAGTCCTATTCGACAAGAACGTTGACAAGTTGCGCGCCGCGGACCGCATGTACCAGGGCCGCGTCCGAACGCTGGCCGCGAACCAGATGGCCATCGAACACGAAGTGCTTCAAGCGGATCTGGTGATTGGTGCGGTTCTGGTCCCCGGCGCCAAGGCCCCCAAGATTATCTCCAACGAGCTGGTCTCCCGAATGAAGCCTGGCAGCGTTCTTGTAGACATCGCCATCGACCAAGGCGGATGCTTTGAGGATTCACGGCCCACTACGCACCAGGAACCGACCTTCCGCGTCCACGGTTCAGTTTTCTATTGCGTGGCAAACATGCCGGGCGCTGTTCCCCATACCTCCACCTATGCTCTGACAAACGTGACGCTGCCCTATGTTCTGCAGCTCGCCGACAAGGGCATCGAACGTGCTCTCGCAGAGAACGCAGCGCTCCGGGCCGGCTTGAGCACCGTGGGCGGAAGCCTCACCAACGCGGCGGTAGGGGCAGCCCATGGGATTGCCGTAATTGATTCATCGAAAGCAATGGCACGTAGCTAGAGTAATAACGAGGTCATGGGCGGGGGAAGTTCAGCGCCGAACTCCCCCCGCCCCTTCCAGTTCCGATACCTCAGCTACCAATCTGGAGGCAGTCGTGGCACGGACGCTAATTGAGATTGATCGCGGTTCAAACGAGCCCCTTTACCGGCAGGTCCGGCGCGTGGTTGAGCACGGTATCGCTGTCGGCATTTTCGACTCACGCCGTAGACTCCCCAGTTCCCGTGAACTGGCCGCCGAACTCAAGGTCTCACGCAACACCATCAATCTCGCGTATCAGGAGTTACTCACGGAGGGACTCGTGCTGAGCCACGAGCGCCGCGGTATTTTCGTAAATCCTGAGATGGTCGCTGCCGCTGAGGCTGACGTCCAGACGACGGATTCGATGATCGATTGGTCTTCCAGAATGCGCCGGTATGCCGACGAGGGTGTGCCGGAGGTGGAAAAGACGCCCGACTGGCATAAATATCCATACCCTTTCGTGGCCGGTCAGGTCGATGTCCAGAGCTTTCCAGCAACGGCTTGGGTTCGCAGCCTCCGGGAGGCGCTTTACCAGCCCCATCGCTTCGCCAGCCTCCAGGACAGTGTCGGCGCGGACGATCCCATGCTGATTGACATGATCCGGCGCCAGATACTGCCCGCCCGCGGGATCGAGGCCGGCGCAGACGAAATACTTATCACCGTTGGGTCTCAGCAGGGATTGGACCTGCTGGCCCGGACGCTGCTCGGATCACATCAGCGTGTAGCGATCGAGAATCCCGGCTACCTCGACGCCCGCCATATCTTCCTGCGCACCGGCGCGCAGGTCTACGGAATCGATGTCGACAAAGACGGCCTCTGTCTGCCGACCACCCTCAACGGAACTGCCTTGGTATATGTCACTCCCAGCCATCACCATCCCACTAATGTGACACTGAGCATGGAGCGTCGCCATCGGCTTCTCAAGCTTGCGGCAGCCTCTGCAACGGTGGTTATCGAGGATGACTACGATAGCGAGTTCCGCTATGAAGGCAGCCCTAGTCCGGCGCTAAAAGCCTTGGATTCCACAGGAGATGTCCTGTATTTGGGGACGTTTTCCAAGTTCTTGTCGCCCGGTTTGCGCTTGGGTTTCCTCGTCGGCCCGGCTGAACTCATCCGTGAGTTGAAGAAGGTGCGCCGTTACCAGGTCCGTCACCCGCCAGGACATTTGCAGCGCGCGCTCGCTTTGATGATTGACAGCGGGGATTACCACCGGGCACTTCGGCGCCACCGCCGGCAGATGAAATCCCGTTGGGAAATGGTCAGCAATTTCTCAGCACAATACCTGCCTTGGGAGCAGAGCAGCTATCCGCCAGGGGGCGTCAGTCTTTGGGTTACCGGGCCGCCCGCATTGGATGCCTTGGAGTTGGTAAGGAGGGTGGAGCGACGGGGAGTCCTCATTGAGCGCGGGGACATCTATTTCATCCAGCCAGATGCGCCCCGGAACTGCTTCAGAGTTGGCTTCGGCGCCATCCCCACGCGTGCAATAGGGGAAGGACTCGCGTTGGTCGGCGAGACAGCGAAAATCCTGCTTGCCGGCGGAGATTCAGCGGATAAAACAGCTGGCTAGCAGACCCCTCACGGCCGGCTGCAGCTGGCGCAGGACGTAGTTGACCGGTGTTTCCGCGCGGGGCGCGGAACGGGTCCAGGTCTCGGTCCCGGCCCCTGGGCGCCGGGCCGGGACTGCCGCAGCATGGCCCAGAAGCAATGGAGGAATGCTCCAGCCGCCCGCACTCTTCGGCCCGGCGGACTGCAAGCGTACCGAAGGGATGATCCGCCGCTGCGAAGATGACAAGCCCGGGGTCAGCCGCCGGCCCGCCTACGATGTGTCCGTGTCGTCGTGGATGGCCATTCCCGCCCGACCTGCACTAGCATCCTCGCCGCCGGGACAAGCGGACCATGCAGCCTTCTCGCTGCATGCGAACGCCTGGTTTCACCGAGCCCACACTGCTCACAGACGGGGAATGGCCATGTACTTGATCTCGAGGAATTCCTCGAGGCCAAGTCGTCCGCCTTCGCGGCCGAGGCCGGAGGCTTTGATGCCGCCGAAGGGTGCCGCGGGGTTGGAGACAAGGCCCGTGTTCAGGCCTACCATGCCGACCTCCAGTTCCTCGCCCACGCGGAAGGCGCGGTCCAGGTCCTGTGTAAAGACGTAGCTGGCCAGGCCCCATTGGGTGTCGTTGGCCATGCGGATTACCTCCTCTTCGGTGTCGAAGGGAATTATCGGGGCAACCGGGCCAAAGATCTCCTCGCTCATCAGTGCGGCGTCCGGGGTGACGTCCGAAAGAACTGTGGGGGAGTAGAAGTACCCTCTGCCTTCAGGGCGGGAGCCGCCGCAGACTACTGTGGCGCCCTTGGCAACGGCATCGTCCACCAGTTCCTGGACCTTGTGCAGGGCCTTTTCCTCCACCAACGGGCCGACGTCGGTGCCTTCCTCCGCGCCGTCGCCAATCTTGAGGGCTCCGAGACGCTTGGCGAGCCGCGCCGAGAAGTCGGCGGCCACTGCGCGCTGGACGAAAATCCGGTTGGCGGCAGTGCAGGCCTCGCCCATGTTCCGCATTTTGGCAGTGAATGCGCCTTCCACTGCCCGATCCAGGTCGGCATCCTCAAACACGATCAGGGGTGCGTTTCCACCGAGTTCCATTGAGGAGCGCATGACGTTCTTTGCCGCCTGTTCAAGGAGGCGGACGCCCACTCCCGTGGAGCCGGTGAAGCTGATCTTACGTGCGATGCCGCTTTCCATCCATTGGGTGACCACCTCGGAGGCTTTGGTGGTGGTGACGACGTTGAGAGCGCCCTTGGGCAGGCCGGCTTCGATGAGGATGTCCACCAGTGCCAGCGAGGACAGTGGGGTGAGGTTGGCAGGCTTGAAAACCATGGTGCACCCGGCTGCGATCGCCGGGCCGATCTTTCGTGTAGCCATGGCCAGCGGGAAGTTCCAGGGCGTCACCAGTACGCACGGGCCCACCGGCTCCTTCGAGACGAGAATCCGGTTCTTGCCGTCACCGGTGGTAGTCAGGTCACCGCCGATGCGGACGGCCTCCTCGGAGAACCAGCGAAAGAATTCTGCAGCGTAGGCCACTTCTCCCTTGGCTTCAGCGAACGGCTTGCCCATCTCGGTCGTCATGATGAGGGCCAGCTCGTCCTGCCGGGCCATGATCAGTTCGAAGGCACGCCGCAGGATTTCGCTCCGCTCGCGGGGCGGAGTCTTGGCCCACGCCTTCTGCTCCCGGCCGGCCGTTTCGATCGCCCGGCGGGCGTCTTCGGGACCGCCGTCGGCCACCGTCGCGATGACCTCCTCCGTGGCGGGGTTGACGACGGCGAAACGGGCACCGGTAGAGGACTCTGCCCACTCGCCGTCTATGTACAGGCCGGTGTTGACTTTCGCAATCACATTAAGGGCCTGGTGGGAGGCCGGGACTTTCAGGGTGGGGTGGGGTGTCATGTTGAGAAGTCCTTTTCTGTGGGGAGGCCGAAAAGCGGTCGGGCGGCGGTGGGTTGGGAAATGAATGAAGGGCTGAACCAGCAAGCGACGATCAGGGGAAGTACGTCATTTCTGAGCAGGGGCATCTGATTTCCCGCCTCCTTGCACTGCTTGGCGCGGGACTGCAAATACCTCGTGGAAAGACCTGTGGAGGCCTTCCAGGGAAGACCTCCACAGCGACCACAGGACTGGCTTCTGGCTTAGACGTAGTCCTTGTACTTCTCGAGCAGGCGGACCGGCTTCGCCAGCGCATCACGGCGGAAGGGGTCGCCAAGCTCTCGCGTGCACATGATCTCGATGACCGTGGTTTTTCCCTCGTTCATCTGCGCAGCGAGGGCACGCTGGAGGGCGGGGCCTACCTCTTCGAGCTGATCGACAACTACGCCTTCGGCTCCCATCGTCTGCGCCATGGCAGCGAAGCTCTCGTTCTCATTGTCGAGTTCACCGGCAACGAAACGCCGGTTATAGAACTCGACCTGGTTTTTCTTTTCCGCGCCCCATTGCCGGTTGCGGAACACGATCGCGGTGACAGGAATGTCGTGGCGGACAGCAGTGAGGACTTCTCCCATGCTCATCGCCCATGCCCCGTCGCCTGCGTAGGCAACCGCCGGCCTGTGCATGGCGGCCGCCTTGGCGCCGATCATGGTGGGCAGCGCGTAGCCGCAGTTGCCGAAGCTCATCGGCGCGAAGAAGCTGCGCGGCTTCTCGAAGCGGAGGTAGCTGTGAGCAACCGAGTTGATGTTTCCGATGTCGGTGGAGACCATGACGTCTTCCGGCATGGCCTTTTCCAGTTCGCGCAGCACCTGACGCGGGGACAGCCAATTGCCCTCCTCCTGCTTGTGCTCTTCGAGCATGTCAAGGCTGTAATCATCCGTTTCATGGGTCCATGCTGACAGTTCTTGCTCCCAGCTTTCCTTCTCGGCCTTGATGGTGGCGGCGCGCTCTGCCTTGGTGGCATCGCATGCGAGGGTGAGCTGCTCCAGGCGGTTGCGCAGTTCGAGTGCCACAGCCTTGGCATCACCGCAAATTCCGACACTGATCTTCTTGACCAGGCCCAGCATGGTGTGGTCGGCATCGATCTGGATGATTTTGGCATTTGTGGGCCAGTAAGCCTGGCCATACTGGGGCAGGGTACCGAAGGGGCCGAGGCGGGTGCCGAGGGCGACAACGACGTCGGCCTGGGAGATGAGCTTCATGCCCGCCTTTGATCCCTGGTAGCCGAGCGGCCCCGCCCAGAGCGGATGGCTGGCCGGGAAGGAGTCGTTGTGCTGATAGCTGTTGACGACGGGAGCTCCCAGACGTTCGGCGAGAGCCTTGCATTCCTCGACTCCGTCGGCCATGACCACGCCGCCGCCTGAAACGATTACTGGAAATTTGGCCGTTGCCAGCAGCGCTGCGGCCTCGTCCAGGCTCTTCGTGCCGCCGGCACCACGGTCCACCCGGCGCGGTTGCGGGATTTCGGCTGTGATCTCGCCGTAGAAGTAGTCGCGCGGAATGTTCAGCTGAGTCGGCCCGTTTTCGGACATTGCCCGATCGAAGCAGCGGCCAGTGAATTCGGCCATACGGGCGGGGTGAGTCACGTGGCCCTGGTACTTCGTGAATTCCTGGAACATGGGCAACTGCTTGGCTTCCTGGAATCCGCCGAGACCCATGCCCATGGTGCCGGCCTCCGGCGTAACGATGACCACGGGGCTGTGGGCCCAGAAGGCAGCAGCGATGCCGGTGACGCAGTTGCTGATGCCAGGTCCATTTTGACCGATGACGACGCCGTGTCGGCCACTGGCGCGGGCATAGCCATCTGCCATATGGGCAGCGCCCTGCTCATGGACGACCGGAACCAGACGAATTCCTGCAGGCGCGAAGATGTCCATGGCGTCCATGAATGCAGACCCCATGATGCCGAAGATGTCAGTGACGTCGTTTGCCACCAAAGTCTCCACGAATGCTTCTGACGGAGTCATCTTTTGAGCACCTTGAACCACTGACCGGGGTGCCGTGGCAGAGGCCTCGCTGGCCGGCAGGTCATTTGTGGCCGGACCCGTTCCGGCGTCGGTGACGTCAGAGATGTCGATTGTGTCTTGGCTCATATTGCTTCTCCTCCTACAGGGCTGGCTAGCCCTACAGGACTGGCCGTGCTCGTTGAAATATCAAAAAACGGAACCTATCGTTCCTTTTTTTGGTGGTCAACCTGAGATTAGGCGAAAAGCATCTACCGGTCAATGCCTATTCGAGAATATGGAACGTGGCGTACAATAAAACGACGAAGGCGCCGAGGATACATCGGGTGGAGGAGACGGTAATGGCTGAGATTCGCAGGCTAAACAACAATCAGGACGGTCAAACGCTGACTGAGCTGGCGGGGGAGACACCTACTATGCGTCTGTTCTCCCTGCTCGAACTGATCGCCACCAAGGACCAGCTCTTCACGCTTCAGGGGCTAGCGGAGGAGACCGGCACTCCTAAGCCAACCCTCCACCGCATGCTGCACCAGCTGGAAAGCTCCGGACTGCTGATTCGGGAGAACAACGGCAGGCACTACGGCACCGGAAGCCGCCTGCGGCGCATGGCCGAGGATCTCCTGATTAATGACATCCACCACGGGGCACGTCACGCGGTGCTCCGCAATCTGGTGAATGAACTGGGGGAGAGCTGCAATGTCACTGCTGTATCTGGCAGTGAAGTGCTATATCTGGACCGGATCGAAACCTCCGAGCCATTGCGGATCACGCTTCAGCCGGGTTCCCGGGTGCCTGTTCACTGCTCGGCAAGTGGAAAAATGATCCTCTCGCAGCTCAGTCCAGCCCAGCGGAAGCGGCTCATTGCATCCGCTCCGCTTGCCCGCTATACGAACAAGACTGTGACCGATCCGGACTTGATCGAGGCCGAGCTGCAGCGCGTCCGGAGGGATGGTTATGCCATCGATGACGAGGAGTTCCTTCCGGGGTTGGTCTGCGTCGCAGTGCTGGTGCCCACGACGAATGCCGTGTCCAATTTGTGTGTCGCGGTGCAGGCTCCCGTCATGCGGTTGACGCCGGAAAAAGGTCTGAAACTGCTCCCCGCGCTCCAGCGTGCGGCCGCCGAGATAGGTCGAATTGAAGCAGAGTCCTATACAGGCAGGACCGACGGCGGGGATGCGACCGAAGGATCGGCCAGCGATATTGAGGGGGAGCTATGGAGCAGCTGACAAGACTGATGCCGGATCATATGGTTTCTGTCCGGGACGTGTTCAACATCGACTCGGATCTCAAGGTAGCCGCCTTCCGTGAGCCCGATGACCATGTCCCTGAGGCTGACCCGGCCTACCGGTTCAACCACGATGTAACGCTGGCCATCCTGGCGGCCTTTACCCGGAACCGGCGAATGCTGCTTCAGGGACTCCACGGAACGGGTAAGTCCACACACATTGAGCAGGTGGCCGCCCGGCTGAACTGGCCGTGCGTACGTGTCAACCTGGACGGGCATATCAGCCGACTGGATCTGGTGGGGCGCGACACTGTTGTCCTTAAGGACGGCAAACAGATCACTGAGTTCCAGGAGGGAATCGTCCCCTGGGCCATCCAACGGCCGGTGGCACTTATTCTCGATGAGTACGATGCAGGGAGGCCGGACGTGATGTTCGTAATCCAGCGGCTCTTGGAGCGTGACGGCAAACTGACACTGCTCGATCAGAACCGGGTCCTGGACGTGCATCCAGGCTTCCGCCTCTTTGCCACGGCCAACACTGTAGGACTTGGCAATCTTAACGGTATGTACCACGGCGTCCAGCGACTCAATCACGCCCAGATCGACCGCTGGAACATCGTCGCCGCCCTCAACCATCCTCCGGCGGAGGACGAGCTGGAAATCGTGATGGCACGGGTCCCGGAGATGGACCATCCGGCCGGGCGAGAACTGGTGGCTTCCATGGTGGCTGTGGCAAAACTGACCCGGGACGGCTTTAAGGTGGGCGACCTGTCTACGCTGATGTCCCCACGCACCGTGATCACCTGGGCCGAGAATATTGGGATCTTCGGCGATCCCGGCAAGGCATTCCTGCTGTCTTTCGTCAACAAGTGCGACGAAGCCGAACACGCAATCATCGCTGAATATTTTCAGCGCTGCTTCGACCGTGAACTGGACGGACTCAGTTCTGCGGCTCATGTGCCGGACAGCGCCTTCGCAGCCGCCGGGTAAAGCCGCCCATGGCCTCGCTGACGGAAGATAAGGAACAGACGGACCGGTACGGGGCGGCAGCCGCCTCCCGAGAGACCGCTGCCGTATTGCTGCGCCGCCGCAAGCAGACCATGGAACTGGGGGCCGCTGCGCTGCGCGCGCTCAGCGGCCGGCGCGGCCTGCACTTCCGCGGCCCGGTCCTCTATCACGGGGAGAAGCCGGTGCCAATGCCGGCGCCGCATCTTCACCCGCAAACCTGCGATTCCAGGCCCGCGTCATTCCGTGGTGCGGCCGACGGCATGGCGCTGCGCCTGAAGAAGAGTGATGCCGTCCTGCATCAACGACTTTGCCCGGACACACCCGCCCGAGTCTTGGTGTTCGAGATGCTTGAGCAGTTCCGCGCCGAGTCGCTGGTCGATCCTGCCATGCCCGGGGTCAGGGCCAATCTCCACGAACGTTTCCAGCAGTGGTCCCGGGAGTTCGAGGCTTCCCCTCTGATCGACAGCGCGTTGGGAATCATCCTGTTCACCGTGGCCCAGGTTTGCCGCGCACGAATCACCACCGAGCCAATGCCTCCGGACATCGAAGACCGAATTGAATCAACCCGGATGGACCTTGCCCCGTACATCGGCGCCCACCTTGCCGCCCTGCGCCGCGAACGCTTCTCGCAGTCAGGTTTCGCCCCTCATGCCCTTGCCATCGCCGAGACCGTCGGGGCCCTAAGTGAGCAGCTGGAATCCAGGGAAACGGGACCCGCGCGCCCCAGCGGCCGATTGACTCAGTTCCAGCTGCTATTCGACCAGGACACGAACGACGACCATATTCCCATCGCAGGATACGGGCGCAGCGACGCCCTTCAGATTGGCCAGGGCATCTATCGGCAGTACACCACCTCCTACGACCAGCAATTCCAGGTCGCAGGTCTGGTCCGCGCCGAGCTGCTGCGCGGCTACCGCAAACAGCTCGACGACGATATAGCCCGGCGGGGCATCAACGTGCCCCGGCTGGGGCGGGCCTTGGCCGCGATCCTGTCCGCAGACGACGAGGATGGATGGGACGGCGACGCCTTGGAGGGCCGCCTTGATGGCAGCAGGCTAGCCCGGCTCGTCACCTCCTCAGGGGACCGCAGGGTTTTCAGGACTGAACGCATCGAACGCCGTGCAGAGGCCAAAGTGACGTTCCTCGTGGACTGCTCCGGGTCCATGAAGGAGTACGGTGCCGCCGTCGCCGCGCTCGTGGACGTCTACGCCCGCGCATTGGAACTGGCAGGTGCGCGGTGCGAGATCCTGGGCTTTACTACCGGCGCATGGAACGGCGGCCGTGCCGGGAAAGACTGGATCCGGGCGGGAAGACCAGCGTATCCAGGACGGCTCAATGAGGTGCGGCACCTGGTTTTCAAAGATGGTGATACACCTTGGCGCCGGGCACGCTCCGGAATCGCCGGGCTGATGAAAAAGGACTTGTTCCGCGAGGGGGTCGACGGCGAAGCCGTGGACTGGGCATGCGCCCGGCTCGCGGAAGATGGCACCGGAATCGGTGCCTCGGGACGCCGGATCCTGCTCGTGATTTCCGACGGCAGCCCGATGGATGGTGCCACGGGGCTGGCCAACGACAGCCATTACTTGGAGCAGCACCTGCAGAATGTGGTGACCGCCCATGAGGTTTCCGGCAGCACAGAGATTTTTGGACTGGGGGTAGGGCTGGATTTGTCCCCTTACTACCGGAGGAACCTCGCGTTGGATTTGAGCCAGGGAACCACGCCTGCCGTCGTCAACCAGGTGCTCGGGATGCTGCTCAAAAGCCGCTAACGGCTATCACGGTGACGGGACGATGCCGGCGTGCGCGGCCAAGTCTTGATGCCAACTCCCGGCATGCACATCAAGACCTGGGAAAGAGGGAAGTCATCGAAAGCCTTTCGACTTCCCCGGACACGGTGACGCGTCGGCGTTCGAGCTCCTCGAGCTGTGCGCGACGCGGGGGAATGACCCGCTCGACGGCTTCGGTGCCGACGGCGCTCACGCCCTGCTCATGTGCTCGTCCAGCGCCGAAAAGACCCCGTCCATAATGTCCAACAGGTCTTACGGCTGTGGGTCCTACCCCGGGTAGCACGTTGCCACGCCCTGGGGCCCAGCCAGGTGCGCCGGGAGCCTGCTCCAGCACCGGGGATCGGGTCAGCACGGTTCCTGGGAAGACCTGCTCCAGAGCAGGAAAATCTGCACCCGCCCGTGCTGCTGCAGGCCCGGTGAACAGGTCGTGCAGCCGCGCCTCGTCCTGAGGAAACGGCTTGTCTAAGATGCCTTCACCCGCAGTAGACCTCAGGGCAAAAAGGTCATGCCGGACCCAGCGACCAAATCCCCGACCCGGCGGCAGGGCCCTCCGATCCACGGAGAACCAAGGGATCCTACACAGCCGCCGGCACGCAGAAACCCGCTGTGAGTAGCTCCATTGCCAATTCCCACAGCGGGTTTCCTTCAACGCTTCAAGGGCGGATTAGTGCGGATTAGTGCAGCGTCCTTGTCAGGTCCGTCTCCATTTTTCCGGGCTGCTCTGCATCTTCTTCGTTAGCTTGGGCATCACCGGCCGCGTCCGCCCGGGTTGGATGTTCTTGCTCGCTTTCCGGACGTTTTCCGTACCGTCTGCGCATTTCGTAACTAAGCAGGATCACAATCAGTGTGAGGCCGCTCATCAGGAACTGTGACTGGGTGCTGGGAAGGATGGCCATTGCAGCTATGACGCTGAGCATGAGCGCTATGGTCGCGTAGCTTAGCCATGGGAACAACCACATCTTGAGTTTCAGGGCTGCGGGATCTTCCCGATCGAGTCGTTTACGCAGCACTACCTGGGAAATGGCAATCACCAGATAAACGAACAGAGCAACGGCGCCGTAGGAGTTCACCAGGAACGTGAAAACCACTTCTCCCCACAAATAGACGCATATAACCGAAATATAGCCAACCGTTGTTCCGAGCAGAATTGCACGGCGCGGCACGCCGCCTTTGGAGAGTTTGGTAAAGAACTTGGGGGCATCGCCGTTGCGCGTTAGAGCGAAAAGCATGCGCGAAGTGGTGTAAAGCGCAGAGTTCAAGCAGGAAAGGACCGCTGTCAGCACAATTCCGTTCATGATGACGGATACGGCAGGGATACCCATGACATCAAGTACTGCCGCGTAGGGGCTGATCCCGACGCTCTCGGCATCCCACCTTTGGATGCAAACGACCACAAAGATAGAACCCACATAGAAAGTCACGATTCTGGCGACGATAGAACGCATTGCCCGCTTCACGGAACGTTCCGGGTCTTCGGCTTCGGCTGCTGCAATGGTGACAATTTCCGCCCCGGTGTAGAAGGCGACACAAGGCACTACGGCGGCCATGACGGCTCCCCAGCCCAGGGGCGTGAAGCCCCCATGGTCAAAGAGGTTGCCGAATCCCGGCGTTGAATCAGGCCAGACGCCGGTTATCCAGAGGATCCCCAGGCACAGGAAAACAATGATGGCTACCACTTTGATGGAGGAGAACCAGTATTCGAACTCACCAAAGGACCGGGCTGAAACCATGTTCGTGGCGCTCAAAATGATCATCAGGCCCAGGCTGAGTATCCACAGCGGGATATCGGGAAACCAGAGTTGGATTATCCGGCCGCCAGCTATCGCTTCGATAGCAACAACGATCACGAAAAAGTACCAGTACATCCATCCGGTAGCGAACCCTGCCCGTTGTCCCAGGGCCTGCCGTGCATAGACGTAAAAAGATCCGACCACCGGGCGGGCCACTGCCATTTCGGCCAGCATGCGCATTAGAAGCAAGGTGATAAGGCCTGCAATGGAGAAGGAGACGATTGCGGCTGGGCCAGTGCTGCTGATAACCACGCCGCTGCCGACGAAGAGGCCGGCCCCAATGACGCCTCCGATGGCAATCAGGTTCATGTGTCTGTTTTTCAGGCCCTTGCTAAGGCTTGGGCTCTCGGCTTGCCGAGGTTCGGCGCTGTCCACGTTTCCTCCAATGATTGACGGAACCAGCTAAAGTGCGCTTTTCGCCTGGGCTAAGAGGCGGAAGACCAGAGGGCGCCGTGAGATCTGCCCGCACAGTCTAGCTGTGAGTGATCCAGCCCACTTCATTTGGTGTAGCCCAAACCTACGTAGCCGATGTTGCGGTTCACAGAACCAGATGGAACTGAAACGAAGGAGCCAGCCCATTCCCTGAACCTACTCCCGCCCTCAACCTCGATGACAGGGCATGCGCATTTGGCCCTTGCCCAAAGTATCCGCCCGCAGGGCTCCGCGGGATGCCGGCATTGCGGTTCAGTCGTGCTCGCCGGTTCACGCGTTTCCATCAATGCATTCCGGAATTCGGAACGTGGAGTCATATATACTGGAATCCGGCCGAGTGTTTCTCCAGCGAAAGGATGTGTCCGTGCAGCAGGCATATGAGAAGAGCCTCGCATCCTTCCGTGGTCGATGTATGCGGCAAACGTCCGCAGGCAAGTCGGAAAAGGACCGCATGACTGCTGCCTTGGCCGGTAAGCGGCATGGCGCGGGAACTGAAAGTGATTGACGCGGTAGCCCTGGATCCGATTCCGGTGAATGCCGACTACGTGTGGGCCCTGGCAGCGCTGGGAGGAGCAACCTTCCTTGGCGCGTCCACGCAACGCATTACGGGTGTTGGATTCGCGCTCGTTGCCGCACCGTTCCTGAGCATGCTCCTCGGACCATTTAACGGCGTGCTGCTGGTAAATGCGTTGGGCACTCTCACGTCATTGCTGGTCTTGGTCCAAGTCTTCAGGGAAGTGGAGTTCCGCCGGGTGCTCCTCATGCTGGGGCCCGCCATCGTGGCCATTGTTCCCGGCTCGTGGGTTGCCATCCACATGCCGTCTTCCCTGCTTTCAATCATTGTCGGCGCCATGATCATAGTTGCCCTGGCCGCAAGCCTTACCGTACGCACGCCACCTGTAGTTCTCCGCGGCAGGCTGGGGGCGGGGATCGCTGGATTTATCTCAGGCTTCATGAATGTAACGGCAGGGGTCGGGGGACCGGCTGTGGCTGCGTACGCACAGGCCAGCCAATGGCAGCACAGAGCATTTGCAGCCAGCGCACAGCTTTACTTCTTAGGGGTGGGGCTTGCCTCCCTCGCCGCGAAACGCGAGATGCCAGCTCTTGATGGCCTCCAATGGTTGTCCTGTGGTCTGGCCCTCACGGGCGGAATAGTGCTTGGAAATGTACTCGGGCCACGGGTTCCGCCCAGGGCGAGCATGACCGCCGTCCTGGTGCTGGCGTTCACCGGCGCCGTTCTAATCCTTTTCAGGGGCGTTGCCATGCTCGCCTGACTATCGCAGGGAGGAGTGCCTCCGTTCGGGCTCTGGGTGATTCGCCTAGAGCTTCCAAAGTCCATTACCAGAAGCTGAAGTTCAGCTACTTCCGATAGGAGTACTCATGTCAACGCAAGGGAAAGCTTTCAGTTCCGGAAACTTCATCAAGAATGCAACGGGCAGCAACCGCGTGAAGCGCGGTATGGCTGAGATGCTCAAGGGCGGCGTCATCATGGACGTCGTCAACGTCGA
>NZ_JARCCZ010000045.1:0-21424 GCF_048957775.1 Pseudarthrobacter sp. CC4 | reverse complement strand
CACCCTCCCCGCCTACGCCCGCTACCTCACCGAAGCCCGCGAAAAGGCCACCGCCGAAGAACTCGCGGCAGCGTAGGAGAAAAGCAACGCTGGTCAGTGCAACAGCCCAATCACAACAGGACCCCCGAAAGCCGGGGCTGGGCTGGCTGCGCACGATGGTGCCCGCTTTGCCGGCAATCGCCGAGAAACCATCCTCCTAGGAGTCCCCTGCTGACAACCTGGTTAATCCAACCCACCGAAATCTAGAGCGGGTTGCCCTGGCTTATGTTGGCCTGGGGCTAGACCGCGGTGACCGCAATTCAGTTGATGGTTCCAACCTCCATACGCGTGAGTTTCGTCGTTATGACCGGTTGGCGCCGCAATAGTCACTTCTCCATGTGTAAGTCGAGCCGAGGAAGAATCATGATAAGAATCAGTAATCGTCGAATTGCCGCCGTTGCCGGCTCTGTGGGGGTGTGGGGCGCGATCGTGGCTGGCGCTGCGGGTCCGAGCCCTGAGACGCGTGCCCTTGCCGCATCGGAGAAACATCCCGTGGAAATCGAGGTGTTTGCTCCTCGCAAAGGGGGCACCGCCGGAATTTCTGGTGCTGGATGGCTGGTAGATCTGAGCGTGCGATACGACGGCGGCCTGGCCGCAGCAGGCTTCTCCGATCTACAGCTCACTGGGCCCGCCGCGCATGCGAACACCGCGCCCTTTCCCGGCTCGTTTTCCACTGGTCAGGATGATCGTTTGCCGGGCCTCGTTGTACTCGTCTCCACCACCAGCAGCACCATCAAGGGTTTCTCTGGTCCCGGCACAAACCTGGCCAACCTGTTCAATCTCACCGGTGTGACTGACCGC
The DNA here is from genome assembly GCF_048957775.1 of Pseudarthrobacter sp. CC4. Lineage (NCBI taxonomy): Bacteria > Bacillati > Actinomycetota > Actinomycetes > Micrococcales > Micrococcaceae > Pseudarthrobacter > Pseudarthrobacter sp. CC4. The sequence goes on along the minus strand of NZ_JARCCZ010000045.1, from coordinate 20,584 downwards.
TCGAAAAAGGGCGCTGAAATTTGGGATTCCTGGATCGTCGGCGCCCCAATTGCCGGTCGGGACGTGGACAGCACCCTGACCGTTGCTGTGATCGCCGACCTCAACCACGACGGTATCTACAACGATGCCCCGGGCGTCGTGGCGGACGCCAACGGTGACGCCACGATTGATGCACAAGATCTCGAAGCCATCGGAGTCGCATCCAAGATCACAACAATCCCATTTCACATTTCAGGCGACCCCAAGTAGGGCGAGTGTGGTGTCGGGCGCGCAACACGCTGCAGGGGTCTCCAATAGCGGCGTGGTTTCTGTCGGCAGAAGCGCCAAAGGAAACCCAATGGCGTCTGGTCGGCTGCTGCCCAGGGCTTTGCGGCTGGTGCTCAAAGCCCTCGAAATCACTGATCTGCAGGCCGCCAGAGACCTATTTTCCGCCCAGATCGCTGCTGCTGATAGTGGCCGAACCGCGCCGGTGAGCCAATCGTCCTTCTGGTGTCGCTGCCGCAATTTGCGCAGCTCAGCGCTTCTCCTAGATCTTCTCGGGTCGTAAAGACCTCCCACCACGACTGTTAGGTGAGAGGCAAGCGGTTGGTGAACTGGATCCCCTTTCACAGCAAGACGCGACTTTCCTGCCAGAGTTGGCGGGCAACCCCCTTAGCCGGCCTTCGATATCTATGCAGTGACTGCATAAAGTCAAAACGATCATGGCTGGACTTGGCGGCAACTACGCCGACTTCCGCGGCAAAGGTGGGCGGGAAGAGCTCGTCGGCCTCCCGGTGTTGGGCGTCCCGTAGGGAGTAAGCTGCCCGCATCTGGACATCCAGCCGCTGTCCTTCAGCCCGCAACGCATCCAGGTCAACTCCGGGCAGAAGGCCTCCAACGACGACGGGGCGTCCGGCCACGAACGTATCGGCACCTGCCGCACCGTGCCGTTGAACACGAGCGTGCGTAACGGGTCTTCGATGGCACTGTCCCCGAGATGCCCCAAAAAGGCTATCGTGATGTCGGCCTCCATGCCTGAGGGCAAGGTCTTCCCGGGTCACCACGTCCCAGAGCCTGCGCGCCGCCGATGGTCGCGGCGTCGAAGTAGTCGGCCAGAGCGGGTCCCGGCTTCTGGCCTTTGCTCGACCAGGCGGGCGTTCTTCCACCAAGCAGCACAACGGCCTCCTTGGCTTCGTAGTCCGGAGCAAAGCCAACCGAAGAAGGACGCCAGGACCAAGGACCCCCGGCTCCGACGTGAAGTCTCACGTCGGAGCCGGGACTCCGCCTTCGATAAGGACTGAAGGCATGTGGCGCAGTCCGACCGTGCAGCCGGTCCGCCAAATTCAGCGACTCAGGTCCAACTCAAGTCCCATTGATTGCTCCACGGCACTGTCGTAAAGAATTCGGCCGATGGCCAAGTCCAGCACTCCAATTCCCACCGAGTTGAAGAGCGTGATGTCGTCCCTCGAGGTCCGGCCGAGCACCTTCCCCGTGATGACGTCACCGAGCTCACCCCTCACATCGCCGACGCTCATGACCCCCTCACTTATAGGAATCATCAGGTCACCAGACTTCGTCGTCGCTGTCGGCAAGCTGTCCACAAATACTCGGGAACGAACCATCCCAGCAGAATCTATTTCACGATCTTCCGGGCGGGGACGGGCCCCTACCGCGTTGACGTGCAGCCCAGGCTTGAACCATTTGCCGAAAACCACCGGTTCCGAAGCCGGAGTGAGGGTGCACAGAACATCGGCCGATTCCACAACATCCTGCGGAGAGGCTGCGACCACCACCGTCAACTCGAGGTCGGCGACCTGACGCTGGAACGCGTCGGTGGTTTCAGCTGTGCGGGACCACACCACGACTGTTTTTATAGGAAGAACGGCAAGCATTGCATGGACGTGCGCGACTGCCAGGGCGCCCGCGCCCACGAGCCCGAGGACCGAACTGTCAGACCGCGCCAGCACTTTGCTGGCAACGGCGCTGGCTGCAGCCGTGCGGACTCGAGTGGGTATGCGGCCGTCAAGGATCGCCAGCGTCTCCCCCGTGGACCGGGAAACGAGTACGATTGTTGACCGCTGCGTTGGCAACCCACGATCGGAATTCGCAGGAATATCGGCGAGCAACTTCACAGATGCAAGTCCGTCGGCTGCAGATAAAGCCGACATCGGAATGAACCGGCCCCCGGATGGGGGAAGGCTAAGGGAAGCCGGTGCCGGCTGATGCGCTAGGCCTGCTGATATGTCCGCAAAGGCACTTTCTACCGCTTTGATGGTTCTGGGCATGTCGGCTAACGTGTGGAGCTCGGACGCGGTGAGAATGAGGGTCATTTATAGGTCCTTCCGTCGGTGGGCGAAAACGCTTTCCAAATCTTCAATCGCCGAACCCCCGGTTCATGGCAATCTGTCCGTTCTTGACCACCAAGTTCCGCAAAGGACGGCTCACCACAGCTTCAGCTACGTTGCGCGCCGGGACCACAACAAGGTCAGCCTTGCATCCGACGTCCAAACCATACTTCTCGAGCCCTAGGATCTTCGCGCCGTTATATGTAGCCGTGTCCAGGGCCATCTCAATGTCCTGATCACGGCGAAGGTCTCCGCGATAGGCAACGAACATGGCACGTTCGAGCATGTCGCCGTTCCCATAGGGAGACCACAGGTCCCGAATGCCGTCGTTCCCGCATCCGACGTTTATTCCGTACTCCGCAAGTATCTTCAGCGGCAGCACCGGGCGGCTGAACACGGCTGCCGTAGTCAATGAAATGCGCGCTTCAGCCAAGCCATCAAATACTTTGGATTGCACAGGAGCGGGCATATCAGCAAGGCAGAATGCGTGGCTGATCGTGACCCTGTCCTCCATACCCATCCCCTTGGTCCGCTGAATGATCTGGAGTACCTGCCAGACGCCAAGTTCCCCTGGGTCGTGAAGGTGGATATCAATGTCACACCCGGAGTTGCTGCCAATGTTGAATATGGCATCAAGCTGGCCATTAGGGTCGCCGTCAAAGCCTGCCGGATCGACGCCGCCAATGGCCGTAGCTCCCATATCAAGGGCATCCTTCAGTAACGACGCTGTTCCCGGGCGCGTTACCACCCCCTGCTGCGGGAAGGCGACCTGCTGAACATCGATGCGTTCCCTTAGGGACAGTGCCGCCTTCTGCACAGCCTCTATTCCGGCGAGCCCGACTTCCGGGTCAACATCCGTATGCGTTCGGATGCTTGTCGTTCCACCCACGGACATTTGCTCCAACAGTGCCGTGATGCGGTCCAAGGAAGGATAGGCAACATCAAGGCGGCGGAGCCTTTCATCCGCTATACGCTCGGCGACACTGGGACCTGCAGTGTGCGGAATCCATGGGCCGCTCCAGAGCGTCTTATCGATATGGCAATGGCTGTCCACGAGCCCGGGTAGCAAGAGCCCGCCCTGACAGTCGATTACTTCTCCCTGGGTCTGTCCGGGATGCAGCTTCCCGACTGCCACAATGTGTCCATCCGTGACCTGTATGTCAACCGGCCGGGCGTCTGATGGACGACGGACGTTCTGGAGAAGCAAGTTGGTGTTTGGCTGCATCAGCCCTCCTCATTGATGGCTCTGCCGGCACCTGAAACAGTGACCCCGGCGGGTGCAACAGGGACCTCGTCGCTACCTTCGTGGACAGGTTTCTTACTCTCAGCGGCTTTGCCGAGGATGTCTTTTGCCCGCATAGCAACCGGCATGTGTTGGGACGTGCCCCCCTTAAAGATGAGGCTGAGGAGTATGACAACCGATAGATTAGCCGCCAGCGAAATAAGTCCGGTATTGAGGTTGCCGGGCACAAGCTTTGTGAAGTAGAAGAACGTCACGAGGGTACAACCGACCACGATTCCCGCAGAGAGAGCGGGCGCCTTGAATCTCCTGAAGAACATGACACCGAACCATGCGGGGACGAGCTGGGCCGTCAAAGCCAGGGCCAGATTTAAGAAGGTGAGCATGATTGAGGAAGTGAAAGTAGACAGCGTGGCTGTGAAGACCAGAAAAAGTCCCATGACCAGTTTCACGCTATGGGAAGACTTGGATTTAGAGAGTGTCGGGACGAGATTGCGGGTAAGGACTCCGCCGAACATCAATGAGTTCCCCGCAAGAACAATCAGGGCAGACAACCCGGCGCCGGCGGCTACCAGGCCGACAATCCATTCGGGCGCGAGATCCCGGGTGACCGCCAGGAAGACATCGTCCGGGTTCGACAGGTTGGGCGCGTGGCTGATGCCGTAATACGCGGCGAATACCAAGAGCGGGTACATGAGCATATACAAGGGCATCCAAATAACGGACTTCTTGATAGAACTTTCCGATTTTGCGGCGAAGAGGAACTGCGCGGGAAAGGTCAGGTAAAACTGAATCGACTGTACGAATATGGTCGACATCGCAAAGATAAGAGCACCGCCAGTAACCGTGGTCATGTCCGGCCTCGTGGCTACCTCTTCAAAGATCCCGGGGATTCCCTTGGCGGCAATTACGGCAACAATTCCAGCAAGGGTTATTCCCAAGAACATAAACAAGTCCTTGACAATGGCGACGAAAGCGGTCGAGCGCATTCCGGAAATGGCTACATACAGGAAGGCAATCACCGCAGACCCGACGATGATGCCGAGCCGGCTCAACGGCAGTCCGAGACCGCTCAGAACTGTTTGCAGTCCAACGAACTGGAACACAGCCCAAGGTATGAGAGCCAGAACGAAAGTGAACGCGGCCAGCTTTTCGAGAAGCCGGTTTTTGTAGTGGCCATACATGACGTCCGGCACGGTTACCGCGTTGTAAACCTTGCCGGCGCGCCAGACCAGAGGTGCCAAGAAGTACCCGAAGACATAGCCCAAGAGAATGTACCCAATGAACCAGACTCCGTATGAGGCTCCCTTCGCGTAGATACCGCCCGGAAAACCGAGCATCGTTCCGACGCTGTATATCTCGCCTACCGCGAGGAAAAAGATCAGCCAGCCAGGCAGAGAGCGGCCTGCAATCAACGTGCCCAAGGGTCCGCGGGTTGTCACGCCGCGTCGCGCTGCCAAGGCCACGCCGATCGAGAGAGCGATGATACTGAAAAAAACAACCGCAATCATTCGGTTTCTCCTTCCAGTCGACGATATGCGGCGCTTTCCAAGTAGCGCCATGAGATCCAGAAGCACAGGGACGTCAGAGGTAGCCAGGCAAACAACCAGGCAAACACCATTGGTATCCCGATGACGGTATGAGGGTTGTTACTAACTAGCGGGAGTCCGACAAGTATGGCCAGGGCAGGGATTCCCATCGCAACGCCCAAGGACCAGCGACTTCCGATCACAGTTACTCCTAAATTCGGATGGTTGGATTATGAGCGGAAGCACAAACTGAACGAGAAGCACTGTTGACCCGCCTGTTGTTTGAGTCCGTTATCTCAAGTGGAGCCAACATTAGTTCTGGTATACCATTCGAGACAGGGCCAGTTAACGTCCCCTGACAGGAGCCAGTTGCCATGGGAGTGGCCTAAGGGTCCACCGTCTTGCTGAGCTGGGCAGGCAGCGACTCGCGGCTCAACTTAATGTGTGCGTATACAAGCGCATAGGGGGCGGCCTTCGCCGACTGGGCTGCACAGGGCCGCGTGCTCTTCGTGTTTGCGGCTCATTGCTCCGGTTCTGCGCCAGCCCGAGGGTCCAGCGCGTCCGTCCAAGAAGCGGCGTCATGGAATCCGTCAGACGGCGGCGACCTGGAGCCGGACGATTCTCGAATGTATTTCACTGCAGAACAGCAAGGCCTGATGCGGTCGAACCTCTTCAATCGCCGAACGCGAGGCCGCAAGGGGCTTACGCAGGCGCCCTGCACAGCCGTCGGCAACTCGCATTGCTGCCGCTCTCGCAGCGACGGCCTTAAGACAGAGCCAGCGTCCCGCGGTGCACCACTGCGCCGCTGAAGGACGGCAACGAATCCATTTTGCTCCAGCCGCTGGATAGCCTCCCCCGCCGGCATCCCGGACACCCGGCACTTCTCTGATAGGCCACGAGCATAGGGGCGGGAAGCGTGGGGTGAACAATCCGGATCCGGGCATGCTGATGAGACGATGAACCAGAGGGGAAGGGCCGTCTTCCTAACCCGGGCCACTTCGTGCCGAGGAAGCCCGGCTCGGCCCCGGAAGACTTTCGTCGCTCACCTCCACGGAGATGAGGCGTCCTTTTACTGCGAGGTGTCCGGCTACCGCAAGAAGTATTGCTTCCGCGGCCAGCGCCCAAATGGTGGCTTCCCAGCGTTGAGTCCACTCGAGAAGCAGGGCGGCACCTATGGGACCCATGGCCGCCAAAGCGAATCCGATTCCCTGGCTCATGGCCGATAATTTTCCTGCGGTCAGAGGCCCGGCCGAACGAATAACGATCAGTGTCATCGCAACTCCGAATCCTGCGCCCTGGGCAACGCCCAAAAGACCCACAAGAACGAACTGCAGGTCCCCCGGTGCTGCGAGCATAGTTAGCAGGACTGCGGCCATCAGAATGCCTAAACCGGATGACATGAATGCAAGGAGATTGCGGCGGCCCGCTAACACGGGGGCCAACAGACCGGCGGGGAGCCCGGCCACGTTGAACCACCCCAGAAAGGCAGCGGCTGCGAGCGGTGTCATGCCCTTATAGATGAGGAAAGCAGCCAAGCTTGATGTGAGCGAGAAATAGAGCATGGCTTGCAGGCCAAAGAAGGCAGTCACAGCCCAGGCCGTCGTCTGTTTCCGCAACGGCAGAGGCGCCAAAATGCCGATGCAGTTATTTCGTGGAACACCTCCGGCCTCCTGCGGATCTTCGGGCTCTGCCAGGGTCAGCGGCGACATGCCACCCGCGCCCGTCGGTGAAGGGCCGGGCTCGCCATGCCATTGGATCAAAAGAGCACCCACCAAAGCAGGTATTGCCCAGACGGCAAGGGCCCACGTCACGCTGCCTCCAAACAGGTACTGCAAAGGCTGTGTCAATCCTGCCCCCAACGCCGCACCGAGACCGATACCCATGGTCCACAGTCCGGTTGACCATGCTGTGTCGCGGTTTGCCCTTAGTACCTGGGGCACCAGGACGCTCGCCGCCATGATGGCAACGCCGGCCAGAAAGGTGCCGGGGAGCATGACAACGGGACCTAGAACACGCCCGCTCAAAGCGGCAGCGAGAACAAGCATTGCGACTGCAATGGCGCGTCCAGGGCCGACACGGCGAGCGAGCCACGGTCCACAAGGGGCAGAAAGTCCGAAAGCCAGTACCGGAAGCGCCACGAGAAGGGGAATTGCCCGCGGGTCCAAGCCCAGTACAGATCTGAGTTCTTCTAAAACTGCTGCCACAGATGTGATTGCTGGACGAAGGTTGAAGGCGACGAGCGTGATGGCGACAAGCAGCCACCAATTCCGGAACATCATCACCCGACGGCAGCCCACTGATACATCTTCCGCTTGGTGCAACATCGGGCCCTCCTGTAGACTTGGTATACCAAAGTGTAGTCGAGGGTTTTGGACTCCACGCGTTGGTAACAACGTAGATGCAGCGGGTCGTGCATGGCGCCGCAACGTGCCATCCGGGGAGACGTCTCTGGCGGCATCAGAGATTCCCCCAAAACAGCGACTTCCCGTGGGACGCGGAAAAGCACGGGCCAGATGGCCGGCATCCGTACACCGGCACCGACAAAGAAGGACAGCAATGGCAGCGTTTGAATTGATCATGACCATCACTGCGGAGAACAAAGCGGCTATGGACCATCAAATCGCCGAAGCCGAACGCATCGCCATAGCCCGCGCCGTCGTCGACGGCACCAAAGGCATTATGGTCACCCGTCATAAGCCGAACTTGTGCACTGTGGTACTCAGCGACGAGGTTCCCTACGGCCTAACGCGGGAACGCCTGCTTATGTAGCAGCGGGGAATCCCACACATTCAGGTGCGGGAGCAAATCCAGGCGGCTCAGTGATCTGTCCTAAATTGCGTCGATCAGCATGCCGGCCATTCCTGGCGCTGGGCTTCGATGGCGACTCCCGGCAGTGGTGAGTCAGGCCCGGTTAGAGGTGTTGTGCCAGCTGGACAGCCCTATAAGTAACGACTGCCACTTCATCAACGATGTCCCCTTTCCTCTCGGCGCACTAGGCTAAGAACGCGCGTTCGGCGCCGCCAGTCAGGTCTAGGGCTGAATCGACGTGAGGACGTCCTCGTAAGCCAATCAGGAAACCCCGAACGCTCGCTCTTTCGGTGATTGGTCAGACCTCTGGAAGACATCCAGCCAGACCTTGGAGCGATGGAGCGAGGCCCAGCTCCACGTGGGCAAAGCCCAGGGCTGCCGCTAGGTCCGCTTTGCCGTTACAGATGGCTGGCACAGGCTTAGGTGCTCCGCACACTGAACCTGCGGGTTGCGGTGCCCGGTCAGGGTGAAAAGCCACTGCGTCCTGCCCAACAGAGGCTTCATTGAGTACTCCAGCAGGGAGTTGCCCCCCCCCCCCCCCACCGAAACGATTTTGCATGCAGGGCGGTGTTTTTGAGTGGCATCTGCGCATGGTCATGTGCAGGGTTACTTCTTCTGCCTTGCCCATCATCTGCTGCAGACGCGACGACGACTCGCCCCGTGCCGCGGTCTGGGCCGCGAGGCGCGCGGCGACCACTTCGAGGCTGAGCCGGACGTCGAATAGTTCTTTAACGTCCCGCAGGGTGGTCTGCTTGACGGTGGCTCCACGCCGCGGGGAGGTGTGAGTGAAGCCTTCTGTTTCAAGCTGCTGAAGGGCTTCGCGGAAGGGCACGCGGGAAACGTCCAGAGCCTGTGACAGCTCGCGTTCCCTAAGCCGTGAACCGGGCGCGAAGTCAGCTCCCACGTGGGTGCCGCGTTCGGCTTGGATGTCCTCAACGCCCATGACGCCCTCGGTCACAGGGATGATCACGCGCCCGATTAGGCCTTGGCCGTGGCCAGGCTGTCCACAAAGACCCGCGCGCGAACCATGCCTGCCGAATCTATCTGCCGGTGGTCCGCTCTCGGGCGGGATCCGAAGCGTTAACGGAATCAGACCGGTGGATTCAGGCTAAGCCTCAGGCTGGCCGCGTGCCGACGGAAAGCCGGGCGGGTCGTGAACTGAGCGGAATGAAACTTGCCCGTTTGGCGTCGATGACTATCCGGCCGTTTGCTGCACAAACCTTGCTCTCACTCAGCGCTCCCATTGGGAAATGACCGCAGTCTTGAACCAATTGCTGGCATAGGTGCATTTCAATTTCGAACTAATCGTACGTGCACGACAAGGGACTGCCCGGTTTTAGCTGAGCCGGAATCTTAGGCCGCTGTGAGCGCGGGCGGGTTGATTGGTTCATATTTGATGGGGTTAGTTTTCCCAGCCGTATTTGCCGTCGGCGGCGGGTGGAGCAGGATGCTCACGGTCACATTCGATAAACACTGATAAACCCGTCACCCCTTGAATGAGTCGCTGTATCCTTCTGAAACAACGTGGCGCGAGTCACGTGACCTGAGAGCAGCAGGCAGGGTCGTAATGAGCTGGCATCAATTGATGCCAGCTCTTTTTTGTTGACCGACCGTCTGGATGCAGAACATCTATCAAAGGAGAAAGATGAAGCTAGAGTTAGCAGTACTTGCCGCTATTGGGATTGCCTTGACTGGTTGCAGTGCCCAGAGTGTGGCCCCGAAGACCGGCGAGAACGCAGCATCGTCCTCGGCCTCAAAGTTGGAGGTCGCCATGTTGCTTGCAGGGTCAGCGTCTGATGGCGGCTTCATGGAATCAGGGTTCAACGGACTTCAGCGCGCCCACGATCAGCTGGGAGTTGAAATCAGCTACAAGGAAGGCGTTGAGCCGGAAAAAGCTGCTTTGGAGAGTGCGCTAGACGAGCTCGCCAGCTCAGGCGTGGACATGGTCATCGCACACGGCGGCCAGAACGCAGAAGCCGCGAAGACAGTAGCACAACGTTTCCCGGAAACCATGTTTGTCGTCACCCAGGCAAACGTCACCGGTCCGAATCTATCAAGTTACGAGGTCCTCCAAGAAGAGTCTGCGTGGCTGGCAGGGGCAGCCGCTGGACTCCTGACGGAAACCAACGTCGTCGGCCACATGTCGGGCATCCGGCCAATTCCTGGACTCAAAGGTAGGGCGGCGTTCGTCGACGGAGTAGCTCACACAAACCCTCAAGCGACCGTCCTATCAAACTTTTCGGGGGACCAGGATGATATTGAGCTCTCACGAAAGATAGCCGTCGCGGAGATAGAGGAAGGCGCTGACTACATCTTCACGATGCTCAACGCTGGGCGCCCAGGAGTAACCCAGGCTATTCAGGAGACAGGAAGAGCCCGACAGTTTGGAAACGTCCGGGACTTCACCCAAGATGACGCAAAGGTATTTGCCGGTTCTGCCGTTGCTGATTCCGGGGCAGCAGCATTCGCTGCAGTAAAAGACTTGGTGGGCGGTACGTTCCAGGCAGGCTCCAGCCACCACATAGGCCTTGAAAACCCTGACGCAGTCAGGCTGACGCTTAGCGAGGACATTCCACAGGAGGTTAGGGCAAAAATAAGTGATCTCGCCACGAAAATCGCTGCTGACGAGATTACCGTAAGGACCGAATATACTGGCCCGGAATTCGATGTGAAGTAGCCCCGGCTCCGGCAGTAAGTATGTCAATACTTGGGCCACGGTCGCCGGAAATGTACGGCCGTGACTCAATAAAGCTAAATATAGAGCCCTGTGAGTGCCGCGCAGCTGTGGGCGGCACTCACAGGAAGGCCGGCATCAGACGTGAAGGAACTATTGGAGACCCATCTGAAGGACACTTCAGATGGGTCTCCAATCCCGGACGTTTGGCTTTCTCAGCGGCCAAGCACCGAAGCTGCGATCTGCTGTGCGGCTTGTCCCGGTGTGATGTCGGTGGTGTCGATGACCTCTGCTTCATTGTGCAGCCAGGTGCGGGCTGCGTCAGCGTATCGTTCCAGATACGCGAAGCGAAGCGTTGAGGGGCCGAGAACTTTGTCGTTCTGTATGCGTTCGCGCAGAGTCGCTTGGTCGGCATGGAGCACGAAATGCCGGATCGGTATGCCGTGCTTAGTAAGACCGTCGCTGATCTCCCGCCAGTAGCTCTCAACCAGAACTGTCATCGGCATCACTAGTGTGCCTCCAGTGAACTCAAGCACGCGCCGCGCAGTTTCGACAACGAGCGGCCGCCATGGCTCCCAGTGTTGGAAGTTATCTGTCGCGGGGAGCCCCGGTGTGATGTCCATGAGCACCTCGCCGACCTTCTCAGCGTCGAGGGCGCGCGCGTCGGGCAGCATTGGCTGCAAGAGCGCGCTTGTCGTCGTCTTTCCCGCTCCGTGGGTGCCGTTGAGCCAAACGATCATGGAGCGAACTCTAGCGTCACGGAGTATCGTTCATAGACAAGTTCTTCTCACGTTTGCCTAGTACCCTCATCGTCATAGGGCAGATTGCCAGGAGCGAGCCGATGAGCAACACGACGTCGCCGTGAGCAAGGTCCCAGATCGCGCTTCGGACCAGTATCCGGTCTTTCATGGACCCTGGGCCCGCCCCGAGGTACTCTGACCTGCAAAGCTCTGGGGTAAAACCGGGCTCACTGCGCCGGCGGGGACGCCGTTGAACCGCATCCGGGGGGATTCGATGACCACACCGGTCCATGCCGAAGACGAACAGCGTTCTCTGGCAGACGAAAGCTCCGGGGACGGACCCGCAGCCTCAGAGCCCGGCTCGACGAACTTCACCCTCACCGTTGAAAGCGAACGGATTCTCCGGATTACGTTGCGTCCCGGAAGTCAGATTACTGCCGCGGACGGAACCTCCGTGCGGGAGCGCTTCCTGACCCTGACCGGAGGCGCGGGCTGCGCGGTCTTACTGCAGGTCACGGGCGTTGAGCATGTCAGCCGCGATGCCGTCCGTGTCTTCAGCGAAGCCGTAACCGTCACAGCCTTTGCAATCCTTGGCAGCACGTCGGTGGACCGGGTCATCGCCCACGGGCGGCGCGGACTGCCCCTGCCAAAGTGCCCGAGCAGGTATTTCACAGACGAGCAGGAGGCCTTGAAATGGCTCCGCGCTGCTAAAATCCCGGCCGGGGCATGCGCCTCCTGACCCCCGACCCTAAGCGGCCCGGTTCCACGGCGCGGAACCCGCCACACATGCCTGATCGAGGGATTTCCACTTCGCTGCGAGTCACACGCCCATGGATCACCGCACCGTTCGTGCCCGTTAGCGGAACCCTCTGCGGCACTTTCCGCTAGGCTCCGGACCATACTTTCGTCCTGGATCATTCTGATTTCACTTCACGCAGTCGCCGGATAGGCAGCGGAGAGAACACAGACGGTGACGTGATCCATTTCCGTGGTGGCTGCGGTGAGCTGTGCGGTGATCCGCGAATTTTCCAGATCAGGGCGGGCAACGACGACGAGGGTGCGATGCGGGGTTCATGAAGGGTTGTGTTCTTTCACAATCAGATTCAAAGCTACGAAATCCGTGCCGATTTGCCGGAGACGGCCAGCGTCGACCGGGGTGGCCAGCAGAGCAGCAGTCCGGGATTTAGGGGCGGGGACAGGCATCGTGGACGATGCGTCGGGCCAGGCCCAGGGCGCGTGTCCCGTAGGCAGCGCCGTCGAGTACGGAGCCTGTGGCATAGGCGCCGTTGAGGATAAGAAGAAGTTCATCCGCGAGCTGGTCGGAGTCGTTGGCGTCGGCCTCGGCGGCGAGGGAATGGAACCAGTCCCGTACCTTCTGCTTGTGTTCTACGGCCACCAAATGCGCCGGGTGCTCCCCCTCCGGGAACTCGGTGTTCGTGTTCAGCATCGGGCACCCGCGATAGGAGGCTCCGGCTGTGTCACCGGCGAGTACCTCAAAGACGGCTACGAGCTTGTCGCGGGGGTCCGGGAATTCCTCGGCAGCCTGCCGCATCCGTTCGAACCAGGCTTCCGCGCGGCTCTGCACGTAGGCGGTGGCGAGAGCGTCCTTGGTGGGAAACTGGCGGTAAATGGTGGCGTTGCCGACGCCGCATTCCTTGACCACCGTGTCCATCCCGACGGCCCGGATGCCGCGCTGGTAGAACAGGCGGGTCGCCACTTCGAGAACGTTGCGCCGGTTCTCTTCGCCGGTCTTGCGTGCCACGGAAATCCCACTCCTATTTGAACTCTCACCAGAGGTCTTGCTGCTTCAAGTTTGACAGACGGATCGATCCGTCACAAACTGTGGGAGAACGATCCGTCACATCGGATCCAGTCATCGACAACGGGAGACAGCCCATGAAAACCGCCATTCTCGGAACCGGCACCGTAGGCCGCATTATCGCTGCACGGCTGGTCGAACTCGGACACGGTGTCACTATCGGCACCCGCGATCGTGAGGCCACACTTGCTCGCACGGACGCCGACGCCATGGGCAACGCACCTTTCGCCGACTGGGCAGCGGAGAACCCCGGCGTCGCTCTGGCCGGCTTCGCGGACGCCGCAGCAGGGGCTGAACTCATTGTCAATGCCACGAATGGCGCCGCCTCCCTGGACGTCCTGGCCCAGGCCGGGGTGGAACACCTCGACGGAAAGGTCATTCTGGACATCGCCAACCCCCTCGACTTCAGCCAGGGCACGCCGCCGATCCTGTTCGTCAAGGACACTGATTCACTCGGCGAGCAGATCCAGCGCGCTTTCCCCGCCGCCCGAGTCGTGAAGTCGCTCAACACCCTCAACGCCGATCTCATGGCCCGTCCGGGTAGCCTTCCCGAAGCCAGCACGGTCTTTGTCTCCGGGAATGATTCTGCCGCCAAGCAAACCGTCACGGAACTGCTAAAGGAGTTCGGCCACCAGGATGTCATCGACCTCGGCGACATCACGACAGCGCGGGGCACCGAAATGCTCCTCCCTGTCTGGCTCCGCCTTTGGGGCGCACTCGGCACACCTGCCTTCAACTTCAAGATCGTCCGCTAGGACACTGGACAAGGCAGCAGATCACCGTCCGCCACAGTGGCCCGGAAGCTGCACCTCATGGCAAGGGTTCCGCGCGATATAGCCGAGCATCTCCGCGGTATTCATGGCTGCCGTGAACGCTGGGGATAGTCTTGGGCGCCTTTTCCTTGGCCGTCATCGATTTGGCCCAGTGATTGAGGAGCCGGTAGTCGATTTTGTCGACCAATGATGTTCCGGATGTGCAGGTCCAGCATTACCTGGTACGTCCTGGTGGTTCCACTGGACGGACGGGTCAAAAGATCGATGTGTTCCTGGACGACCTCGTCAACTGTGGGAACGCGGGTCTCGTTTGACAGGATCGCATGCTGGGCGATCTCGAAGGACTGACCGTTCGCCTCCCGCCTCCGTTTGACCTTTTCAGCCTCAGTCTCGGAGGCAACTGTTAGGCCCCGCTGCTCGCGACTCTTCGGGTCCCGCCAGAACGCCATATAGGCACGTCCGACGTTTTCTTCATACGAAGGAGGGGATGGGCTCTCCACACTCCTGCTCATCCCCTGGTACCAGTCCTCGAGGCATATGCAATGGCTTGGTCACGCACTTCACCGATGTACGCGTCCGACTGGTTGTAGGCGTAGATCGCCTCGGTCCACCCGTCCGTAGTGGTGAGGTCACGGCCGCCGGAACACAGATACGTCGCCGCACTGAGGGCGGCATCATCGATATTGAATGGATCCGCCGTGCCATCCCCGTTCCCGTCCCGCCCGACGAGCTGCCACGTGGAAGGAATGAACTGCATCGGTCCCACAGCACGGTCCCAACGGGGATCCCCGTCCAGGGCACCCGCATCTGTGTCAGCGATAGCGGCGAAACCGGCACCGTCGAGAACCGGGCCCACAACCGGTCGGCTCACCTCCCCCGCGGCGGTCAGGCTGCCGCCGCCGTACGTCCCGTGTGCTGTTTCGACGAAACCAACGGCCGCCACAGTGTTCCAACCGATCCCGCACGTCGGAGCAGCAACATTCACGGTCGCGGCCGCGGCAACATACGCCCGCAGCGCGCGTTCAGGGATCCCGGTCTGCCCAGCAGCCCGGACAACCCAGTCAGCATCCGGGTTTCTGGTGACATTCACGGCGGTGGTCATGCCGCCAGGCAGCATCTCAAGCTCAGCCTCCGCTCGCGGCGGTGGAGAAAAGGCACGCCGCGCTTCAACGCCAGCTTGCCCAAGGGCCCAGGACAATGAAGCGGTTGTGACACAAACTGCAAACACGATTAGAACCACGAGGCGTCTGAGACGAAGCACCAACCAATCAAACCACCGCAGAAGTCATGCTGCCTGTTCTCCGCACCCAGATGAATGAGCAGAAGTACGAACTGCTTGTCATTCCCATAATCGCTGGGCGGGTCCTCCGCGCAACCAGGGCGCTACCGCGCCGACCCCAAGACCGAAAACTTGCCAGACCGGAGGGGAATGGCTTCGAAACGAAGTTTTCGCTCCCGACACAGGTTTCCCAAGTTGCACTTCGGCCCCTTAGCCCAGCGGGTGGTCCCCCTACCAGAACGACACCCACAACCAATAACCGGAGAAAAGCCCGGCAACACCGGGTGAGGGGTGTCGACGGGATTATGGAAAAGCTTACGATTAGAACACCACCAGATCTCCTCAGCTTTATGGGGCACACCCTGGGTTTTTGGCCACAGGAGAGATTCTGTTGCTTCCGCGCCTAGACGTCTCGGGCTACTTAGACCCCGGCAGTGTAAAGCTGCCCAATATTTGGCGTTTCCTTAACACTGCCTCAGCGCGTTCCTGTCATTTCAGGGGATTGCTTGAGTCGAAACTGATCTCCGTACAACTCTTCATTGTCACGGGTTCTGTGCCGGAGGAGACTTGAGGCGACGGCATCCCATCCCGGACCGCCCGCGGGGGCCACCCGGCTGCAGGGCCTCACAGCACCCCTGTAGCGGCTTGGTGGATCGATGAGTTCCATGACACCCCTCGAACTGGCCGCTCAGCGGCCGCGCCATCTCCTGCCCCTGGTGGCTATCGCACTGATTGGATGTCTCGGCGGGTGCCAGTATGAGTCCGACGACGTCTCCCTCCCGTCCGCCAGTACTCCGACTACGGAGGTTCGCACGCCCCCACCGCTGCCGAACGGCGGCGACACTGGCACGGTCCCACCTCTGCCGAAGAATGGCGACATCGACGCCGGCACATACCTCGTCCTCGTCCCCGGCTACACGGAGCCTTTCGAGATCACCGTCCCAGACGGCTGGAAGTCCTTCGACGGCGACAGCGTAATCAAGGACGACCCGGATCACCCGGATGAATGGGCCGTTTACCTCACTTTTTGGCCCGCCGACTATGTGGCGACGGACGCATGCACGTGGGTGGGCAAGCTCGCCGAGGTCGAACCGTCGCCTAAGGCCTTCGTCGATGCGATGGCGTCGCAGACGTCAACGGCAAGCACCCCTGCCGTCGAGGTCATGGTGGGCAATTACTCCGGCTTCGAGTTCGACCACTCCGTCGAGGGCGACGCGGACATCACAGCCTGCGACGGCGGCAAGTTATGCATCCACTCAGGATCCTCATACGAATGCTCACGCTGGTACTCAAGCGTGGCTGAACGCGAAACCTACCGGGTGGTCGACTTGAACGGCCAGCGCGCTGTGATCGCGGTGAGCCAACTCCACGAATCGATCAACCCGGAGCTGACGAGAGAGGCACGCGCCGTCTTCGACTCCATCGTGTTCAGGTCCGGCAAGTGACCAGCTGATGCGATAGGCGATCCCGCCTGTGGCGCCGACTCATTGCATGGGCAAGCAAGAATACGGCATACCGGCACTAAGCCCATGGGAGCCTGAAATAGGCCTTCGGATCATCGGTACCCAGCAGGTCATGATGGAAGGCAATGGCGTCCACGGGCCGGGTGTCAACGAACAGAATCGCCACATCCCTGGAGTGGACCACGGTGTAGCGAGTCAGGTCTTCGACCCAGGAACGGATCCCGGTGTACTCCTCGACGAACAACCCGTCACCGAGCAGGCCCCGCTCCTCGAGCAGGTCGTAGACAACATTCCAGGCGAGATCCATCAGTTCGTGGATCGCCGCCTCAACTGTTGGAGCCGTCATAGGACCATGGTGCTCCCGGGCACCGACAGTATGGTGGACGACGGCGGGCGTGTCCTGGGAGCGGGGGCAGTCGCGGGTTAGGCTGACCGGAACAGGCGCGGATTGGGGGATCCAGTGAAACGCAGGATCTGGTTGGTCTTCGCGGTGATCCTGGCGCTGGGGGTCACGGCGCACTTCATGGTCCGCTCCGCCGAGGACAAGGTCACCGCCGACATGCTTTCCCGCGCCGGGCGATTCGCCATCCCGGCCGACTGGAAACCGGCCGACGAGATTGTCCGCCCCGAGCGGTTCATGTGCATCAGCACCAACCCGTGCCCGAGTCTGTCGCGGCGCTGGGACACCGGGAAAGAGCTCACCGACGACGACGTCGCGGCAATAAAGTCGGGACTCGGGTTCGAGATGAGGGCCGACCGTCCGTGCGCGAGGCCATCGAACGCCATCGGGGTCACCACCATCTGCAGGTCCACCGGCACGGACGGCGAATACACGTACATGCTCAACGTCACCAGTCCTGGTCTGAACGACCCCCAACTCGTCACCCTGATCATCAGGCCACGCTAGGGGCCGGCTTAGCTACTCCTGATCCCCGGCCTCCGCGCCATCTTCGAGATCGCCGGCAGCAATCCGTTCCGCGGTCCGCCGGTAGGCCTCGGCGATGTAGTCTTCGATGTCGCTGGCCCCGATACGCCACAGGCCCTGGCCACCGACCTGGATTCCGCGAAGCTCCCCACTGCTGGGCAGGGCCCTGATCTGGTTCTGGTTCACGTTCAGCTCTTCGGCCGCCTGCGAGATTGTCAGGAATCGACGGGCTTTACGGGTTCATCGGTCACCGGTTCATCCTATGTGCGGCAACGCCAAAGGCCCCGGACCGTGAGGATCTAGTGCCTTGTGCGGGAGCTGTTCCTAGTTGTCGATGGCTTTTCGGTCCATGGACTTCAGCGCGGCGAGCCGTGCTTCCACTTCGGTCTGCTCCCCGAGGTCTTCCAGGGAGGCGAACTGGGCGTCAAGGGATGAGGCGGCGAGTTCCTGCTGGCCGCGGACGGTGGCTTCCTGGCGGCGGATGCGCTCCTCGTACCGGCCAATCGCCGAGGTCGGGTCGCCGGCGTCCAGGGACTTGAGGGCGTCGTGGACCTGGGACTGGGCGGCGGCCGTCCGGGACCGGGCCACCAGCTGGTTGCGCTTGGCGGTCAGCTCGTGCAGCTTGCCCTTCATCTGGTCGAGCCCGCCCTTGAGCTTGTCGACGATCTCGTTCTGCGCGGCCAGGCCCGGCTCCTGGGCTTTGGCGGTGGTTTCGGCGGTCATCTGCCGCTGTAGAGCGAGTCTGGCGAGGGCGTCGAACTTGTCCGCGTCCACACTGTTACCGGCGGCGCGGAACTCGTCGGCTTTCCGGGAGGCGGCGATGGCCTTGTTGCCCCAGGTGTTGGCGTCGTTGACGGCCCGGCGATAGTCCTCTTCGGCCATGCGGACGTTGCCGATCGTCTGCGCGACCGCGGCCTCGGCTTCGCGGATGTTCTCCGAGTAGTCCCGGACCATCTGGTCCAGCATCTTCTGCGGGTCTTCGGCGGAGTCCAGGAGGGCGTTCAGGTTGGCCTTGGCGAGCTGGGCAACGCGGGCGAAAATACTCTGCTTCACGGGGGTCTTTCTGTTTTGAGAGGGTACAACTGCTGCGCGTCATCTGTCCGATCGAGGGAAGGGCCTCACATTGCGATACCGATCAGGGACCTAGGGCGAGCACCGGCGCCGGATAGGGTGAATGCAACCAGGTACGCATGAAACAGCGAAAGGTCACCTCATGGCAACTTCCGAAAAAGCGGCAACCAAAATCATTGAAGGTTTTAGAAGATCAAACGAAACCTTCAACCGAGAGTGGGTCCGGTTGGAAGCAAACCTGACACAGCACGGAAAGCTGTCGTTTGATGACCAAGACCTGGCAGACCCCATTGACCATGCAATCTCACAGCTCGTTGCAGCTGTGGGGGAAGACATCGATCACGCCCTGATCGTCAACGCGCCAAAGGGCCCTCCGGGGTATGCACTCGAATACCACTGCGCGGTATTCGGCAAGGGAGTGCTGGCTTACGTTGAATTCAGCAACGAAAGCCGCGATCCCGAGATCATAGTGCACACCATCCCCCGAACCTCGATCACTGAAATTCAGGTTCGGGCCGCAAAGGACTACCGGAACGAAAACGGTCGTCTCGTGTGCGTCGTGAAGTACGCCAACGGGCCAACGCTCGACATCCGCGAACGGAACAGCGAGGGCCAGGACGTCGCCGAACCGGGAGCGTGGCTCCAGCAACTCTTGGATGATCTCCGCGAAGATCTGGCAGCCGCACGCTAGCGGCGGAGGACCGGCACACGTTGTGCCGGTCCTCTCAGGCAACTAGCGTTTACCACCTGCCTACCGGGTTGGCGGAAAGCCAGGTGTTGGCATCATGTCAGAGGCCCAATTAAGGACAGACCATCTACTGTCATTCAGCTGCATCACCATCGGATACGCCAAACTGTCAGCACCCGCTTTCCAGACCCCGTCCGGCGGCATTTCTGCATGGACGTAAAGCATCTCCGTGTCCAGCGCTATGACTCGTGGAGCAACACCCATGCCGCAAGTCGCAAGGTTCAGTGGGTAAGCCTTTCGAAAGCCTCGAAGAAGCACCCTTTCGAAATCGGCCCACAAAGGATGTTCCGTAGGCGCACTTGGGGCTAATTCGTCGGCAACTTTGACCAACTCATAACCCGCCTGTTGGAGAGCAACCCTGTTGGCTGTCGCCCACCACTGCACCCAACAGACCCGAAGCCGGGGATGAACTAGCGGCCAGGCTCTGGCCAGGTCTTCCTTATAGAAAGCATCCAGAAACTTCAAGGCAACGGACACTACCTGCGACTGAGCGCTAGCTTCATTGTCTTCCGGTTCCAAGGTCATTCGCCAATTATTATCGAAGCTCGAACTACTCCCCCAGCGTTCCACTTCCTTGGAAACCGGGACACCCGGTTGAGACGCTTCTCCTTGATGCGACAGCAGAATGACGCCATCTTGCTGTCCACTCGCGCTTTGGTCATTCATCACAAAGGCTGACACTTTCGGTATTCCCAGAGTTCACGTTCTGCCGGCGCGAGCGGTGAGCAGATCAGATCGAAGCGAGTCAAAGAGTCGGGCGGTACTTCCGTTACGTTGCGAGGAGTAGCGTGGCATGCCGACCACAAGGGGAGGGACCCCGTCGAATACGGCGGTGAAGGATATGTAGTCCGGATGTTCCTCGTCCGGCACATCGAAATACTCCACGTGGTGCATCGTTAAACTTTGGATGCTTGAGCGCGGAACAATTTTTACGTCTCCCTTGTAGGGATATGGAGAGTAGTTGTTCGGGTCCACGGTCTGCAGATCGCCGGAAATTACGAACAGGGGTGTAACGATGGTTGCTGTGTACCGCGGCAGGCTGCCCCCGCGGCCGCCTTCTACATTGGACACACAGAACTGGACCTCATCGTCTTGTATCGCCCGCGCCAGCCGGCCCTCTGATATGTAGGTTTGGTTGTCAATAGCGCGTAGGTGAGCGGCTCCTGGATTGTGGTTCCGGGGGCCGCTCAT
>NZ_JARCCZ010000044.1:0-28965 GCF_048957775.1 Pseudarthrobacter sp. CC4 | reverse complement strand
GGTGTGGCCGTTGCTGCGGAACTCGTGGACTCCGGCGGCGGTGATGGCCACCCGGAACTCGTTGTTCTTGATTTCTTTGGGGACGCCGATGATCATCGTGGGCTCCAGGTTCTCGGCTTGATAAGCCGGAAAGTGCGGAAGGATTTCGTGTATCAACGATAAATCCGGTTGTGAGCCAGCCGACACGAGACCAAGCAGCCGCCGGCGAAGAAACCGCGTATTTCCGGGAATTTTCCTCCTATCAGCTGGACATTTGTCGAGCCGTGGGGCGGCAGGTGTCGCCTCGTGTCCGTTCGTCCCGGAGGCTGCCCAGGCAGTAATGTTGGCCCATGCAGCAGCAGGGTGTGGAACAGCTGGTTGAACAGGTGGCTCAGAAGTTGGGCCGTGGCCTGTCACTGGAGGACCTGGACGGGGTGCTGCTGGCTTACAGCTCCAACCAGTCCCACGCGGACCGGGTGCGGGTCAACTTCCTGCTGAGCAAGAAAGTCCCGGCCGACGTCAGCGCCTGGCAGCTCTCGCACGGCATCGCCACCGCCGTCCGTCCGGTGGTGGTGCCGGCCAACCAGGACCTGGGCATGCTGGGCCGGGTGTGCGTACCGCTGATGGTGCGCGGCTTCCGGGTGGGGTACCTGTGGGTGCAGCAGGACTCCGCCGATGAAAATCCGACGGCGATCCTCACCCAGTTGCCGGCCGTCAACCACGAGCTTGAAACGCTCTCCGGGCTCCTGCTCGATTCGAACACGGCCGAGTCTGAATTCCGGCGGGGGCGTGAACGGGAGTTCCTGGCCGCCTGCGCCGGCGAGCCCAACGCCGTGGCCGCCATTGCAGGCTGGAAGGAAATCCAGGGCCGCGGTCCCTGGCAGGTGGTGACAGTGCTCGACGCCGATGGCTGGTCCGGCGGATCCGACCCCATCGCCTCCACCCTCATCCACCGCTCTGCCGCGCTCCAGGCGACCATCGGCGTCGACGCTGCCCTGTTCAGCGCCGGCACGGACACCCATTCCGTCGTGCTGTTCCGCGAATTGTCCGGCCGGGCCAACCACGCCCAGGTGCTGGTCCACTACCAGCTGGAGCTTGCCAAGCGCTCCGGCCGTCCGGTGCAGCGCATCATTCTGGGCATCAGCGAGGGCTTCGGCCGGCCGCGTGAGCTCGCCGCGGCGTACCGCCAATCCAAGCTGGCGGCCCAGGCTGCCGCCGTGGACCCGCAGCTCGGGGAACTCGTGGACTGCAGGGCCACGGGCGTCTACCAGCTGCTTGCGTCCGCGGGGGGAGGCGCGAGTGCCTGGGCTGACTCGGCGTCGGTCTACTTCCGCATGCTTGAGGACCAGGACCGGAACGGTGAGCTGCTTCCGGTCCTAGAACTCCTGTACGACAACGACGGCTCCGTCCAGGACGTGGCCACCAAGCTCCACCTGCACCGCAGCAGCATCTACAACCGGCTGGGCCGGATCCGCCAGCTGCTCGGCGTTGATCCGCTCAAGGGGATGCCCCGCCTGGAGCTCCATGCAGCGTTGAAGATGCGACGCTGGGCGGGCCGGCCACGGATCTAGGGCGGGCAGAACCTAGGCGTCCTTCCCGGGACCCTCCGCGTCGTCGCCCTGTTCGGACTTCTTCTGCCCCTCCAGCCAGGCCATGACGGCGGCCCGCGGTATCCGCCGGTGGGTGCCGCGATATTCCACCGGGATCTCCCCGCGGTCCGTCATGTTGCGCAGATACGTGTGGGAAATACCCGCCAGCTCGGCTGCCTTGGACGTGGTGAGCATGTCCTCCACGCTGCTGACGGTCACCGCTTCGCCGCGGCTGAAGCGGTGCAGGAGGTCGACGACGGCGTCCCTCGCCAGTGGCGGCAGCCGATGGACCGTGCCGTCCACGAAGACGGTGATGTCATCGCTGCCCGCAAGCGCCCGGCCCAGCTTCTCAGCATCCTCCGACGGGAGGGCGCCAGTTACCCGGGGAGCTATCAGTGCCATGCACCCAGCCTACCGGCGGCCACCCCGCCCCGGGGGTAAGCTCGGCAAATGGAACTTACTGGCGGCCGGGACGTGGAAGCGGGCGGACTCCGGGGCAGGCTGTACGCCTCAGTCCTCCCCGCGGGAGCCCCGAACCGGCCTGCCTACGTCCTGCTGCACGGCATCGGAGTTTCGCACCGTTACCTGGCCCGGCTCCATCTTGAGCTGGCCGAGGAGGCGGACGTCTATACGTTCGACCTCCCGGGTTTCGGCAAGGCTTCAAGGCCGCCCCGCCAGCTCCAGATCGATGATTTTGCGGAGTTCGTGGGCGCTGTCCTGGCTGACTCCGGCGTTTCCAGCTATGTGGTTGTGGGTCATTCCATGGGCACGCAGTTCGCAGTGGAACTGGCGCTCCGGGAACCTGCCAGGGCGGCCGGTGCCGTCCTGATGGGGCCGGTGGTGGATTCCCCCAGGAAGACCGTCACCAGGCAGGCGCTGGCCCTTACCCGCGATGCACTCCTGCGGGAGAGCCTGACATCGAACGCCCTCGTGTTCAGCGACTACTTCAGGGCGGGACCGCGCTGGTACCTCACGGAACTTCCGGTAATGATGGACTACCCCATGGAGGAAAGGCTGGCCGCCGTCAGCCAGCCCGTCCTGGTCCTTCGCGGCGCCAAGGATCCCATTGCGCGCCGCCCCTGGTGCGAACGCCTCGCCGCCATTGCGCAGCAGGGCACAATGGCTGAAATCCCGGGACAAGGCCACGTTTTGCAGCACACCGCCCCCGGAACGGCGGCCGAGACCATCAGCGGCTGGGTCCGTGCCCTGGATGGCTTCGGCGTGACCGCCTAGGACGGCACGAGCCGGACGGCGCCGCTAGAGCCCGAGTTCCTCCAGGACCGGCAGCTTCTCCCGGACCCAGGCCCGCGCTTCCGTGGCGCTGGGAGCGGACAGTGCCAGCTTGGCCAGCTGCTGGGCTTCCTCGAGTGTGACGGTCTTCAGCACTGCTGCCACGGCAGCAAGGGAGCGGGCCGTCATGGACAGGGTGCTTACGCCCAGGCCGGTAAGGACGACGGCGAGGGCAGGGTCGGCAGCCGCCTCACCGCACACGCCCACGGGTTTGTTGTTCCCTTCCGCGCGGGATCCTTCAACGGTCAGGCCCACGAGGCGCAGGACGGCCGGCTGCCAGGGCGTGTTGAGGTTGGCGAGCGGGCCGAGCTGGCGGTCTGCGGCCATGGCGTACTGGGTGAGGTCATTGGTGCCCAGGCTGGCGAAGGCAACTTCGCGAAGGATGGCCTCGGCGGTCAGGGCGGCGGAGGGGACCTCCACCATCACGCCGGGGGTCTTGATGCCGGCGTCCGCGCACATCGCGGCAAACCGGGCGGCCTCTTCCGCCGTCGAAATCATGGGGGCCATGACCCAGACGTCCGCTTCGGACTGCTTCTCCGCAAATGCGATCGCCTCCAGCTGGCGGTCCAGAACACCGGGGGTGGTGAAGTCCGTGCGGTAGCCGCGGACACCCAGGGCAGGATTCGGCTCGGTGGAGTCGGTCAGGAACGGGAGCGGCTTGTCGGCCCCGGCGTCGAGGGTGCGCAGGACCACCTTCTTTCCCGGGAAGGCGTCAAATACGCTCTTGTAGGCCGCGGCCTGCTCTTCGACGCTGGGTTCGGTGTCGCGCTCCAGGAAGCAGAACTCGGTGCGGAAGAGGCCTACGCCCTGGGCGCCCAGCTTGGCGGCCGCCTCGGCATCCTTGCCGCCGCCCACGTTGGCGAGCAGCGGCACCAGGTGGCCGTCCGCCGTCGCGCCCGTGCCGCTGAACTCGGCCAGCAGGGAAGCCGTGGCCGCCCACGCCTCCGCTGCTGCGCGCAGGGATTCGTCCGGTTCGGAGGTGATGTTGCCGGCGGCGCCGTCCACATAGACTTCGGTGCCGTCGGGGAGCTCATCAACACCCACGGCGGCAACAACGGCGGGGAGGCCGAGGGACCGGGCGATGATGGCCGTGTGGGACTGCGGGCCGCCGCCTGCGGTGACGAGGGCGAGGACCTTGTTCGGGTCCAGGGTGGCGGTGTCCGCCGGGGCCAGGTCCTCCGCCACTAGGACGAACGGGGTGCTGGATGCCGGGATGCCGGGTGCCGGCACGCCCCGCAGCTCGGCGACAATCCGGGCACGGACATCGAGGACGTCCGTGGCGCGTTCTGCCATGTAGCCGCCCAGGTTGTGGAGCATTTCGGAGACCGACGAGCCGGACTCCCAGATGGCGCGTTCGGCGGACGTGCCGCGGGCCACGAGCTTGGCGGCACCCTTGATCAGCATGGTGTCCTTGGCCATCAGGGCGGTTGCTTCGAGGACGGCTTTGCCGTCACCGGTGGCGTGGGCTGCACGGTGCTTCAGTTCATCGTGCACGGCCTGGGATGCCGCCTTCAGGGCTGCGGTTGCTTCCTCCGCGGTGGTCCCTGCCGCCAGCTGCTCGCCGGCAGGAGGTTCGCTGATGGGTTTGGGCATCTGCCGGACGGTGCCGATGACGCGGCCTGGGCTGACGCCTACTCCTGGGAAGTTCTGCACTGAAGGTCCTCATTCTCTACCGGTTGCCAGGCCCGCCGATACGTCCGGCGCCATGCCGGTCCGCCGTTGGACTGCTTACGTCCGGAGGCGGGAAACGTGCCTGAAAAAAATTGTATGTGATTCAGTTCATATAGCAATGCTATAGGTGCTAGGGTAGCGGTTATGAGTTTGGATGGCCAGCTTCCCCCCAAAATGCGACTGCTCCGTGCTGCCGCGGAGCTGCTGGCAAACTCGGGGGGTGCTCCCGTGTCCACGCGCCAGATCACGCAGCTGGCGGGGGTTACAGCACCCACCCTGTACCACCACTTCGGTGACAAGGAAGGTCTGTTTGACGCCGTCGTCACCGCAGGGTTTGAAGAATATGTAGCGGGCGAAAGGGACTTCGCCCCCTCCGGGCAGCCGCTTGAGGACATCCGGAGAATGTGGGACAACCACGTGCAGTTCGGGCTGAAACAGCCGGAACTGTACTTGGTCATGTTCGGCAACATCCGCCCGGAAAGCCGCCCGGCAATCGTCGCAGATGCCGAGGCGCTCATGGAGGAGATGCTGAACAAGGCAGCGGCGGCAGGCCAGTTGAACGTCCAGCCCAGGGAAGCGGCCAGGTCAATCCTGGCGGCCAACGTGGGGGTGACGCTGATGCTGATTGCGGAGCCCGCCTCCGAACGGAACCTCGAACTGTCCACCATGACCCGGGACGCCATGATCTTTGCGGTGTCAGCCGAGCCCGCCAGCGGCCCGGCCCCGGGCGGCGCCGGGAAATCCTCGGTAGTGGTGGCAGCGATCGCCCTGAACGCCGCACTTCAGGCCTCGCACTCTGACCAGCTTTCAAGCTCGGAACTCAAGCTTTTCCTCGAATGGCTCCACCGCATCTCCACCAGCCCGGCCGGCTGAATCCAGGCCGGCACTACGTCGTCGTAAGTATCGGACCATCCTGCGGAGCAGCAGGAATGACGGTTAGGAAATCACATGGCAACAGAGACAGTTGCAAAGCCCCGCACCAGCGCGCGCGTGCACGTCCAAAAGTTCGGGACCTTCCTGTCCGGAATGATCATGCCCAACATCGGCGCTTTCATTGCCTGGGGCCTTATCACCGCCCTGTTTATTGAAAAGGGCTGGCTGCCCGTGCCCCAGCTGGGCGGTTTTGGCGAGACGGGCGGAAAGCCGAACACCGGCCTCGTCGGGCCGATGATCACCTACCTGCTGCCCCTGCTGATTGCGTACACCGGCGGCCGGATGGTCTACGACGTCCGCGGCGGCGTGGTGGGCGCCATCGGCACCATGGGCGTGATTGTGGGTGCCGGCATCCCCATGTTCATCGGGGCCATGATCATGGGCCCGCTGGGCGGCTGGACCATGAAGAAGATCGACTCGATCTGGGACGGCAAGATCCGTCCCGGCTTTGAGATGCTGGTGAATAATTTCTCGGCCGGCATCTGGGGCGCCCTGCTGGCCATGCTTGGCTTCTACGGCATCGCCCCCCTGGTTTCGGCGTTCAGCACAGGCGCCGGAAACGTGGTCCAGTTCCTGGTGGACAACGGCCTGCTGCCGCTCACCAGCATCTTCATCGAACCCGCCAAGGTGCTGTTCCTCAACAACGCCATCAACCACGGCGTGCTCACCCCGCTGGGCGTCCAGCAGTCGCTGGAGCAGGGCAAGTCCATCCTGTTCCTGCTTGAAGCCAACCCGGGCCCCGGCCTGGGCATCCTGCTCGCCTACATGTTCTTTGGCCGCGGGGCGGCCAAAGCCTCGGCCCCCGGTGCAGCTATCATCCACTTCCTGGGCGGCATCCACGAAATCTACTTCCCGTACGTCCTGATGCGCCCGCTGCTGATCCTTGCTGCGATCGCAGGCGGCATGACGGGCATCGCCACGCTGGCCATCACCGGTTCGGGACTGGTGGCGCCGGCCGCCCCCGGTTCCATCTTTGCCGTGCTCGCCCAGACCTCCCGCGACAGCTACCTCGGAGTGATTCTCGCGGTCCTGCTGGCCACGACGGCCTCCTTCCTGGTGGCCTCCATCATCATGAAGACCACCAAGCACAGCGACGAAGTGGACCTCAGTGACGCCACCTCAAAGATGGAACAGATGAAGGGCAAGAAGAGCTCAGTAGCCTCCACCCTGACCGGCGCCGGTGCGGCTGCCGGCGCGGGCGGTGTGGCCGTCCTGGCCGGTCCGGTGCGCAACATCGTGTTCGCGTGCGACGCCGGCATGGGCTCCAGTGCCATGGGCGCCTCGGTGCTGCGGAACAAGATCAAGGCGGCCGGGTTCCCGGACGTTAAGGTCACCAACGCGGCCATCGCCAACCTTCGTGACGACTACGACGTCGTGATCACCCACCAGGACCTGACCGAACGCGCCAAGCCGGCCACGTCCAGTGCCGTCCACTACTCGGTGGACAACTTCATGAGCAGCCCGCGCTACGACGAGATCGTGGAACTGGTGCGGGAGAGCAACACCGAGGGCGGGCAGGCAGGCGGTGCCGACGCAGCCGAGGCTCCGGTGGCAGCCGCCCCCGGTGCCGGCACCCATGAGATCCTGGCCCGCGAGAGCGTGGTGCTGGAGGGATCGGCCACCACGCGCGACGCCGCCATCGACGAGGCCGGCCGGCTCCTGCTGGACCGGGGTGCCGTGGACGAGGGTTACATCGCAGCCATGCACGAGCGGGAGCAGTCGGTGTCCACGTACATGGGCAGCTTCCTGGCCATCCCGCACGGCACCAATGCCGCCAAGGACCACATCCGGAAGTCTGCGGTGTCCGTGATCCGCTACCCGGAGGGCATCGACTGGAACGGCAAGCAGGTCAAGTTCGTCGTCGGCGTCGCAGGAGTCAACAACGAACACCTGCACATCCTGTCCTCCATCGCAAAGGTCTTCACCAACAAGGAACAGGTTGCCCGGCTTGAGGCTGCCACCTCCGTGGACGAAGTCCTGGAGCTCTTCGGAAAGGTCAACGCATAGTGAAGGCTGTACATTTCGGAGCTGGAAACATCGGCCGCGGCTTTGTTGGGCTGCTCCTGCACGACGCCGGCTACGAGGTGGTGTTCGCGGACGTTGCCGAGGAACTCATCAACCAGCTCGCTGCAGCGGACAGCTACGCCGTACACGAGGTGGGGGAAAACCCTGCAGTGCGGACAGTCACCAATTTCCGGGCGCTGAACTCCACCACGCAGGAAGCGGAGCTCGTCGCGGAAATCGCGACGGCGGACATCGTCACCACCGCAGTGGGCCCGCACATCCTGAAGTTCGTGGCACCCGTCATTGCCAGGGGCATCGTGGCACGGGAACCCGGCCTTCCGCCGCTGCAGGTCATGGCGTGTGAAAACGCCATCAACGCCACGGACATCCTTGCCAAGGAGGTGGCCTCCCAGCCGGGGGCCGCCGCCGGGGCGCTGGACGGGAAAGCCGTGTTCGCCAACACCGCCGTGGACCGGATCGTGCCCAACCAGGAACCCGGGCAGGGCCTGGACGTCACCGTGGAGACCTTTTACGAATGGGTCATCGACCGCTCCGCCTTCGGTGATTCCGCACCGGTGATCCCGGGCGCCACCTTTGTGGATGACCTCTCGCCGTACATCGAGCGGAAGCTGTTCACCGTCAACACCGGCCATGCCTCGGCCGCCTACTTCGGGTTCGAGGCGGGCATGGAGAAGATCTCCGACGCCATGGCTGACCAGGACGTGGCCGAGGATGTCCGGGCAGTGCTGGAGGAAACCAAACAGCTCCTGGTCAGCAAGCACGGCTTCAGCAACGACGAGCAGGAAGCCTACGTCCAGAAGATCCTGGTCCGGTTCTCCAACCCCTACCTGCCGGACACCGTCCACCGGGTGGGCCGTGCCCCGCTGCGGAAGCTGAGCCGGCACGAACGGTTCATCGGCCCCGCGGCCGAACTCGCGGAACGTGGCATTGTGCCCGAGGCGCTCCTGGGCGCCATCGCGGCGGCACTGCGCTTCAATGATCCCGCCGACGCCGAAGCGACGGAACTCGAGGGGATCCTGGCGTCCTCCAGCCCGGCGGAGGCCACCGCCCGCATTACCGGCCTGGAACCGGACCATCCGCTGTTCAACGCCGTGGCAACGCTGGTGGAAGAGCGGCAGGCAGAGGCGGCCAGCGCCCCGGCCTGAACGCTCTCGCACTTCCTGCGGCTTTTTCGCCAACCCTCTCGCAGATAACGCGGGCTTTCCCCCAACCCTCCTGCAATCACGACGCCGGCACTCACCCGAGTGCCGGCGTCGTGATTTGTCATGTCCCCACGTGTGGAATGCTGGTCCGGTGATTCGCAACCCAGGTGCCCAGCCCTTCCTGTTGACCGCCGGCGTCGACGGCGGGACCTTCCGCCTCCGCCCCGCCGCACCCGCAGACCTTCCGGCCATTGTGCAGCTGCTCGCGGATGATTCGCTGGGCGCAGGGCGGGAGCGCCGGGAAGACATGGCGCCTTATGAGCGTGCCATGGAAGCGATCGACGCCGACCCCTGCCACCTGCTGGTCGTGGGGGAGTTCGTGCCGGACGGCGCAGCGGACGGTCCCCTGGTGGCCACCTTCCAGCTGAGTTTCCTCCCGGGTATGTCGCGGCAGGGCGCCTGGCGCTCGCAGATCGAGGGCGTGCGGGTGGCCGCGGGCCTCCGTGGCAAAGGGCTCGGGAACCTGATGGTGCGGTGGGCCATCGATGAATCCCGACGCCGCGGCTGCACACTCATGCAACTGACCACCCACGCGACGCGGACAGGGGCGCACCGGTTCTACGAACGGCTCGGCTTTGAAGCCTCCCATGAAGGCATGAAGCTTCCGCTCTGATCGCTGCGCACCCACAAACGGACATTGCACCCGGGCGTTCCGGGGTGCAATGCCCGTTGAAGGGTGCAGAACGGGGGCGGGCGCTAGGCCTTCTTCGAGCCCTTGGCCACGAACAGGGTCTCCGCCTGCTCCAGGGACATGCCGTTGGTCTCCGGCACCTTGAACATGACAAAGAAGAACGACGCCGCGGCGAACAGCGCGTACATGGCATACGTCAGCGGCAGCGAGCCGGCGGCCATCACGGGGAAGCTGAGCGTGATCACAAAGTTCGCCACCCACTGCGCGGCCGCAGCCAGGCCAAGGGCGCGGGCACGGATCCTGGACGGGAAGATCTCGCCCAGGAGCACCCACACCAGCGGTCCCCAGGACGCGCCGAAGCTCACCACAAAAACATTCGCAGCCACCAGGGCCACCGGACCCCACGCGCCGGGCAGGGAAATCTCGGAACCGGAGCCCACGGCGGTGGAGAAGGCAAGGGCCATGGCGCCCAGTGATACGGCCATGCCCACGGAACCGGCCAGCAGGATGGGCCGGCGGCCGATGCGGTCCACCAGGGCAATGGCCACCAGGGTGACGAGGATGTTGGTGACGGACGTGGCCACCGAGATGGCCAGGGAGTCCTTCTCCTCGAAGCCCACGGCCTTCCACAGGGTGGTGGAGTAGTAGAAAATCACGTTGATGCCCACGAACTGCTGCAAAACAGACAGGACGATGCCCACCCATACCACTGCCTGCAGGCCAAAGGTCCTGCCGCGCAGGGAGCCCTTCTGGCCCGCCAGCTTGTCCTCCTCGATGGCGTCCTGGATCTCCCGGATGTGCCGGTCTGTGTCCTCTGCCGGAGCAATCGAATCAAAGACCGCACGCGCTTCATCTTCCTTGCCCAGGAACACCAGGAAGCGCGGGGACTCGGGAAGGGTGAAGGCGACCCAGCCGTACACCACGGCGGGCAGGGCTGCGGCCAGGAACATCCAGCGCCAGGCCTCGATCCCCAGCCAGTAGGGCTGGTCCGCGCCGCCGGCGCTGGTGGCCAGGAGCGCATCGGACAGCAGCGCGGCGAAGATGCCCGTGGTGATGGCCAGTTGCTGCAGCGAGGCCAGCCGGCCCCTGACGTGCCGCGGGGAGATCTCCGAGATGTAGGCGGGGGCGATCACCGAAGCCAGGCCGATTCCGAGCCCGCCCACCAGGCGCCAGAAGATCAGGTCCCAGACGCCGAAGGCAAAGCCGGTGCCCAGTGCGCTGACCAGGAAGAGCAGCGCACCAAGCTTCATGGCGGGGATGCGCCCGTAGTGGTCCGCCACCTTGCCCGCAAGGAACGCGCCGGCGGCGCACCCCAGCAGGGCGATGGCAACCGCGAAGCCGGTCACGGCCTCGGACAGTGCGAACTCGTCCTTCATGGCATCCACCGCGCCGTTGACCACCGACGAATCGAAGCCGAACAGGAACCCGCCCACCGCCCCTGCGAGCGCCAGCCAGATCACCCGCTGCGGTATCCGTGCGGTTGTCTGCTCCTGTGCAGTGGGCATGGTTCTCCCTTGGTCTGGGTTTAGGTGGATGCGGTGCGGACGTCGTCGGCTGCGGTACCGGCCGAGACGGCCGGCGCACACGCGCTACACAGTGTGGCACGTCACCGCCCGCGGTTCCACTTACGGACTGTCGCCCTCCGAAACAGAAGACGACGACGGCGGTGCGCGCCGCCGTCGTCGTCCCCTGTTTGGCGCGGGTCAGCTTAGTGGACCGCCGCGGGCTCCTGCGGGGCAGCCAACTGGTCCGTGAGCTTCTTGTCGGGCAGGGCGAAGCTGATGAGGAACGCGACGCCGGTGAGCACCGCCGCGGTGAGCATCACTGCGTCGATGGCGTAGGCGAAGCCCTCCGTGATGGGACGGGTCAGCGTGCTGTTGGCGGTGTGGAGCCAGCTGGTGTCGTTGAGGGACTCGTTGGACGCGCCGTTCCGGAAGAATTCGTACAGCTTGGCGTTGGCGGGGTCGGCTGCGACGGACGGGTCGCGGAGCACTGCCTGGTAGTCCGGGCTCTCCATGGCGGCCCGCATGCTGTCCGCGATCCGGCTCGCCGCCAGGCTGAACAGCATGGAGATGAACACGGCAGTGCCCACCGCGCCGCCCATGGAGCGGAAAAACGCCGCTGAGGAGGTGCCCACGCCCATGTCGCGGCGCGGCACGGACACCTGCATGGCCAGGGTGAGCGGCTGCATGCAGAAGCCCAGGCCCATGCCGAAGAACACCGCGATCACGCCGGGAACCCACAGTCCGGTGTCCACCCCGAGGGACAGTCCCATGACCGTGGCGGCAGCCGTGAGGATGGCCGTGCCCAGGATGGGGAAGATCCGGTAGGTCCCGGACGAGGAGATGGTGCGCCCGGCCGTGATGGACCCGGTGAGGATGCCCACGGTGAAGGTGATCATCATCAGGCCGGCCTCGGTGGGGGTGAGGCCCTTCACCAGCTGCAGGTACATCGGCAGCATGGCGATGGCGCCGAACATGCCGATGCCGATGATGAAGTTCAGCAGCGAAGACAGGCCAAACGTGGCATTCCGGAAGAGCCGCAGGGGAATCAGGGCGTAGTCGCCGGCACGCTTTTCGGCCAGCAGGAACCAAGCAATGCCCACCACACCCAAGCCGTAGCAAAGGAAGGAGTTGAAGGAAGCCCAACCCCAGCTGCGGCCCTGCTCCGCCACCAGCAGCAGCGGCACGATGGCCAGGGTGATGGCTGCCGCGCCCCAGTAGTCGATCTTCTGCTTCATGTGCTTGGCCGGCAGGTGAAGGAAGAGGAAGACCACTGCCAGCGCTGCCAGGCCGATGGGCAGGTTGATGAAGAACACCCAGCGCCAGCCGTCGAACCCCAGGATGGTGGCGGAACCGGCGAACGCGCCGCCCACCACGGGGCCGAGCACGGAGGAGATGCCGAACACGGACATGAAGTAGCCCTGGTACTTGGCACGGTCCTTGAGGGACACGATGTCGCCGATGATGGTCAGCGCGAGGGCCAGCAGGCCGCCGGCGCCCAGGCCTTGGATACCCCGGGCAATGGCGAGCTCCGTCATGGAGTGGACCGAGCCGGCGTACAGGGAACCGGCCAGGAAGATGATGATGGCGGTCAGGTACAGCGGGCGGCGGCCGAAGATGTCGCTCAGCTTGCCGTACAGCGGGGTGCTGACCGTGGAGGTGATGAGGTAGGCGGTGGTGGCCCAGGCCTGGAGCGAGAGCCCGTCCAGGTCGTTGGCGATGGTGTAGATGGACGTGGACACGATGGTCTGGTCCAGCGACGCCAGGAACATGCCCAGCATCAGGCCCACCATCACGGTGACAATCTGGCGCTGCGTCAGGGTTTCTCCGGCGGCGCGCGCGGCGGGGGTTTTGGACATGGCTGCTCCAGGGGTAAGGAAGAGGATCAAGCATTGATAGTTGCTTTCAGTAACTATCTTACGCCGGGTCCTATTCCTGGCAGCCGAAAAAAACTTCCTGCGCCCGGGACGCTACCGTTCCACCAAGATGCCGTCAGGGTCGCACCAGATCATGGCGCCGGTCCGGATCGTCACGTCGCCGATCTTCACATCCACGTCAACGTCGCCGGCTCCTGCCTTGGCGCTCTTGCGGGGGTTGCTGCCCAGGGCCTTTACGCCGAGGTCCAGCCGGGCGATCGCTTCCCGGTCACGGATTGCCCCGTTGATGACGACGCCGGCCCAGCCGTTCGCCACCGCGCTTTCTGCGATCATGTCCCCCATCAGGGCCGTGCCCAGCGAGCCTCCGCCGTCCACCACCAGCACGCTGCCGTTGCCCGGCGTGGCCAACGTGGATTTCACCAGCGCGTTGTCCTGGAAGCAGCGGATGGTCCGCGCCCGGCCGCTGAAGTGCGAGCGGCCGCCCAGGGACTGGAACTGCAACGAAATCGATGCCAGTTCGTCGCCGCGTTCGTCGTAGAGGTCTGCGGTGTTGATGGCCTCCGCGGGCGTGGACGCTTTGCTCATGTGGTTCTCTCCCTGATCCTCGGTGAAGCTTGTGGCGCCGTTCCGGTGTAAGGCACGGCCGCACGCTTACGCCCACGATAGTCTGATTCCGTCGCCTATCAGCCGTCCCCCGGGGAGCACGTCATGAGCCTGTCCGATACTCCCGCGCCGCTGGATCAGGGCGCAGGGATGCAGAGTACGACGGCGGCGCTCGCCGAGCCCACCCAAAAGGTCACCGCGCGCTGGGTCGCAGGGCTGGTGCTGGTCAACGTCGGTATCAACGCCGCATTCTTCGGTCCCATTAACGTCTTCATCGGGCAGCAGGCCATCAGCATCGATGCGCCCAGCAAGGAAGCCATCCTTTCCCTGGTCACTGCCTGCGGCGCTGCGGTATCCCTGGTGGCCAATCCGCTCTTCGGCGCGTTGTCGGACCGGACCACGTCGCGGTTCGGCCGCCGTTCACCGTGGATCCTGGCCGGTGCCGTGCTGGCTGCCGCCGCGCTCCTGGCCATGTCCGGAGCCCCCACCGTGGCGCTGATGGTGATCTTTTGGTGCCTGGTACAGCTCGGCGCCAACGCCGCGTACGCCGCCATCACCGCCGCTGTGCCGGACCGCGTGCCGGTCACGCAGCGCGGCGGAGTGGGCGGTCTGGCCGCCATGGGCCAGACGCTGGGAATCCTGACCGGCGCCGTCTTCGGAGCTGTTGTGGCCGGCAACTTCATGGTGGGCTACTGGCTGTGCGCTGTGGCACTGCTGCTGTCCGTGCTTCCCTACCTGTTCCACCGGAACGATCCCGCGCTGCCACGGGGGGAGCACCCGGAGTTTCGGCTGCGGCAATTCCTCCGGGGCTTTTGGATCAGCCCGCGGCTGTATCCGGATTTCGCGTGGGCCTGGCTGACCCGCTTCCTGGTGAACGTGGGGAACCAGCTGACCATTGTCTACCTGCTCTTCTTCCTTCGCGACATCATCAAGCACGAGGACCCGGCGGCGGGTGTGCTGGTCCTCACCGGCATCTATGCGGCGATGGTGATGGTCACTGCGGTGGTGGCCGGCCCCTGGAGTGACCGGACGGGCCGGCGCAAGCCCTTCGTCATCGGTTCTTCCGCCACCATCGCCATGGCGGGCGCCATCATGGCCTTTTTCCCGGTGTGGCCCGGGGCCTTGGCCGGCGCGGCAGTCCTGGGCATTGGCTTCGGGGCGTACCTGGCAGTGGACTTCGCGCTGCTGACGCAGGTCCTGCCCTTCGCCGTGGACCGGGGCAAGGACATGGGCATCATCAACGTGGCCAACTCCCTGCCCCAGGTGGTGGCCCCCTTCCTGGCTTTTATGGCCGTCGCGTACTGGGGCGGCTATCGATCCCTGTTTATCACCGCTGCCGTCATCGGGCTGCTCGGGGCCGTTTTTGTAGTGAAGATCAAGAGCGTCCGCTGACGCTCTGACGGGCCGGAAGTAAGGCACCTGACTGATTAGGGCATATTGGTGTGCCGTATAGTTGAACCGGATTGCAGGCGGTCCGGCATGGGGAGGACCGCACCATAGGAACACAACCCCGGAATGCTGATGCCCGAGATTCTTCCAGACCATCCGCCCATGGCCCCCAGGCCCACCGCACCGCGCCAGCGGTTCCGCTACGCCAAGATCCTGGAAGCTGCAGGAGGCTTCGCGCGCAAGGGCCTGGACTCGGTTGACCTTCCTGAGGTGGCCGCCAAGGCCGATGTCCCGCTCGGCACGCTTTACCGCTACTTCCCTTCCCCCACCCACCTGATGCTCGCCCTGTACCGCCACCAGCTGGAGGAACTCCAAGGGCCGGCCGGGACCAGCGCCGCCCGTTTCCGCGGCCGGGCGCTCGCCGGGCTGGTGATGGAGATCTTCCACATGCGGGTCATGCAGCCGGCTGTGGAGCAGTGCCTGACCCGCGGTGTCTACCTCCCGGACAGGGACACCACCGGCCTCCTCCGTGAGATCGATGCCTTGGGGGAGAAGGCACTGACCGCGGCGTGCGGTGATGCCACGGCCGCCCGGGTGCTGCTGCTGACTGTCACTGGTCTGGTCCAGTCCGTGCGAAACCGGCGGCTGTCCCTCTTCGAGGCCGAGGAAGACCTCAAAAAAGCCTGTGCACGCCTGTCCGGAACCGGCCAGCCCGGCTACACACTTCACCAAAGCGCGTAACAGGTCTAGACCAATCCGCCATTAAATCAGCCATATTGGCGTGGCGTACCTCACAAAAAGCCGTGCTAAAACGTTGTGGCACTGGGGTCGTGCCGTCAAATCGGATCGGCGGCCCTTTGTGCCGCCTACCATGGTTCAAACGGAGCAGCAGGGACCATCCCCCAAGCTCCCACGGACCCGCCACCCCTTGGGTTTCCTGCCGCACCATCGCCACTGCCTCGAGCCGTTCCGGACTTGAGCCCCACGTGCCGTGCGCCCACGGCCAGCACCAGGAGACAACGACGTGTCCATTGACGCATTTGCAGCCACTGACAATTCCGCAGCCACCGCCCTGAGCGAAGCCGAGATCTTCGACGCCCACCAGGGCGGCAAGCTCTCCATTGCCAGCACCGTTCCGCTGTCCAACAAACGCGATCTTTCCATCGCCTACACGCCGGGAGTGGCCGAGGTCAGCCGCGCCATCCACGCCAAGCCCGAGCTCGCCCGCACCCTCACCTGGGCCCAGCGCCTGGTGGTGGTAGTCAGTGACGGCACCGCCGTCCTGGGCCTGGGCAACATCGGGGCCAGCGCTTCCCTGCCCGTCATGGAGGGCAAGTCCGCCCTGTTCAAGACCTTCGGCGACCTCGACTCGATCCCCCTGGTCCTCAACACCACCGATGTGGACGAAATCGTGGAGACCCTGGTCCGCCTGCGCCCCAGCTTCGGAGCCGTCAACCTCGAGGACATCTCCGCGCCCCGCTGCTTCGAGCTGGAAGAGAAGCTCATCGAGGCCCTGGACTGCCCCGTCATGCACGATGACCAGCACGGCACCGCCGTCGTCGCCCTTGCTGCCCTGACCAACGCCGCCAAAGTCACCGGCCGCGCCCTGGAGGGCCTGCGCGTTGTGGTCTCCGGCGCAGGGGCAGCCGGCATCGCCGTCGCCGAAATCCTGCTCGCAGCCGGGATCACGGACGTCGTCCTGCTCGACTCCCGGGGCGTCATCAACAGCGGCCGCGCCGATCTCGCCGCGGACACGGCCAGCAAGAAGGCTGACATCGCGGCCCGCAGCAATCCCCGCGGGGTGGAAGGCGGCCCGGCCGAGGCCCTCGCCGGCGCGGACGTGTTCATCGGCGTCTCCTCCTCCAAGCTGGACGAGGAACACCTGAAGCTCATGAACCAGGACGCCATCGTCTTCGCGCTCTCCAACCCGGACCCCGAAGTCCTGCCCGAGGTGGCAGCCAAGTACGCTGCCGTTGTTGCCACCGGCCGCAGCGACTTCCCCAACCAGATCAACAACGTGCTTGCCTTCCCGGGCATCTTCCGCGGCGCCCTGGATGCCGGCGCCCGGCGCATCACCCCCGCCATGAAGCTGGCCGCGGCGTACGCCATCGCCGAGCTCGCGGCGGAGGACCTGTCGGCCGACTACATCGTGCCCAGCCCGCTGGACCCGCGCGTTGCCCCGGCGGTCACGGCCGCCGTCGCAGCTGCGGTGGAAGCGGAGTAGCAGCCCTTCCGCTGGCAGACCTACCCTTAGTGGAATGTACGACGGCGGTGCCTCCCCTGCGCGGGACGCACCGCCGTCGAGGGTTGACAGGGCGCCAACCTAGACTGGAGTCCATGACCTCCGAAACTGTCGTGACCATCCTGTGCGGCCTGGCTATCCTCGTAGGCGTGGCGGGGACAGTCATTCCGGTGCTTCCGGGCAGCATCCTGATTGGCGCAAGCCTGCTGGCGTGGGCAATCTGGGGCGGCGCCGGCACCGCGGGCTGGGTGGTGTTCGCGATTGCCATGATGTTCGTGGTGGCGGGCATGGCTGCCAGCGCTGTCCTTACCGGCAGGAAACTGAAGGAACATTCCATCCCCAGCCGAAGCATCGTGGCCGCGCTCGTGGCCGGCGTGGCGGGAATGTTCATCATCCCCGTGGTGGGACTCTTCGTGGGCTTCGCCGCCGGACTCCTGCTCAGCGAATTCGCCCGCACCCGGAACGTGGGTTCCGCCGCGACCTCCAGCTGGGCAGCCCTCAAGGCCACCGGCCTGGGCATGCTCGCCGAGTTCGGCCTGGCATGCCTGGCGGGCAGCACCTGGGTGATCGGCGTGTGGATCGCTGCCGCAACCGGCTGAGTGCTTGCGGGCCGGGACTGCGGGGCGTAGAACGGCACCATGACTGAACCAACTTCAGCACGCGAGCACGTGCAGGGCTGGATGGACAAGTACCAGGCCGCCTGGACCAGCAACGAGCCCGAGGACATCCGGGCCCTGTTCACGGAAGATGCGCGGTATGAAACGCGGCCGGGCGATCCGGACCCGTGGCTGGGCCAGGACGGCATTGTGGAGGGCTGGCTCGCCGCCCGGGACCAACCGGGCGACTGGACGTTCAGCTGGGAGCTGGCGGGGGCCGACGCCGACACCGCTTTCGTGCAGGGCGTCACCGTTTATTCGGGCGACCGCCCCAGCTACGACAACCTCTGGGTCATCCGGTTCGACGGGGCAGGCCGCGCCGCTTCCTTCACCGAATGGTACATGGAGCGGGCCTAGGCGCTGGCGGCATCCGCGCGGGGCAGCCGCCGGTTAGCATGGAAAGATGACCGCCGGGGATACTGCACCGATCTACTGGGACAGCCGGGACCTCACCCCCTTCGGGCAGCCGCAGCTGCGCACGCCGGTCCATGAACTTGCCGGGGGAGTGGGCGACATTCTCAGCGGCGTGCTGGGTGGACGCCACCCGGCCCTGCTGTCTGTGGACGGGGAGATCCCCCGGCTCAAGCGGATGCTGCCCAAGCCCGCCAAAATAGTCCACGAGGCCATCTTCACCAGCCGGGAGCCCGAACGGCTGATCACCCTGGCGCGTGCCTATCCCGGCTGGGCCGGGATCTGCTACCTGATGTCAGGCCTGCTCGTCTACAAGCACGGCGGCTATCTCCGGGCTTCGGAACTGCTGCAGCGCGGGCTGACCACCAGGAACGACGACGACGCCAACCGCTACTCGTCCACGTACCTGACGCGGATTGTGACCCGGATCGAACTCGCCGAACGCGTGGAGGTGCCGGTCCTCTTCAGCGAGGAGTCGGTGTTCCTGGCACTCGCCCATGCACTGCGCGAGACGGGCCGCGCCGAAGCCGCACTGGACGCACTGGGCGGACTGCCGCCGTCGCTCCCCATGGCATTGGCGCGCTGCTCGCTGGCGCTGAGCCTGGGCCGCAGCCGTACGGTGATCGACTGGACCGAAGGCCTCCTGAACGCGGACGACCTCTCGGCAGCGTTGCTGCTGGTCCGGGCCCGCGCCCTGCGCAGGGAAGGCCGGCTGGAGGCTGCCCACCAGGCGATCGCCGAGGTGCTGCGCCGGCGCAAGACCCATATGGTGCTGCGCAATGACGCCCTCACGGACCGCGCACTGCTCGTGCTGGATTCCAGCAGGCGCTCGCTCAACCCGCGCGACTGGGGGCGTCGCCGCGAGGACCCGGTGCCGCAGAAGGAGATCGCCGCACCCGTGCCCATCCGCAAGGACGAAGAGATGCGCCGGATCTGGGAACAGGACTGGAAACGGCTCAGCGACGAATAGCCCGGCCTAGCCGGCGGCCGGGCCGGCGAGCACCGGCAGCAGCTGTTCACCCAGCAGCACCACGCCCAGGGCCACCATGATCACCCCGCTGGCGAGCGTCACCGTGCGGGCGGCGCCCGGCCGGCTTTGCAGCAGGGTGCGGGACAGCAACGCGACGGCGGTGTACACGAGTCCCGCGAGCAGCACGAAGGTCATGCCCAGCAGGCCGGACTGCACCGGTACGGGCAGCGGCGCCTCTGCGCTCACGAACTGGGGGACGAGCGCCACATAGAAAAGCAGGCCCTTGGGGTTGATGCCGCTGGTGCCCATACCCTGCAGGAAGGTGCGGAGCCGCGTCTGGCCGTCACGGCCCGGCCCGGCCGTGAAACTCGCCCCGCGCCAGGAGCGCAGCGTGTTGATGCCCAGCCACATCAGGTAGCCGGCGCCGGCCAGGGTTATCCAGCCCAACACCCCGGGCGCTCCCGTCAGGACGGCAGCCAATCCCGCCACCAGCAGGACCGTGTGGAGCACGTACCCGCCGCACAGCCCTGCCACCGCGGGGACGAAGCTGCGCTGCCGGAGGCCCGCCGCGATGGAGTACGCCCAGTCCACCCCGGGCGTGCAGGCCAAGGCGGCCGCCACCAGCACAAAGGCCAAAAACAGCTCCGGGTTCATTCTTTCTCCTGCCACGAGGTCCGACAGAAGAAACCCTAGATACTTCGGCTCCGGAAGTGCTGTCCTTTTTCGCCCGCTAAAGCACCAAGAATGTAAGATTCTTGCGTGATAGACCATATCGACAGAAATATCTTGCGTTACCTCAAGGAGGACGGCAGGATGACGGCCACCGCGCTCGCCGCCAAGGTGGGCTTGACTGTGGCGCCGTGCCACCGGCGGCTCCGGGACCTGGAAAAATCGGGCGTCATCCGGGGCTACAAGGCGGACATCGATCCTGCCGCCGTGGGGCTGGGGTTTGAAGCGATTGTTTTTGTCACGCTGCGCCAGGTGGACCAGGCCACCATGGCGATTTTCGAGAGCCGCGTGGCGGAGGACCCCAACATCGTGGAGGCCCAGCGCCTCTTCGGCTCGCCTGATTACCTGCTCAAGGTCATCGCCGAGGACCTGCCCGCGTACCAGCGTTTCTACGACGCCGAGCTTACGTCCCTGCCCGGCGTTGAGCGCCTGACGTCCACGCTGGTGATGAAGAACCTGAAGTCCAACGCTGGACCCCCGGTG
This sequence comes from Pseudarthrobacter sp. CC4, assembly GCF_048957775.1. Lineage (NCBI taxonomy): Bacteria > Bacillati > Actinomycetota > Actinomycetes > Micrococcales > Micrococcaceae > Pseudarthrobacter > Pseudarthrobacter sp. CC4. The sequence goes on along the minus strand of NZ_JARCCZ010000044.1, from coordinate 8,783 downwards.
TAGCGCGCCGGACTGCTGCTAGTCCCTGAGCAGCCCGGTGGTGCGGTAGGGGATGACCTCGCGCAGGAACATGCTGGTGGAGGTGCGCACAATGCCGGGGCAGAGCCTGATTTCCTCCGACACGCGGTAGAGGTCGTCCGGACTGGTGGCCACCACCCGGATGAGGAGGTCGGTGTCGCCGGCCGGCGCGTGGCATTCCAGGACTTCCGGAATTTCACGGAGGGCGGCAATGGCCTCGTTGAGGTGGCTCTGGTCCAGTTCGGCACTGACGGCCGCCGCCACCCCGCGCCCGAGCGCTCCGGGAACCACCCTGCTGCTGTTGGGCCTTAATGCCCCGGATGAGGACATCCGCTCGAGCCGGGACTGCACCGTGCCCCGGGCCAGCCCCAGCCGCTGGGCCAGCACCATGATGGGAACGCGGGGATCCTCGTCCAGGGCCCTCAGGATCCGCTTGTCGGTGGAGTCCAGTTGCTGCAATCTGATCATTTCCTGTCGGTTCGGGGGGCGGCGGGTGGTCAAACTGATCAATAACGCGCCTGCCGGTTGCACCAACTGTAGGTCTGCTGGTCAAATGTTGGCAACGGTCAGGCTACCGCCGGCCCCGTAGGCTACCGCTTCCCGGCACACCACCCGGACGGCGGAACATCGTTTCCCGCAAGGAGACTGCCCTGATTGACTCTTGTTCACACCATGGTCACTCTGCATACACGGCAAGAGCCCCTGAGCTACCGGCGTCGGATTCCCGAAAGTCATCGGTAGCTGAGGGGCTCTTGTGCTGTCCCCGACATCGCGCCGCCCGCATAGTGTTGATCCATGACCCCAGCCGGCCGCTTTGCCCCCAGTCCCTCCGGCGAGCTGCATGTAGGCAACCTCCGGACGGCCGTCCTTGCGTGGCTGTTTGCCCGCTCCACCGGCCGGAGGTTCCTCCTCCGAGTGGAGGACCTGGACCGTGCGAGGGCAGGTGCGGAGGCGGTGCAGCTGCGCGACCTGACAGCCGTCGGCGTGACCTGGGACGGCGGCATCGTCCACCAGACGGGCCGCGGAACCCTTTATGCCGCGGCGATCTCCAGGCTGCAGGATGCAGGCCTCACCTACGAGTGCTTCTGCACCCGCAGGGAAATCCAGGAGGCCCCGTCCGCTCCGCACGCGCCCCAGGGGGCGTACCCGGGGACGTGCCGGAACCTCGGCCCGGCAGAGCGGGAATTCAAGCGCTCCACCCGCCCCGCTGCCATCCGCCTGCGTGCCGACGTCGCGGAGTACCGCGTACATGATGTGCTGCATGGGGAGTTCACCGGAATAGTGGATGATTTCGTGCTGCGCCGCAACGATGGAGTGACCGCCTATAACCTCGCCGTGGTGGTCGACGATGCCGAGCAGGGCATCGACCAGGTGGTCCGCGGCGACGACCTCCTGCCCTCCACTCCCCGCCAGGCGTATCTGGCGTCGCTGCTGAATATTCCTTCTCCGGAATATGCCCACGTGCCGCTGGTGGTGAATAAGGACGGCGCCAGGCTGGCAAAGCGCGACGGTGCGGTTACGCTTGCAGACCTTGCGGCGTTGGGTGTGGATGCGGCCGCCGTGCGGGACCGGCTGCTGGAGTCCCTTGGCCTGCCTTCGGGTCCGCTGTCCACGGCGTTGGCCGCATTTGATCCGGCTGCCCTGCCCAAAGCGCCTTGGGTTTGGTCCGGCCCGTAGGCTGGAGTCATGCCAGAAACCACGGAACAACCGCCCGCCAGCAGTTTCACACCCGAGACGGCCAAGGTGCTGGCCGAGGTGGCGCACAACCGCCAGAAGGACAAACTGAAGCGGCCCTACAAGGACCACGTACTGGCGGTGGGGGACGCTCTAGCTGATTTTGACGACGACATCCGCATCGCAGGCTATCTCCACGACATTGCCGAGGACACCCCAATGACCAGGCAGGCCCTGCTGGACATGGGCGTCTCCGACCGGGCCGTGCAGATCATTGAACGGGTCACCAGCCGCCTGCACAGCAACCCGGACGACTACCAGGCCGTCATCCGCGAGATCGCCGAGGACCATGACGCTGCCTTGGTCAAGATTGCGGATAACGCGCACAACTCGCTGCCTGAGCGCGTCCAGGCGCTGGCCGAGAAGTGGCCGGACAAGCCGCCGGTCACCAAATACCGTGACGCCCGCCCGGTACTCTATGCCGCCGTCGAGGTTGACGAGGTGCGGAAGATCCTGGCCCGGGTGAATCCGTGGCTGCTGGCGGAATTCGACGACCAGTTGGATGAGGATGACACCACGGACTACGAGAACCTGTCCTATGAGGAGCCGGATGCCGCCGGCGGGGCTGCTCGGCAGGCGGACGCAGAGGAAAGGGAGGCTCCCGGCGCTACGCCCTCCGGGGAGCGGTAGTTCCTGCCTCCAGCTTCTGAAGGGCAAGGTGTAGCCGTTCGGAGCCGTGGCGTTCGTCGATCACGATAGAGGCGCCGAGCGCCAGCACAATCACGAAGAGGCTGACGGGGACTGAGGCGCCCGCCGCGGCCAGGCCAACGGCAGCAGCCATTGCTGCCAGTACGCCGCCGGCCACAGTGATCACGGTGCGGTCTGCTCCCACCATGACGCTGTACAGCCATGTTATGGAGCCCTTGAACAGTGCCACCGGAATGGCAATGCTGGCCACGGCCGCGGCGGCGCTGATCCGGGCCTCGTGGTCAATATAGTAGGCGGCCACGTGGAGGCCGGCGCCGGTGGCTGCGATGGCGGCGAAAACGGGGATGTGGCCGTAGCCGAAGAGGAACGACCGGTGCCGGCGCAGGTGCAGGGCGCGTCCGGCCGGCAGCATGAAGTAGATCCACCACATGGCAAACGCCAGGGCCGTGCCGCCGAAGCCCACCAGCGCCGCATCAACACTCCAGCCGTGGTTGGCCACGATGGCCCGAAGCGTTTCAATGGCGCCGATCAGGCATTCGCCCAAGGCAATGATCGCCAGCAGCCCGTACCGTTCGGCAATGTGGTGTGCGTGCCAAGGGGTCCTGGTTTTCCGTTCGGCGGCGAAGGGGGTGGCCATCTCCAGGGCAACCAGCGGGACGATCATGAGGAACGAGGTCAAAACGTCCGCCTCGATGAAAAGCACGGCGATCCACCCGAGCTGCACCAGGGCCAGGTATCTGGCGTACCGCAGGCAGGTCTCACGGCGGGCCGGATCCTGCCGCGCGGCCCGGAGCCACTGCGACACCAGTGCCAGCCGCATGATCACGTAGCCGCCCACAATCACCGCGTTGTCCACGTGCTTGCCCTCCACCAGCGAGTGGAACATGGGCTATGCCCATGGCGAGGATCAGGACACCCACGATCTGGACCATGGTGACCACCCGGAAGATCCAGTCATCGGTGTCGTAGGCGCTGGCAAACCAGGTGAAGTTGATCCATGCCCAGACCACGGCGAACATCGCGAAGGAGAACCCCAACAGGCCGGGGACGACGTGGGCTGCCGCGATTTCATGGGCAAACTGGCTGCCTGCCACACCGAACGCGATCACAAACGTCAGGTCGAAGAAGAGCTCAAGCGGGGTGGCGGCGCGGTGCTTCTCATGCGGGTCGCGGCCGCCCATCCGCGCCATGGCATGACGGAGGGGGTTGGAGGACATAAATAAAAGCTACACGCGCCCCAAAGCGTCGATGTCCTCCAGGAAGTCCTGGTGCACCTCGGCGCTGACGGTGGTCCGGGTGTCGGCGATGGCGTCGAGGTAATCCTGCGTGGAGGGCCCCTTCCGGACCGCCTCGCGGACAGAGGCCGTGCCGCCGGAAGCCAGCCCGCCGTCGTCGTACACTGCTTTTTCCAGCGCACGCTGGGACGCGCTGCGGGCCGCATACTCGATATCCGCGGGGGAGAAGCCTTCGGTTTTGTCCACCAGCAACTCCACGTCCACGGCGTCCACCACGGGGGCAGGGATGAAGCGCTGCCACATGGCTTCGCGGGCCTGCCGGTCCGGCAGCCCGATAGGAATTACGTAGTCGAACCGGCCGTGCCGCAGGAAGGCGGAATCCAGGGCGCGGATAAAGTTGGTGGCGCACACCAGCAGCCGGCCGGGCTGTTCGCGGAAGGCCGGGATGATCTTGAGGAGCTCGTTGGTGACGCCCTGCAGGGGTGACGGCGGCTCGCCCGAGCGCTGGGCGGCGATCTCTTCCACCTCGTCGATGAACACCACGGCGTGCTCCAGCTCGGCGATTTCCAGGAATGTTTCGCGCAGTGCCCCGGCCAGGCCCTGCGGGTCGGCCGCGAGCCGGGAGGGGAACACCTCAACGAAGGGCCATTCCAGGCGGGAGGCGATGGCCTTGGCGAAGGTGGTCTTGCCGGTGCCGGGCGGGCCGAAGAGCACGACGGCGCGCGGCGGCACTACGCCGAATTCATCGGCTAGATCGGCCTCGGCCAGGGGAAGGACCAGGCGGCGTTCCAGCAGTTCCTTCTCCTTGCGCATGCCCGCCACGTTTTCCCACAGGTCCCGCGCCAGCACACGCCCGCCGAGCTGGCCCAGCGCGCCGAGTTCCTGCCGCTGGACGGGAATGGTGCGCTCGAAGTAGCGCAGGTTCTTCTTCAACGCGAAGCCCCGGCTGAGGAATGCCTCCACCCGGGTTTCCGATTCCGGCATGAGGGCCGAGAGCTTGTTCAGGCCGTGGGGCGCCATCCGGTTTTCGACGGCGGCGAGCAGCGAGGTGCCGATGCCCCGGCCGCGGTACTCGGGCAGCGTTGCCAGGAAGACAATCCAGCCCTGGTCGTGGGCGGCGCGTCCGACCGCGGCGCCCACCACCTGCTCGCCCTGCACCGCCACCACGGCATGGTCCTTCTCACAGGAAGCCAGCACCTCGGAGAGGGCATAGACGGGTTCCACATTGTTCGCTTTGAGGGTCTCCCACAGGTGAAGGATCCCGTCCAGGTCCGCCGAGTGGAAGTCCCTGATCCGCCAGTTGGTCATGCCGTGTCTCCCGGGTGGTTCGTCGTTGAACTGCGTCGCTGGCTTGCACAGAGCAGCAAGGTAAAGCGCTCTGCTGAGCATAGGCGATCAGCCCGCGACGAAGGGTTGCGGGGACGTTGCATTACATGGCGGCCAACGGGCCAGTGGTCAGACCTTGATCGGAACAGGATGTACTTCGTCTGCGGGGTGGCCCGCGCGCTCATGGATACGACGCACAGCGTCAGCAGAGGGGGCTTCTGACAGGCAGTAGACATAACCTGATTCGGGATCGGCCCAGGCCGATTTGAAGTCAACGCTCTCGTCGCCTTGGATGGCAAGGTCCGCGTTGTGGGCCTCCTGGAGGGCCTCCTTGGTGATTCCGACCATATTGTGGTGGACGTCCATGAATTCCGGCATGCTGGCTGTGCTCCTTAACTAGGTTCATCGTTGAAACAGCAGGATGTGCCCGAGGCTAGACCTAAGCCCGCGGGCCGTCAACAGGGTGGACGTGTTGACTCAAAGAATGCCTCTGGCACGAGGGCCTCTTGGAGGACAGGGAGGGGGCAGGCCGGTCAGATCCCTCAGATCCCCAGGGTGCCCAGCGTGTTCCGGAGGGTATCCGCGGAATGCTGCAGGGCCGCCACTTCACCGTCGTCCATGGGCATTTCGAGGACGGTGCGGACGCCGCCGCGTCCCACGATGCTCGGCAGGGAGAGCGCCACCCCTGAGATTCCGTGCTGTCCCGCCAGGACCGTGGACACGGGCAGCACCGCGTTCTCGTCCCGAAGGAGCGCTTCCACGATGCGTGCGCCGGAGAGGCCGATGGCGTAGTTGGTTGCGCCCTTTCCGGCAATGACCTTGTAGGCCGCCTGCGTCACTTCGCGTGCCGTTTCGGCAAGGTAATCGGGGGTGAAGACGCGCTCGCCGTCCACCTTCCAGTCGCGGACCGGGATGGGGCCGATGGTGGCGGTGGACCAGGCCGGGAACTCCGTATCTCCGTGCTCGCCAATAATGCTGGCGTGGACGCTGGCCACGGCCACGCCGGCACGGCGTGCCAGCAGCCACCGCAGCCGGGAGGTGTCCAGGACGGTTCCTGACGAAAAGATGCGTCCCGTTGGAAGTCCGGAGATTTGCTGCGCTGCCACCGTGAGCACATCGCAGGGATTGGTGACCAGGACGTAGACGGCGTCCGGGGAGCGCTCGAGCAGCCGCGGCATGAGGTCTTCCAGGATCCGGACGTTGGTTCCGGCCAGGTCCAGGCGCGTCTGGCCCGGCGCCTGCTTGGCCCCGGCGGTGATGACGACGACGTCCGCACCCTCCGTCACGGCGATGTCACCGCCGCCGGTCACGGACGCAGCGGCAGCAGCGAACTGGGTGCCGTGGGCGAGGTCCAGGACTTCGGCGTCGGCCTTGGCGGCGTTGACGTCGAACAGGGCGATGCTGCCGGCTGAACCGCGGATGAGGGCGGCGTACGCCAGGGAGGTGCCGACGCTCCCCGCGCCGACGATGGCGAGTTTCGATCCTGACATGGAGTACCTCGTCTTCCCCGGCCCTGTGGCGCGCCGGCGCTGGTGGTCCTGCTGCCCGCAATGGCTTTCATGCTACCGAGCGCGGCAGCCTGCGGGGCAAGAGCGTGGCCGGCACCGTTGAGAGTGTCATGCCCGAGGAGTAGCGTGTGACCCACCTCACCCACACCCATTCAGGAGCAACCATGCCATATCCGGGACGCCGGCTCGCTGCCGTAACCGCAGCGCTGGCGATGAGCGTGACCACCGGCGCCATCATGAGCCCCGCCGCTTCCGCTGACGAGCGGCAAACCCAAAAACAACCCGTGGCCACCGGCTACGGCGGTGCGGTCAGCACCGTGGACCCTGAAGCCTCGGCGGCGGCCATCGAAGTCCTCCGCGAGGGCGGCAACGCCGTCGACGCCGCCGTCGCGGCAGCAGCCACCCTGGGAGTCACGGAGCCGTACAGTGCCGGTATCGGCGGCGGCGGCTACTTTGTGTACTACGACGCTGACAGCGGCAAAGTCAGCACCATCGACGGCCGCGAGACGGCCCCGGCCGCCATGCCCCGGGATGCATTCATTGACCCTGCCACGGGTGCGGCATACCCGTTCCGCAAGCAGGCCACGAGCGGCATGTCAGTGGGCGTGCCCGGCACGCCTGCCACATGGGAACGCGCACTCGAGCGCTGGGGGAGCGTCAGCCTGGAGGAGGCCCTTGAACCGGCCATCGAGGTTGCCACCAGGGGCTTTGTTGTAGACGCCACATTCCAGCAGCAGACGCTGGACAACAAGGACCGGTTCCAGCCCTTCACATCCACCAGTGAGCTCTTCCTGCCAGGTGGCGACGCACCGGCCGTGGGGACAATCTTCAAGAACCCCGGCCTCGCCGATACCTACCAGCTCCTGGCCAAGAAGGGCATGAAGGCCTTCTATAAAGGTCCCCTTGCGAAGGAGATCGCGGAGACAGTCCAGAACCCGCCGATGGTTCCCGGTTCCGCCCTGCCCGGCCCGGCGGGCGTCATGACCACCAAGGACCTCAAGGACTACGAGGCGCTGGACCAGGAGCCCACCCATGTGAACTACCGCGGCTACGACGTCTATGGGATGGCCCCGTCCAGCAGTGGTGGAACCACGGTGGGTGAGGCGTTGAACATCCTGGAGGTGTTCGATCTTCCGTCCCTGAAGGCTGACGTGCCCAAGGTGCTGCACCACTACCTCGAAGCCAGCGCGCTTGCCTTCGCGGACCGCGCCAAGTACGTCGGCGATCCCGCCTTTGTGGACGTTCCCACGAATGCGCTCCTGGATCCGGTGTTCGGCAAGGAACGGGCCTGCGAGATCAATCCGCTGGCGGCGGCCGTTAAGCCGCTGCAGACCGCCGGAGACGTCACGTCGTACGACGGCGTGTGCCCGGTGAAGCCGGCAGCGCTCGCCGATGAGAAGGACACCGAGAACATCTCCACCACCAACCTGACCGTTTCAGACAAGTGGGGCAACGTGGTGGAGTACACCCTCACAATCGAGCAGACCGGCGGTTCCGGCATCGTGGTTCCCGGCCGGGGATTCATCCTCAACAACGAGCTCACGGACTTCTCGGTGGTGTACAGCGAAACGGATCCCAACCGGATCCAGCCGGGCAAGCGGCCCCGCTCGTCCATGTCGCCCACCATCGTCCTGAAAGAGGGCGAACCTTTCGTGGCACTCGGCTCGCCGGGCGGTTCCACCATCATCACCACCGTCCTGCAGACGCTCATCAACCGTATTGACCTGGGGATGACCATCTCGGAGGCCCTGGCTGCTCCCCGCGGCACCCAGCGGAACACGGAAAATGTTGTGGCTGAACAGGCATTCATCGATGCGTACGGGCCCGTCCTGACGTCGACGTACAAGCACAAGCTTGTGGCAGCGGGCGCCCCCGGAACCTCGGCGGCAGAAATTGGCGCCGCCACGGCCATTGAGTTCCTGGATGACGGACTGGTGGTCGCCGCGGCCGAGCCGGCAAGGCGCGGCGGCGGATCGGCGATGGTGGTGGATCCCGCCAGGTAACTGGTCCGCCTGCCGCCTCAAGCGTCGAGCGTTAAACCGCGACGGCGGCACACAGGTTCTGCAGCTCCAGAACCTGTGTGCCGCCGTCGGACGTTAAGGACGGTGGGTTACTTCTTGAAGGCGGCCGCCGGCGGGTTGGCGACCACGGGGGAGAGGCCGGTGAAGCCTTCGCGGGTTTCGGCGATTTCGCGGATGCGGGTGCGGCAGGCGTACCAGCCTGCGACCATCAGCACCGAGGCGATGGCGGTGACGAGCATGGTGAGGGGGGAGTCGATGAAGACCATCACGAGCACGCCCACGAGGAAGAGGAG
>NZ_JARCCZ010000043.1:0-29197 GCF_048957775.1 Pseudarthrobacter sp. CC4 | reverse complement strand
GAACCCGGAAGCTAAGACCCACAGCGCCGATGGTACTGCACCCGGGAGGGTGTGGGAGAGTAGGTCACCGCCGGACATACATTCAAGCAGGGCCCTGACAACAACGTCAGGGCCCTGCTGCATTTAACCCACGGTTACAACCACAACCGCCCCTGCCATCCGCAGCCAAGGGCCGCGGCGTGGGAGGCCAGGCAGACGGTAAAGTTGGACACCATGGACAGCCTCTTCAGCCACGCGCAGGAACCCTCCGGGAACGACGACGAATCGGCCCCCGAGGCACTGGGCCCCGTGGTGAACACGGTGATAGTTCCGGGAAGCGTTGGCCATGCCTTCGCGGGCTTTACAGACCACACGCACCTGTGGTGGCCCCTGGAATCGCACGGCGTCTACGGTGCAGGATCCTACGTGGAATTCGAGGAGAACCTCATCCTGGAGACAGCCGACGACGGCCGGACCACCATCTGGGGAACCCTTGATGACTGGCAGCCGCCATTGTCATTCCATGCCACGTGGCATCCCGGCACCACCGCGCTGTGGTCCACTGAACTCCTCGTCGCCTTCCGTGCCGTCGCGGACGGTACCGAGGTCCGGGTCTTCCATGAGGGGTGGGAAGGTGCCGAAGATCCAGCCGCCACCAGGGCGAAGTATGCCAGCGACTGGCCGGGGATCCTTGCGCGGTACGCTCGTTTCATGGGTGCTGCAGGCACCCCGGGCGCATAGGGCCAGGCCCCCGTCCTAGCCCGGCCTAGACTGGGGGAACACGCGCTACGAGGGACGGAGGCTTCGTGGGAAGCATAGTAGACGAGCTGGAAGCCATCCTTGCGCCCGGGCAGATAGAGGCGGGCGAGGCCGCGCTCCGCAGGTACGCCGTGGACCAGGCCCCCATCATCGACTTTCAGCTGCCGTTGGCCGTGGTCTTCCCGGAATCCGTGGCAGACGTCCAGGCCGTCGTCCGCGCCTGCGCAGGCAGCAGTGTAGCCCTCGTGGCCCGCGGCGCAGGGACGGGAGTCTCCGGCGGGGCCCATGCCACGGAGAACTGCATCATTCTTTCCTTGGAGCGCATGGACCGCATCCTCGCCCTCAGTCCGGATGACGAAACGGCAGCGGTGGAGCCCGGGGTGGTGAACGCAGCCCTCAATGAGGCTGCCGCCATGCATGGGCTGATGTACGCGCCGGATCCAGCCAGCTTCCGCAGCTCCACCATCGGCGGGAACGTTGCCACGAACGCCGGCGGGCTGCGGTGTGCGAAATACGGGGTCACCAGGGACTCGGTCCTCGCGCTCGACGTGGTGCTGGCTGATGGGTCGCTCATCCATACCGGCCACCAGACGTTCAAGGGCGTGGCCGGGTACGACCTCACCAGCCTGTTCGTGGGGTCCGAGGGCACGCTCGGCATCGTCGTCGGGGTCACGGTCCGCTTGAAGTACCTGCCGCAGGAGGTGCACACGGTCGCGGCGTTCTACCCGGACTTCCGGCAGGCTGCCGCGGGTGTCCTGGCCGTCGGCAAAGCACGGGTGCAGCCCGCCATCATGGAATTGCTTGATGGCGGTACGCTGGCCCAGCTCGATGACATCCACGGCTCTGACCTCACCGCCCGGGGCCGGTCATTGCTCCTGATCCAGACAGACGGGTTCGGTGCAGCCGCGGAGGCCCAGGTAGTGCGGGATGTCCTCCGGGCCGGGGGCGCAGCTGTCACGACCGAGGCCAGCGCCGAGGCGGAGCGGTTAGTGGAGCTTCGCCGGCACAGCAGGGGAGTGGAGGTCGACGACGAATACCGCGTGGGCGAGGACGTCGCCGTGCCCCGTTCCCGGCTGGTGGATTACGTTGCCGCCCTGGAAGCGATGGCCGTGGACCACGCCGTACACCTCAAGGTGGTGGCCCATGCCGGCGACGGAAACCTGCACCCCACCTTCTGGATCGACCGCACGGGCAACGGTGTGGACGCCGGCGCCATGGAACGGCTGCAACGGGTCCTGGACGAGTCCATCACAGCCGCGCTGGAAATGGGCGGGACGATTACGGGCGAGCACGGAGTTGGCCAGTACAAATTGCGCTGGCTGGGCCAGGAACAGGCGGAGCCGGTCCGGGAACTCCAGCGCAGGATCAAGGAACTGTTTGATCCTGCGGGCATCCTCAACCCCGGGAAGGCTATCTAGGGTTTGGCGTGCGGTTCAGTCGTCCGAGTCGGGGTACTCGTCGATTGACTCGTCTTCGCCGTAGCGCGACTCCTCGGTCTCCACTTCGAGGATCTTCAACAGCTCCGTATCCGGGTTCAGCATGATGGCGGCCTCGTCCCGGCGGTGCCGCAGGATTGAGTCGATGTAGGACTGCACAGCCTCCGCCAGCGGGATGTGCCGTTCCTGCTTTTCGGACATGTACCAGCGGTGTTCCAGGACTTCGTGCACCACTTCAGCGGGTTCGAGCTTGCCGGAAAGGTCCCGCGGAATGGACCTGACGATCGGCTCGAAGATCTGGCTGACCCAGAGGTGGGCGCTGTATTCCTCGTCCATGCCCGGGTTGTTGTCTGCGCGGAACGAATCCATGTCATTGAGGAGGCGGCGGGCCTGGTTCTCCTGGGCGTCGATGCCCGTAAGCCTCAGCAACCGCCGCTGGTGGTGCCCCGCGTCCACCACCTTGGGCTGCAGCTGGATGGTGGTGCCGTTCTGGGTGGTCTTGATGGCGTATTCCTCGACATCGAAGCCGAGTTCGTTGAGCCGGCGGATCCGGGCGCTGACCCGCCAGCGCTCACCCAGTTCGAAGGACTCCTTTTCGGTAAGCTCCTGCCACAGGCGGCGGTAGCTGTCCATGATCAGCTCGCTGGTGGCCACCGGGTCCACCTTTTCCTCGATCAGCCCGCCGTCGAGCAGGTCCATCAGCTCGCCCGCAATGTTCACCCGTGCGATCTCGAGGTCATATTCACGCTGGCCCGTGGACAGGTCCGGGTACAGCTCGCCGGTCTCCGCGTCCACCAGGTAGGCGGCAAACGCCCCGGCGTCGCGCCTGAACAGCGTATTGGAAAGGGACACGTCGCCCCAGTAGAAGCCGATGAGGTGGAGGCGCACCAGCAGCAGCGCCTGGGCGTCGATAAGGCGCGTCAGCGTGTCCTTGCGGAGCATTTGGGAGAACAGGGCGCGGTACGGCATGGAGAACTTCAGGTGCCGGGTGACCAGCACCGGGTTCAGCGGACGCCCGTCCAGGGTGGTGCGGCCGGTAATCACGGCCACCGGCTCCACGCAGGGGACATCCAGCCGGGCCAGCTTGCGGAGCATGTGGTACTCGTGCCGGGCCACGTGCTCCGACGTCTCCTTGATGGCGATGACGGAGCCGCCAAGATGGGCGAAGCGCACGATGTGGCGGGAGATGCCGCGCGGCAGCGCGGCCAGGTTCTCTGCGGGCCAGTCTTCCAGGGCAATGTGCCACGGCAGGTCCAGGAGCTCGGGGTCCGCGGCCGCCGCCGTGATGTTCAGCGAGCTGGAGACCGAGGCTGCCTTGCCGTCGTCAGCGCTGGCGGCCACAAACCGCGGCAGCTTCCCGATCTGCCCGTAGTCGGTGGGTTCGTCGTGCCACTGGGCGCTGTATTCCTCGGTCATGGCTCAATTCTTCCGTACATCGGGCGGCCCGCTAAATTCTCCTGGGCCGCAGTTAAAGGCCGACGGCGGCCCGCACCATTGCGTAAAGGTGCGGGCCGCCGTCGGTTTGGCTTTTGCTGGGAATCAGTCGCCGAGGCGCAGGCCGGTCTTGGTGTCGAACAGGTGCACGTGGCCCGACTGCGGACGGACGTAGATGACCTCGCCCTTCATCGGGGGGCGGCGGCCGTCGACGCGGGCCACGATGTCGTGGTCCTTGCCGTCAAGCGTGGTGTGGCCGTAAACGTAGGCGTCGGCGCCGAGCTCTTCGACGACGTCGACCTCAACCTTCAGGCCTTCACCCTGCGGCGCGGTCTCGAGGTCTTCCGGCCGGCTTCCAAGGGTAACGGTGGAGCCGTGTGCTTCCTCGAGGACGTCGCGCGGCACGGGGTAAACGGTGCCGCCGAACTGCACGCCGCCGTCCACCACGGGGAGTTCCAGCAGGTTCATGGCGGGGGAGCCGATGAAGCCGGCAACGAAGACGTTCTTGGGACGGTCGTACAGGTTGCGCGGCGTGTCAACCTGCTGCAGCAGGCCATCCTTCAGCACGGCAACGCGGTCGCCCATGGTCATGGCCTCGACCTGGTCGTGCGTCACGTAGACGGTGGTGACGCCGAGGCGGCGGGTCAGGGATGCGATCTGCGTACGGGTCTGCACGCGGAGCTTGGCGTCAAGGTTGGACAGCGGCTCATCCATGAGGAAGACCTGGGGGTTACGCACGATGGCGCGGCCCATGGCGACGCGCTGGCGCTGGCCGCCGGAGAGTGCCTTCGGCTTGCGGTCCAGGTACTGCTCAAGGTCAAGGAGCTTGGCGGCTTCGCGGACGCGCTCGGCGCGCTCTTCCTTGGAAACGCCTGCGATCTTCAGGGCGAAGCCCATGTTGTCGGCCACAGTCATGTGCGGGTACAGCGCGTAGTTCTGGAAAACCATCGCGATGTCGCGGTCCTTCGGGGGAACATCGGTGACGTCGCGGTCACCGATCAGGATCCGGCCGGCGTTGACGTCCTCAAGGCCTGCGAGCATGCGCAGGGAGGTGGACTTGCCGCAACCGGAGGGTCCAACGAGGACCAGGAATTCGCCATCGGCGATGTCGATGTTGAGCTTATCGACGGCGGGCTTATCTGTGCCCGGGTACAGACGCGTAGCGTTATCAAAAGTAACTGTAGCCACAGTTATCAATCCCTTCACCGGCAGGTACGTGCCGGACGATCCGTTGTGAATGGTTCATGTTTGTTCAGTTTTATGCTGCTGACGCTCCCGGGCCGAGGCCGAGGAGCGCCGAGTGACGCCGCACGGTTCTTGTGCGCCACATCACATGCAAGAGTATGTCAGATGTTTCAACAATGGTTGCAAATGTTACGGTCATCACATGTGAGCTTGCGCATGCCCGGGCCGGACGGCACTACCCCTGCGCGGCTGCGGGGTCCTCCTCTGCCACGGCGATGCTCCGCTCCTGGAGCAGCACCTCCAGCAGTTCGGCAATATGGACCGGAGCCTCAACGCGGTATTCGGCCTGGGTGAAGTCAAGGCCCACCTTGACGCCGACGTCCCCCGGCTCCAGGCGCGCCAGGGCGTCTTCGTCCGTGGTGTCATCGCCGGCGAACAGGACACCGGTAGCTCCGGTGATCTGCCGCAGGAAGGTGACGCCCTCGCCTTTGGACGCGTTGACCACCGAGGTCTCAAGGACCCGCTTGCCGTCCTTGAGGAACACCCCCTTCCGGTCCTGCAGCAGGGAGCGGGCAGCAGCCACGGCGTCTTCGGCGACATCATCGGCGGCGAGGCGGGTATGGAGGACCACCCCTGCGGGCTTGTCCTCAAGCGTGGTGCCGGGAGCTTCCCTGACGATGTCCTCCAGGACGGTGCGCACCTCGTCCAGGAGGGCCTTTTGCCCTTCATCGAGCGTGAGCCCGGCGGATCCCGGACCCAGCCATGCCTCGGCGCCATGGCTGCCGATGAGGAGCGTGTCCACCGGAGGGGAGGCGACGGCGCGCAGGCTGGCGAGGGCGCGGCCGGAGATGAGTGCCGTCGTCGTCCGTGGAAGCACGGCGAGGCCGGCGAAGGCGGCCGCCGAGCGCGGCAGCGGCCGGGCGTCGTCGGCGCGGCCGACGATGGGCGCCATCGTGCCGTCGAAATCCATGGCCACGAGCAGGTGCTCGGTCCCGGCGATCCGCCGGATGGCTTCCCGGAGCTCGGGGGACAGCGAAAGCCGGTCCTTGGCGTGGCGGGCGTCATGAGTCATCGCGGACCACCTTTTCGTTGAGCGCGTGCAGGAAGTCGGCGGACCAGTGGTCCACGTCGTGCTCGAGGATCTGCTTGCGCATGGCCCGCATCCGCCGGGACGCGTCCCGCTGTTCCAGGTTCACGGCACGCATGATGGCGCCTTTGAGGCCGTCAATGTCATGCGGATTAATCAGCAGTGCCTGCTTGAGCTGGTCGGCTGCACCGGCGAACTCACTGAGGACCAGGGCACCGTCGTTGTTGGTGCGCGCCGTCACGTATTCCTTGGCCACAAGGTTCATGCCGTCCCGAAGAGCCGTTACCAGCATGACGTCGGCAGCGAGGTACAGCGCCACCATCTCCTCCACCGGATAGCTGTGGTGCAGGTAGCGTACGGCGGTGTTCTCGATGGTGTCGTACGTGCCGTTGATATGGCCCACCGTGCCCTCCACCTCCTCGCGCAGGAGGCGGTACTGCTCAACGCGCTCGCGGCTGGGGCTGGCCACCTGGATCAGGGTGGCGTCGCCAACGGAAAGCTTGCCGTCCGCCAGGAGCTCCTCAAAGGCCTTCAGCCGGTGCCGGATGCCCTTGGTGTAGTCCAGGCGGTCGACGCCGAGCAGGATCGTCTTGGGGTTCCCGAGGTCCTGCCGGATCTGGCGGGCCCGCTCAATGATGTCCGGGTTGGAGGCCAGTTCGGTGATCTGCCGGACGTCAATGGAGATGGGGAATGCCTGCGCCCGGGCAATGTGCGTAACGGCGCCGTCCTGGCCCTTCACATGGACCTGCTGCTGCTTAACGCTGGCGCCGAGGAAGCGGCGTGCGGAGCGCATGAAGTTTCCGGCATCGCTGGGCCGCTGGAAGCCCACCAGGTCGGCACCGAGGAGCCCGTCAATGATGGCCTGGCGCCACGGCAGCTGCGCAAAGATCTCCGGCGGCGGGAACGGGATGTGGTTGAAGAACCCGATCCGGAGGTCCGGCCGCGCTTCGCGCAGCAGGCGCGGCACCAGCTGGAGCTGGTAGTCCTGTACCCACACCGTGGCGCCGTGATCGGCGTGGCGCACGACGGCGTCGGCGAACCTCCTGTTGACCTTGCGGTAGGCGTCCCACCATGTACGGTGGAACTCCGGCGGGGCGATGACGTCGTGGTACAGCGGCCAGAGGGTGGCGTTCGAGAACCCCTCGTAATAGAGCTCCACTTCGTCGGTGCTGAGCTGGACGGGGACCAGGTCCATGCCGCCGTGGCTAAAGGGTTTGACTGTCTCGTCGGGGGCGCCGTGCCACCCTACCCACGCGCCGTCGGTCTTGGTCATCATGGGGGCCAGCGCAGTCACCAGCCCGCCGGGGGACCGGCGCCAGCCGGAGCCGTCATCCCCGCTTTCCCCGGGTGCGCAACGGTCCACCGGCAGCCTGTTCGACACCACCATGAAGTCGTACTTCGTGGCTCCGCCGTGGGCGGAGCCGGCGGTGCCGGACGTAGATGTTGCGGAAGGTTTTTCCTGGACGGGTGTTTGCATTGCGGCCCCCTGGGGTTGCTTGTGCCTCTCAGCCCACCCTAACGGGACGGAATCTTCCGTGCTATTCGTCCGTTGGTCAACCCGGCGGTTAGTTGAAAGCGCAAGCTCCCAGCTTTCTCCCCTAAAATGTAGGAGTTGCCACGAAGTGGTCCCCCCACGTCAACCGACCCAAGGAACACATGAGCCCCGCAAACGAAGTACGTAAGTCCAAGGCTGAGCGCACCGCGGAGGCGCGGGAAAAGGCGCGCCAGATCCGTGAAGCGCAGCTGAAGAAGGACAAGCGCAACAAGCTGCTCATCGGCTGGGGCATCGTGGCCGCCGTCGTCGCCATCCTGGCTGTCGTTGCGCTGGTGGTGACCACCAGCATCAGGCAGAACACCCCCATCGCCGACCAGGGTCCGGTGCCGGCCAACGCCAACGTCAACGGCGGCGTGACCCTGCTGGCCAACTCCGAAGTGAAGAAGACGGACCCGGCCACGGTGGACATGGCCAATCTTCCGGCCAAGCCTGAAACACAGCCCAACCCCGTGGTGGCGCCGGGGGCCGAGGCCGAAGCGGGACAGCCGGTCAAGGTCATTGCATACATCGACTTCATCTGCCCCGTTTGCCTCCGGTTCGAGGAAACATACAACGAGGCCCTGACCAGCCTTCGCAATGAAGGCAAGATCACTATGGAGTACCGGCCGCTGGGCTTCCTGGACCGCCAGTCCAGCACCAACTACTCCTCACGTTCCGCGAACGCCGCCGCGTGCGTTGCAGACAAGGCCCCCGGGAAGTACGCGGATTACATCAATATCCTCTTCGACAACCAGCCCGCCGAGGGCGGAGCCGGCCTGTCAGATGACAAGTTGAAGTCCCTGGCCAGCGACGTTGGCGCAGACATCAACAGCTGCGTGGACGACAAGACTTT
Source organism: Pseudarthrobacter sp. CC4 (assembly GCF_048957775.1). Lineage (NCBI taxonomy): Bacteria > Bacillati > Actinomycetota > Actinomycetes > Micrococcales > Micrococcaceae > Pseudarthrobacter > Pseudarthrobacter sp. CC4. The sequence goes on along the minus strand of NZ_JARCCZ010000043.1, from coordinate 20,930 downwards.
CCGTCCCTACGTCAAGTACTCCACCGACCTTGCCGCAAACTCCGGCATCTCGGGGACGCCCACCATCTTCATCGACGGCAAGAAGTGGGACGGCGCCTCGGACCTGAACGCCGAGATCCAGGCGGCCATCGACGCCAAGGCCTAAGAGCCCAACGGCACATCGGCGGCCCGTTCCGGATTCTTCCCGGAACGGGCCGCCGTCTTTAAAGCCGGTACGGGGCGTTGGCGCGGGCGTTTTTACCACCGGCGCCACTTGGGCTAACCTTATCTAGCGCCGTTCAGGCGCCAGCCCGCAGGGGCACGCCTCCTTAGCTCAGTTGGCCAGAGCACCGCTCTTGTAAAGCGGGGGTCGTCGGTTCGAATCCGACAGGGGGCTCCACTACCCTCTCCTCTCCGGACGGCTAAGCTGGTTCTATCCCGACCATCAGCCTGCTGATAAAAGGAGTGTGGGTGCCATGCCCAAGACCGGAAAGAACGGCCACGCCCGCAAGGATGAGCTGCCCTCGACCCTGCAGCGCTCCGGGCGGAAGGCCCAGGACACGTTCGCCAAAACCTACGATTCAGCCCTTGAGAGCTACGACAATGACGAGCAAAGGGCCGCCCGGGCAGCCTACGCCTCGCTCAAGCACAGCTACGAGAAGGTGGGCGACCACTGGGAGCCGAAGGAAAAACGCGGCCCCTCGGACAAACGGGCCGAAGGGGGCGTGCGGTCCTCCGAGCCCACCGCGGGCGGCGTGAACGCGAACGCCTCGAAGGAACATCTCTATAAGCTCGCGCAGGAGCTGCACATCGACGGCCGTTCGAAGATGGACAAGGACGAACTGGTCAAAGCCATCCAGAAGGCCAACGATGCGGCCACCCGGAAGGCCCGCGGCTCGTAATTTCCCTTCTGCCTGCCCTTGCCGTACAGCCCCTGCAGGGTGTCGAATCAGAGGACATGTTCAGCCCGGTTGGATGGCGAAGGCGCCAGGAGGTTCCCATGTCGGTCAGAGGCACCAAGGACTCAGCCAGGACAGCGGCCGGAAGGAACGGACCCGAGTCCCGACGTGCCGATGCCTCCGCCGGAATCGCAGCAGAGGAGCCCGCCAAAATCCGGAACGTGGCGCTTGTAGGCCATTCAGGTGCCGGGAAGACCATGCTGATCGAGGCGCTGCTCGCTGCCAACGGCATGATCACCCGCAAGGGATCCATTCCGGACGGGACCACCGTCAGCGATTCCGACCCCGCCGCGGTCCACCAGCAGCGCTCAGTGACCCTGTCGCTGGTGCCGCTGCTGGTTGACGGCATCAAAGTGAACCTCCTGGACACCCCGGGCTACCCGGATTTCATCGGCGAACTCCGTGCAGGACTCCGCGCCGCGGATGCCGCCCTGTTCGTGGTGTCCGCGGTCGACGGAATCGACGCCACCACCACCGCGCTGTGGGATGAATGCGAGCACATGCGCCTGCCCCGTGCCGTCGCCATCACCCGCATGGACCACCCGCGGGCAGATTACGACGGCGTCCTGGCCGCCTGCCGGAAGTCCTTCGGCGAGGGCGTCCTGCCGCTGTACGTTCCGGTCCGGACGGGCGCTGAGGTCACCGGCCTGCTCGGCCTGCTGTCCGGGACGGTCAGCGATTACTCATCCGGGGAGCTGTCCGCAACGACGCGCGAAGCGACCCCCGACGAACTTGCGGCCGTCGGTGCCGCCAGGGGGGACCTCATCGAGGGGATCATCGGCGAGAGCGAAGACGAAACCCTGATGGACCGCTACCTGGCAGGCGAGGACATCGAAACCGACGTCCTTGTCGCTGACCTGGAAACCGCCGTCGAGCGCGGGTCCTTTTTCCCCGTCCTGTCCACGTCGGCCGTCAGCGGACTGGGGACCGCGGAACTGGTGGAGGTCCTGGTCCGGGCCTTCCCGCCTCCGTCGGACGGCCGGGTGCCCGAGGTGACGGACCTGGCGGGCGCGCCCGCCGGGCCCTTGTCCTGCGATCCGGAGGGCCAGTTGGCGGCAGAGGTGGTCCGCACCTCCATCGACCCGTTCCTGGGCCGGATCTGCCTGGTCCGGGTTTTCTCCGGCACGCTCCGGGAGGATGCTCCGGTGCACGTTACCGGCCAGGGCCTGGCCGACCGCGGCCACCAGGACCACGACACGGACGAACGCGTTACGCACCTCTACTCCCCGCTCGGTGCCTCGCTGCGGCCTGTCCCGCACTGCGTGGCGGGGGACATTTGCGCGGTGGCGAAACTGGGAAGCGCCGAAACCGGAGACACCATCTCCGGCCGGGACCGGCCGCTGCTGCTGGCCACCTGGGAGATGCCCGAGCCGCTGCTGCCCGTGGCCGTGGAGGCTGATTCGCGCAGTGACGAAGACGCCCTGGCGCGCAGCCTGGGGAAGATCGCGGCCGGCGATCCCACCTTGCGGGTGGAACGGAACCAGGAAACGCATCAGCTCGTCCTTTGGTGCATGGGGGAGGCCCACGCCGAGGTGGTGCTGGACAGGTTGCGGGACCAGGGCGTGAAGCTGCATACGGTGGACGTGGTGACGCCCTTGCGTGAAACTTTCTCGGCCCCCGCCGCCGGCCATGGGCGGCACGTCAAGCAGTCCGGCGGCCACGGGCAATATGCTGTCTGCGATATTGACGTGGAACCCCTGCCACGCGGCGGGGGCTTCGAATTCGTGGACAGGACGGTGGGCGGCGTGATCCCGGGGACGTTCATCCCGTCCGTGGAGAAGGGCGTCCGTGCCCAGATGGAAAAGGGGGTCAGCGCGGGCTTCCCGGTGGTGGACCTGCGGGTGACGCTCACGGGAGGCAAAGCGCACAGCGTGGATTCCTCCGATGCCGCATTCCAGGCCGCCGGGGCGCTGGCCCTGCGCGAGGCGGCGGCAGCAGGGCGGATCCAACTCCTGGAGCCGGTGTCATCGGTGGTCATCACTGTGACGGACGAGCACGTGGGGTCCGTGATGAGTGACTTGTCCGCCAGGCGCGGCAGGCTCACCGGAACCACCTCCTCCGGTGACGGCCTGACCGAAATCAGCGCTGAAGTCCCGGACCAGGAACTGCTGCGCTATGCCGTCGATTTGCGGGCCCTCACCGCGGGATCCGGGCGCTTCCGCCGCCGGTACCTGCGGCATGATCCGGTACCCGCCAGCTTCAGCACCCCGTAGCCGCACCTGCCATGAACGACGCAGCCAGGAAGATCCAGCGCGTCTACCTGACGCTGACCCTGGGAAACACCCTGGCGGCCTCGTTCATCTGGGGCATCAACACGCTCTTCCTGCTGGATGCGGGCCTAAGCAACCTGGAGGCCTTTGCCGCGAATGCCTTCTTTACGGCCGGCATGGTGCTGTTCGAGGTGCCGACCGGAGTAGTGGCGGACAGTTGGGGCCGCCGGGTTTCCTTCCTGCTGGGCACACTCACGCTGGCCGGGTCCACCTTCCTGTACTACCTGCTGTGGCAGTTTTCAGCCCCGTTCTGGTGGTGGGCCGTGGTCTCGGTCCTGCTGGGCCTGGGCTTCACCTTCTTCTCCGGCGCAGTGGAGGCCTGGCTGGTGGACGCCCTGAGTTTCGCCGGTTACGAAGGCGGGCTGGAAACGGTGCTTGGCCGGGGGCAGATGGTCTCCGGCGTTGCCATGCTGGCGGGCTCCGTGGCCGGCGGGGTCATTGCCCAGGCCAGCAACCTCGGTGTTCCGTTCCTCGTTCGGGTGGGCGTGCTCACCGCCATGTTCGCCGTGGCCTTCCTGCTCATGCACGACGTCGGCTTCACGCCTGAACGTTCGGCCCATCCGCTGCAGGCCACCCGGGCAGTATTGCGGGCATCCGTGGACAACGGACTGAAGAACCCGCCCGTCCGCTTCATCATGCTGGCGGCCCCGTTCACCGAAGGGGTGGGCATCTACGTTTTCTATGCCCTGCAGCCCTACCTGCTTCAGCTTTTCGGAGACCCGCGGGCCTATGCCATAGCGGGCCTGGCGGCGGCCCTGGTGGCAGGAGCGGACGTCGTCGGCGGATGGATGGCGCCCCGGGTCCGGAAACTGGTCCGGCGGCGGACCAGCGTGCTGATAGCCACGAACGTGGCCAGTGCACTCATCCTGGTGGTGCTCATGTTCACCAGCGTCTTCTGGCTGGCGTTGGTGCTCCTGGCACTCTGGGCAATCGTGTCCTCGGCCGGCACGCCCGTCCGGCAGGCATACCTGAACGACATGATTGCCTCGAAGCAGCGTGCCACAGTGCTGAGCTTCGATTCCCTGCTGGGCTCGGCCGGGGGAGTGGTGGTGCAGCCGCTGCTCGGCCGGACCGCGGACCTCTACGGCTACCCGGCTTCACTGGCCGTGGGTGGGGCAGTGCAACTGATTGCGGCTCCCTTTATCCTGCTCAGCCGTCGGCAGCGCTCGCCGGCGGATGTTGCTACCGGAGTCGCGGCAGCGCCCTGAACAATGCCCGTAAGCCATGCCCGGGACAGCAGGGGGCGAAGTGCCGCGGGCGCCTAACGTACGTGAGGGACCCCCGGGTCCCGGACGTGATCCGGAACCGGTCAATATAGATGAATTTGTGAACGCTAACAAGAGTGTCCTCGCGGAAACTCCGAAAACCTTTGACCTCATTGACTTCTTCTTTGTTAGCGTTCACACTTGCTGCAGCACTTAGCTCGACCCTGACCCTACAAAACCGGTAATGAGGCCTCTGCCTCCCGGATGGAGGCAACCCCATGCCAGCTGCGTTGTTCACTTCCAGCTCCGACGTCCACCCCGACCACTGCGTGATCGGGGTGGACTACGGAACCCTGTCAGGCCGTGCCGTGGTGGTGCGGGTCCGCGACGGCAAGGAGCTCGGCAGCGCCGTCCATGAGTATCCCCATGCAGTGGTGACCGGCTCCCTGCCCAAAGACGTGGCGGGCGACGACGGAGCACGGCTTCCCGGGGAATGGGCGCTTCAGGTGCCCAACGACTACAGGGACGTCCTGCGCATAGCCGTTCCCGCCGCGGTGGCCGCCGCGGGGATCGACCCGGCCGCCGTCGTCGGTATTGCCACCGACTTCACCGCCTGCACCATGGTGCCCGTCAAGGCCGATGGCACGCCCCTGAACGAATTGCCGGGCTATGCCAACCGGCCGCATGCCTACGTGAAGCTCTGGCGCCACCACGCCGCCCAAGGGCAGGCCGACCGGATCAACCGGCTGGCCGCCGAACGGGGCGAAGAGTGGCTTCCGCGGTACGGCGGCCTGATCTCCTCCGAGTGGGAGTTCGCCAAAGGCCTGCAGTTGCTGGAAGAGGACCCGGAGGCCTACGCCGCCATGGACCACTGGGTGGAGGCGGCCGACTGGATCGTCTGGCAGCTGTGCGGCCGCTACGTCCGCAACGCCTGCACCGCCGGCTACAAGGGCATCTACCAGGACGGGCGGTATCCCTCGGCGGATTTCCTGGCCGCCCTGAACCCGGACTTCAAGGACTTTGTCAGTTCCAAGCTGGAGCACGCCATCGGGCGGCTGGGGGACGCCGCCGGCACCCTGACGGCGGAGGCGGCAGCCTGGACCGGGCTGCCGGAGGGCATCGCCGTGGCCGTGGGAAACGTTGACGCCCACGTCACGGTCCCTGCCGCCAAGGCAGTGGAAGCCGGCCAGCTGGTGGCCATCATGGGCACCTCCACCTGCCACGTGATGAACGGCAACGAACTGCGGGAAGTGCCGGGAATGTGCGGGGCAGTGGACGGCGGCATCGTGCCGGGCCTGTGGGGCTACGAGGCCGGGCAGTCCGGCGTGGGGGACATCTTCGGCTGGTTCACCAAGTACGGCGTCCCGCCCGAATACCACCAGGCTGCCAGGGACGGCGGGCTGGGGATCCATGAGTACCTCACCGAACTGGCGTCGCGGCAGGCCATCGGGGAGCACGGCCTGATCGCACTCGACTGGCACTCGGGCAACCGCTCGGTGCTGGTGGACCATGAGCTGTCCGGCATCGTGGTGGGCCAGACCCTCGCCACCAGGCCCGAGGACACCTACCGCGCCCTGCTGGAAGCCACGGCCTTCGGAACCCGCACCATCGTGGACGCCTTCCGCGACGCCGGGGTTCCGGTGAAGGAATTCATCGTGGCCGGCGGCCTGCTCAAGAACAGGCTCCTGATGCAGATCTACGCGGACGCCACCGGCCTTCAGCTGTCCACCATCGGCTCGGAGCAGGGTCCGGCCCTGGGATCCGCCATCCACGCCGCCGTCGCCGCCGGAGAATACGCTGACATCCGGGAAGCTGCCGCCGCCATGGGTTCCGAACCCGGTGAGGTCTACACGCCCATCCCGGAAAACGTGGCCGCTTACGAGGAACTCTTCCAGGAGTACAAGGCCCTGCACGACTACTTCGGCCGCGGCGGCAACGACGTGATGCACCGGCTCAAGGCCATCCAGCGCAAAGCTGCCCGGGCCGACCTGCCCGGCGTCGGCTCCGCCGCCGAACCGGCCGTGGAGGTGTCCGCATGAGTGCAGGGAATGGAACCGGAACCGGGATCCTGGAAACCATCGCCCGGGTCCGTGAAGAAGTGTGCGCGCTGCATGCCGAGCTGACCCGCTACGAACTGGTGGTGTGGACCGCGGGCAACGTTTCCGCCCGGGTGCCGGGCACCGACCTGATGGTCATCAAGCCCTCCGGGGTCGCCTACCAGGACCTGACCCCGGAGCAGATGATCGTGACCGACCTGCACGGCACGCCCGTCAGGGGCACCAACGTCGGTGGCGGCGGCACGGTGGACTGGGGCAACCCGCCGCTGTCTCCGTCGTCGGACACAGCAGCGCACGCCTACGTCTACCGGCACATGCCGGAGGTGGGCGGCGTGGTGCACACCCACTCCACCTACGCCACCGCCTGGGCTGCGAGGGGGGAGGCCATCCCGTGCGTGCTGACCATGATGGGCGATGAGTTCGGCGGCTCCATCCCGGTGGGCCCGTTCGCGCTGATCGGCGACGACTCGATCGGCCACGGGATCGTGGAGACGCTGAAGAACTCCAATTCACCGGCTGTCCTGATGCAGAACCACGGTCCCTTCACCATCGGCAAGGACGCCCGCTCCGCCGTGAAGGCCGCCGTGATGTGTGAGGAGGTGGCCCGCACCGTCCACATTTCCAGGCAGCTGGGCGAGCCCCTGCCCATCGACCAGGGCTCCATCGACTCCCTCTATGCCCGCTACCAGAACGTCTACGGCCAATAAAAAGCACAGGCCAGTAATCCAGCGCCGCCACATCACTTCCCAGGAGAATCCATGAGCACCGCAGCAAACACTTCCCTCGACGGCTACGAGGTCTGGTTCCTCACCGGCAGCCAGCACCTGTACGGGGAGGAAGTCCTCAAGCAGGTGGCCGCCCAGTCGCAGGAGATCGCCAACCAGCTCAACGCCAATTCCGCCGTCCCGGTCAAGATCGTCTGGAAGCCTGTCCTCACGGATTCGGATGCCATCCGGCGCACGGCCCTGGAAGCGAACTCGGATGATTCCGTGATCGGTGTGACCGCCTGGATGCACACGTTCAGCCCGGCCAAGATGTGGATCCAGGGCCTGGACCTGCTGCGCAAACCGCTGCTGCACCTGCACACCCAGGCCAACCGGGACCTGCCGTGGGCGGACATCGACTTCGACTTCATGAACCTGAACCAGGCCGCGCATGGAGACCGCGAGTTCGGGTACATCCAGTCCCGCCTGGGCATCGCCCGGAAGACCGTCGTCGGGCACGTCTCCAACCCTGACGTGGCACGCCAGGTGGGTTCCTGGCAGCGGGCCGCCGCCGGATGGGCCGCCGTCCGCACCCTGAAGCTGACCCGCTTCGGCGACAACATGCGCAACGTCGCCGTCACCGAAGGCGACAAGACCGAGGCGGAGCTGCGCTTCGGCGTCGCCGTGAACACGTGGTCCGTCAACGAGCTCGCCGAGGCCGTGCACGGCGCGGCGGAGGCCGACGTCGACGCATTGGTGGCGGAATATGAGGACCTTTACGACGTGGTGCCGGAGCTCCGCGCAGGCGCGGCCAGGCATGAATCGCTGCGGTACGGGGCCCGGATCGAACTCGGCCTGCGCAGCTTCCTGGAGGCCAACGGCTCCGCCGCGTTCACCACGTCCTTCGAGGACCTGGGCGCCCTGCGCCAACTTCCCGGCCTCGCGGTGCAGAGGCTCATGGCCGCCGGGTACGGCTTCGGCGCCGAAGGCGACTGGAAGACCGCCATCCTGGTCCGCGCCGCGAAGGTGATGGGCGCAGGCCTGCCCGGCGGTGCCTCGCTCATGGAGGACTACACCTACCACCTGGAACCCGGATCCGAGAAGATCCTGGGCGCGCACATGCTGGAGGTCTGCCCCTCCCTCACGGCATCGAAGCCGCGCCTGGAAATCCACCCGCTGGGCATCGGCGGCAAGGAAGACCCGGTCCGCCTGGTGTTCGACGCCGATGCCTCCCCGGGCGTCGTCGTCGCCCTGTCCGACATGCGGGACCGTTTCCGCCTGGTGGCAAACGCCGTCGACGTCGTTCCCCTGGAGCAGCCGCTGCCCAACCTGCCCGTGGCCCGCGCCCTGTGGGAGCCCAAGCCGGACTTCGCCACCTCCGCCGCGGCCTGGCTCACCGCCGGCGCCGCCCACCACACCGTGCTCTCCACCCAGGTGGGCATTGACGTATTCGAGGACTTCGCCGACATCGCCAAAACCGAACTCCTGACCATTGACGAAGGCACCTCCATCCGGCAGTTCAAGAAGGACCTCAACTGGAACGCCGCCTACTACAAGCTGGCCGGCGGGATCTGATCGCGTGGCACGGCTGAGGTCCTGGCCCCCGCCCCGGACACGAACCTCGTGACGCACGGCAAGCCTCGCCGGCTGCCGAGGCTTGAGGACGTGGCGGAGCTGGCCGGGGTCTCGCACCAGACCGTGTCACGGGTGGTCAACAACCACCCCAACGTGAGCGCGGGGACGCGGGAAAGAGTGGAAGCGGTGATAGCCCGGCTTGGCTACCGCCGCAACACCGCAGCCCGGAGCCTGGTCACCCGGCGCTCGCAGACCATCGGGGTCCTGGGCAGCGAGCTCTCCCAGTACGGTCCTGCCAATACATTGCTGGGCGTGGAACGCGCTGCAAGGGACGCGGGATATTTCGTCAGCGTCGCCGCGTTGCGGGAGTTCAGCCGCGACGCGATCCTGGACGCCGTCAGGCACTTCCTGGACCAGTCGGTGGACGGCATCGTGGTAATCGTTCCGCACCTTGAGACGCTGGCGGCGCTGGCGGAACTTCCCATCGGAGTGCCGGTGGTGGCCGTGGGACCCGATGGGAACGACACGGTTGGCGGCGTCAGGGTGGACCAGCGCCGCGGGGCTGAACTGGCCGTGCGGCACCTTATCGGGCAGGGGCACGTCCGGATCGGGCACGTCGCGGGGCCGCAGGACTGGATCGATGCCGTGGCGCGCGCCGACGGCTGGCGGTCCACCCTTGCCTCTGCCGGACTCGATACGGACCTGATCATCGAAGGTGACTGGAGCGCCGGCAGCGGCTACGAAATCGGCCGGCGGATCGCGGCGACCCGCCGGGCAACTGCCCTCTTCGTGGGCAACGACCAGATGGCCTTGGGAGTCCTTCGCGCACTGACCGAGGCCGGCATCAAAGTGCCGCAGGACGTGTCCGTGGTGGGCTTCGACGACCAGCCCGAGGCCGGCTACTTCAGTCCGCCGCTGACGGTGGTCCGGCAGGACTTCGAGGAACTGGGTCGGCGGTGCATGCAGATGATGTTCACGGCGTTCGACGGGACGGAAGGACCCCGGACACTCGTGGTGGAGCCGGAACTCGTCCTGCGCAGCAGCACGGCGCCGCCCGCCTGAAAAGTCCGCCCGGAGACCGGGCCGGCAGCTGATTTAATCCGGGGGAGACCGCCGCGAAACGTAGCCACAACAATCGCTGCGTAGGTTTCATTGCATGACGGACACCCTGCTCATCCGGCTCCGCGACTGGCTGCTGGATACGTTCACCTACGAATCCGAGTCCAATGCCGCCGGCGCCATGGCCGACGCCAGCCGGTGGGGCTGGCTTCCGGCCTTGAGTGGAGTGTCCCTGGGCGCCGACCAGGCCCGGTCCGAGCATGCAGGAACAGCGGGTGGAAGCGGCGGAATGTCTGCTTAGCCACACTATTGCGCCAGTAGGGCGATAATGCCCTAAACTGCTGCACTGAGGTGCCTGAATGGCGCTGCGCAGCAACGAAAGTGAACACGCTATGGCTACCGATTACGATGCTCCACGCAAGCAGGAAGAAGAGTCGCCCGCCGACTCTCTTGAGGCCCTCCAGGCGTCGCGGAGCGGCAACGCGCAGACAGCGGTTATCGATGTCGACGAGAACGACACTGCCGAGGGCATTGACCTGCCGGGTGCGGATCTTTCCAACGAGGAACTGACGGTCATTGTTGTTCCCGAGCAGTCCGATGAGTTCACCTGCTCGTCGTGCTTCCTGGTCCGCCACCGCTCGCAGGTTGCCCGGGAAAAAGACGGCCTGAAGTACTGCCGCGACTGCGAAGGCTGACCCTTCTTCCGGATTGCCCGGCACCGGCCACCCCCCCCCTCGGGTGACCGGCGCTTCTTGTCTCCTGCCGCCGTCGTTATCCCGGTAACGGCAAGGTGCCGGAACAATGCCGAAACAACACGGAACGGGTTCCAAACGGGCCGGCGGAAGCCCTGTTTCGGCTCTCGCTATACAGGGGCGTGATGAAGGGCGCCGCGGGTTAACGGTTGCGTGGCGAAGCGGCAACAAACCTCGTTTCGCGCCGTAAACGCTCCTACTCTTGAGCTATCCATTCGCTCCACACATGGGTGGCTCCAAAATGAAAAAGTTCTACACCTGGCTGGCTGCCATCCTCCTGGCGGCCGGGCTGGGAATCGTGGTTCCGGGGCCCGCCTCCGCTTCCACCTCCTACTGCGGGCTCGTATGGGGGTCTTTGGCCAAGGCCGACCAAAGCATGAGCACCGCCACCGTCACCAACGTCCGGACCGGGCAGCACTACTGCTTCGACAGGATGGTGGTGGACCTCAACGGCGCCGTTGCGGGTTATACCGTGCGGTACGTTCCACAGATAGTCCAGGACGGGTCCGGCTTTGCCATCCCCGTCCGGGGGAACGCGCGCCTGCAGGTGACGGTGAACTCGCCCGCCTACGACGAGGACTACAACTCCACCTACAACCCGCCGAACCAGGCTGAGCTCTCAAACGTTGCCCGCTACCAGACCTTCCGCCAGGTGGTCTTTGCCGGCAGCTATGAGGGCTACACCAGCATCGGGCTGGGCGTACGGGCCCGCCTGCCGTTCCGGGTCTTCACCCTGGACGGGCCGGGCTCCGGGTCGCGCCTGGTGGTTGACGTGGCGCACTACTGGTGACAGTCAGCCAACCAGCACCGAAGGTGCCGTTCCCCCGGTTTCCAGGGGAACGGCACCTTCCTTCGCCGGCGATGACGGCCTCCGGAAGCCTCCGCGCCTTACTCCGGGACCACCAGTGCGGGGGTATCCCGCTTAAGGGTCTCGCCGCGGAAGAAGCCGGGGCGGACCCTGGCCATGATGAGCATGACGACGGCACCGGACGCCAGGATGCCGACGCCCAGGACAAAGACCAGGCCCACCCCGAACACCTCCGAGCCGCTGCCGAACTCCGGCGCCCAGCTGTCCACGGCGGTCTGCAGGAACACTACGAACAGGCCCACGCCGCCCAGCACCGGGCATACCAGGCGGAGGAGGAAATGGCGCATGCTGTTGAACAGGCTGTGGCGGAAGTACCAGGCGCAGGCCAGGGCAGTGAGGCCGTAGTAGAAGCAGATCATCAGCCCGAGCGCCAGGATGGTGTCATTGAGGACATTCTCGCTGACCACGTGCATCACGGCGTAGAAGCCCGCGGACATGATGCCGGCGGCAACCGTGGCGAAGCCCGGCGTCGCAAACTTCCTGCTGACCCGGCTGAACGGCTCCGGAAGCGCGCCGTAGTACCCCATGGCCAGCAGGCTGCGGGACGGCGACATGAACGTGGACTGCAGGGACGCGGCGGAGCTGGACAGCACTGCCATGGACATAAGGATGGCGAACGGACCCATGATGGGAGAGGCCAGTGCCGTGAAGATGTTTTCGTGGATCTCGGTGTTGTTCAGGCCGTTGCCGGTATCACCTACGCCGGCGAACATCATGGTGGCGATGCTCACCGTCAGGTAGATCGCCAGGACGATCACGGCGGTCAGGGTTCCGGCCAGTCCTGCCGTCCTCTTGCCGTTGGAGGTTTCCTCATTGACGGTCAGGCAGACGTCCCAGCCCCAGTAGACAAAGATGGACAGTGAGATGCCTGCGGCGATCTGCCCGAAGGTCTCGATCCTGGTGACGTCGAACCACTCCCAGCTGAACGGGATGGCAGTGTCAGAGGCGGACCAGTTGGCGAAGGCCATGCCTACAAAGAGACCCAGGACAAGCAGCTGGAATCCCACCAGGCTGTACTGGACCAGCTTGGTGGTGTGCAGGCCGCGGTAGCTGACCCAGACGGCCAGGGCCACAAACACAAAGCAGGTCAGCACGTTCAGGGCCTTGTTTGCCGCCAGGTCGGCGAGCTCCGGCGAGCCCGTCAGCTGGGAAAGGAAAAGGTAAAAGAAGTCGACGGCGACTCCCGCGAGGTTGGAGAGCACAATAATGTTGGCCGCCAGCAGGCCCCACCCGCCCATCCAGCCAACCCACGGGCCGAAGGCCTTGGTGACCCAGGTGAAGGTGGTGCCGCTGTCCGGGGAATCGGCGTTGAGTTCCCGATAGGCAAGGGAGACCAGGATCATGGGGATGAAACCGATCAGGAAGATGACGGGCAGCTGGAGCCCGGCTTCGTTAACCGTGGGGCCAAGGGCGCTGGTCAAGGTATAGGCGGGGGCGATGGTGGAAATGCCCAGGACGACGACGGCGAGGAGTCCCAGCTGCCCGCCCTTCAGTCCTTTGGGGCTCGTGCCGGCGGCTGCCGGTGAAGGCCTCCCGGAGCCGTAGGCGGATGTGCTGGTGCGGATGGTCTCGGTCATGGCACCACTTTCTGGAGAAGTTGAGACGACGGTCACTATATGAATGGCGTTCATTTAGTATGGAGGGGAGCGCCTCAGGAAGCAAGGAAAATAATGAACGGCGTTCTTTTGTTTCGGTTGTGAGCGATTTAGTAAGCTCACTGAGAAATTCCCCGCGAGCCCTCGGCCGTGCCCGCTGGTGCTGGTAGCGTCGGGCTTACTGGACCAATTGAGGAGGATGCATGAAAGCTTCACCGACACTGACCAACAACCTGCAGGCCGTGCTCGCCGACCTGATTGAACTGCATATCCAGGGCAAGCAGGCGCACTGGAACATTGTGGGAACCAACTTCCGCGACCTCCACCTGCAGCTGGATGAGATCGTTGACGCTGCCCGCCAGTTCGCCGACGACACCGCCGAGCGGATGCGGGCCCTCCACGCCCTGCCTGACGGCCGCAGCTCCACCGTGGCCGGGTCCACTAGCCTGGCCCAGTTCCCTGACGGCCTGATCAGCACCAAGGATGCGATCGAGCGGATCGTGGCTGCCCTTGAGGCTGCCGTTGGCACCATGCGCAAGGTTCACGATGAGGTGGATGAAGAGGATCCCACCACCGCGGACCTGCTGCACGAGTTCATCGCCAAGCTGGAGCAGTTCGCCTGGATGGTCAATGCTGAAACCATGAAGCCCACCGCGAGCGTTACGGCGCCGGACTCCAAGTAGCAGCACCCGCGGCGAAGCGGCCTGCCTGGCGCCCGCGGCCGGAGCCACACGCTCCGGCTGCGGGCGCTTTGCTGTCACCGGCGGGGGCGCGCCTTGCGGCCTTCAGCTGGCTGCCTTGGGCACCTTCCGGAGTACGACGGCGGCGAGGACTGCCGCCGTCGCCATCAGTACCAGCCCAATCGCTGCGGTGACGTGCACCCCTGACTCGAAGGCCGAGCCGGCGGCCTGCCGGAGGGTGCTGGCCATGGGGCCCGGCAGGCCGGCCGCCAGTTCCATGGCTCCAGCGAGGGTCTCTCGGGCGTGCGCGGTGCTTTGGGCGGGGGCGGTTTCTGCCAGGCCGGCCGGAAGCCGCAGGTTGTGCTGGTAGGAAGCCGTGAGGATGGAACCCAGCACGGCGGTTCCCAAAACGGCGCCAATTTCGTACCCCGTCTCGGAAATCGCTGCCGCCGCCCCGGACTTTTCCGGCGGCACGCTTCCCAGGATGAGATCGTTGGAGATGGTCTCCGCCGTCCCCACGCCCAATGCAAGGACCAACAGCGCGCCGAGGAGCAGCGCGGGCCCGCCCCCGGTGCTTCCGAAAGCCACCATGCTGTAGCCGGCGGCGCTCATGGCGAGTCCTGCCGCCACCACGAAGCCCGGCCGTACTTTCCTCACCGCCGGCACCACGGCAAGGCCCGACACCATGGTGGCCACCAGTGCCGGGACCATGGCCATTCCGGCAGCCGAGGGGGACATGCCTTCAATGAGCTGGAGGTGCTGGGCGAGGAAGAGGATAAAGCCGTTGAATGAAAACAGGGCCAGGATATTGGCAGTGATGGCCATGCTGAACACCCTGTTCCGGAACAGGGACAGGTCCAGCAGCGGACTGTGCAGCCGCTGCTGCCTGCGTACGAAGGCCGCGCCCATTGCCAGGCCGAGCGCCATGGTTCCGAGGGCTGTGGCACCCGGGCCTTCGGTGGCCAGGTCCTTGATCCCGTAAACCATGGGAACCATGGTGAATAGGGAGAGCAGGATGCTGGGCACGTCCACCTTCCCCGGTGACGGGTCCCTGGACTCCGGGATGAAGGCCGGGCCCAGGGCCAGGAGCGGCAGCATGATGGGCACTGCCACCAGGAGTACGGCTCCCCACCAGAACTGTTCCACCAGCCACCCGCCAAGGATGGGCCCCAGTGCGGCGCCGCCCGAGAATCCGGCGGCCCAGATGGCGATGGCCAACCTCCGCCGGTTGGGGTCCGGGAAGATGTTGCGGATCAGGGACAGTGTGGCGGGCATCAGCATGGCGCCGAAGAAGCCAAGGAAAGCCCTGCCTGCGATGAGCCATCCGGCGCTGGGGGCAAAAGCGGTTGCTGCCGAGACTGCGGTAAAGCCGATGCTGCCGATGACCAGCAGGCGGCGCCGGCCGATCCTGTCGCCCAGGCTTCCCATGGCAACCAGCAGCCCGGCCAGCACCAGCGGGTAGGCGTCCACAATCCACAGCAGTTCTACTCCCGAGGTGCGGAGGGCGGCGGCAATGGCAGGCAGGGCGAAGGTCAGGGCTGTGTTGTCCACGGCTACCAGCAGGACCGGGAACATCAGCAGGCCCAGCGCCAGCCAGTCGCGCCAGCTGCCCCCGGGCAGGCCTGGCGCGGGCAATGCGGTTGGGGCCGGGCGGATGGTGCTCTGTTGGGAGGCGGCGGGCATGATCATGCTTTAACTATACCGTCTGGACGGTATAGTTAAGAAACAGCTTCGTGACCATGCATGATGGGAACCATGGCCAGAAAACCCGTTGCGCGAGATGCCGTCCTGGATGCCTTCGAAGAACTCCTGATCGACGTGGGGGAGCGGGCTGCCACCCTGGACGCGGTGGCCAAGCGCGCGGGCGTCTCCAAGGGGGGCCTCCTGTACCACTTCCCCAACAAGGAAGCGCTGATCGCCGCCACCCTTGAACGGCTGGACCGCCTGGCAGGGGAGGACCTCGCCGCCATGGCCTCCGCACCGGAGGGGGCGGCGGCATACTTCATCAAGTCCTCGCTGTGGTCCGATACTCCGATGGACCGCTCCTTTGTGGCCGTGACGCGGCTGGCGGAGGTGGCCCACGAGGAAGCCCGCCGCCGCTTCGCCGCCATCCAGCAGCAATGGCTGGAGCTTATCGGGCAGGACGTGGGCACGCCCATGGCAAAGGCAGTGCTGTACATGGGGGACGGGCTGTACTTCAACGCCATGTGGGAAAGCGGGCCGTCCGGGAAGGCGGGGAGCAGGCGGGCGGACGTGGCGGAACTCCTGTCAGCCGTGGAACGGCTACGGGGCTAGCTGACATTTGCCCCCGGGCCCGCGGCATAGGAGAATTGTGCTGTGTGCGGGCCGTTACCCGTGCGCCAAAGACAACCCAAATGAATAGCCTTTGATCTGCGGCGGGAGAGTTCTGCCAGAAGGTACAAGCAGGCGCCGTAGGAGCAATACCTCCCCAGGAATCTCACAGGCCCATGTACCGCCGCGGCGAGGCACCTCTGGAAAGCAGCACGCCGTCCGCTTGAGGTCCGCTCCCCGGATCCCTTGACTGACGTGCTCACCGACGGTGCAAGCGGTGCCCGCGTGTTCAGGCAACGCGGAAACTCTCAGGTACAGATACAGAGCGGGGAGGACCCGAATCGATGTGGCGTATCCTGCGCCGCCTTAGTTATGGAGTTCCTCGTGACTGTATCTCCGGCCTCCGCCGTTCCGGCCACTGCCACCCCGGCAACTGCCGAACCCGCTTCTGCCGCCACCTTTGTTGACCGGCACATCGGCGCAAGGCGCAAGGCCGACGTCGAAACCATGCTCCAGGCCGTGGGCTACGACACCGTGGACGCGCTGGTTGATACCGCCGTCCCCAAGGACATCCGGCAGGACTCTGCGCTGGAACTGGCAGGTGCGTTGAGCGAGGTGGAGGCCCTCACTGAGCTCCGCCGGCTGGCCGCCAAGAACAAGACCGCCGTGCAGATGATCGGCCAGGGCTACTACGACACCGTCACGCCGCCGGTGATCCGCCGCAACATCCTCGAGGGCCCGGCGTGGTACACCGCCTACACCCCTTACCAGCCGGAGATTTCCCAGGGCCGGCTCGAGGCGCTGCTGAACTTCCAGACCATGGTGCAGGACCTGGTGGGCCTGCCCATCGCCAACGCCTCCCTGCTGGACGAAGCCACCGCCGTGGCCGAGGCCGTGCTGATGATGCGTCGGGCCAACAAGAATGCAGATGCCCGGGACGGCAAGACTGTGCTGGATGCCGACTGCCTGCCGCAGACCATTGCCATCGTGAGGGGACGGGCAGAGGCACTGGGCTTCGAGGTGGAAGTGGCCGACCTTTCCAACGGACTTCCCGACGGCGCCATCAATGGTGTGGTGCTCCAGCAGCCGGGCGCTTCCGGCCGCGTCTTTGACCACGCCGCAGTGATTGCCGACGCCAAGAGCCGCGGGGCGCTGGTGACCGTGGCCGCCGACCTCCTGGCCCTCACCCTCATCACGCCTCCCGGCGAGCAGGGCGCGGACATCGCAGTGGGCTCCGCCCAGCGCTTCGGCGTCCCGCTGTTCTACGGCGGCCCGCACGCGGCCTACATGGCTGTGCAGAAGGGCCTCGAACGCTCCATGCCGGGCCGCCTCGTCGGTGTCTCGAAGGACAACGCCGGCGTTCCCGCCTACCGCCTGGCACTCCAGACCCGCGAGCAGCACATCCGCCGCGAGAAGGCCACGTCCAACATCTGTACCGCCCAGGCGTTGCTGGCCATCGTGGCTTCGATGTACGCCGTGTACCACGGCCCGGAGGGCCTGAAGGCGATCGCCCAGTCAGCACACTCCCACGCGAAGATGCTGGCCGCGTCCCTCAAGGCCGCCGGTTTGGACGTGCTGCACACCAGTTTCTTCGACACCGTCACCGTCTCCGTGCCGGGCAACGCTGCCGGGATCGTCGCTGCCGCCGAAGCCACGGGCATCAACCTGCGCCTCATCGACGCGGACACGGTGGGCTTCTCCGCCGATGAAACGACAACATCAGAAATTGCCGCCGGGGTGCTGAAGGCCTTCGGCGTCCCGGCCGCCGCGGACGGCGAGGGAGAATTCGCGCTGGACGCCGCCGTCGTGCGTTCCTCCGGGTACCTGCAGCACCCGGTGTTCAACACGCACCGTTCCGAGACCCAACTGCTGCGCTACATCAGGAAGCTTTCGGACCGTGACCTTGCGCTGGACCGCACCATGATCCCGCTGGGCTCCTGCACCATGAAGCTGAACGCCACGGCCGAGATGGAAGCCATCTCCTGGCCGGAGTTCGCCTCCATCCACCCCTTCGCCCCGGACTCCCAGACGGAGGGCTGGCGCGAACTGATTGCCGACCTCGAGGCGCAGCTGACCGAGATCACCGGGTACGACCAGGTGTCCATCCAGCCCAACGCCGGCTCCCAGGGCGAGCTCGCCGGCCTGCTGGCGATCCGCGGCTACCACCACTCCCGCGGGGACCAGCAGCGCAACGTCTGCCTGATCCCGGCATCGGCGCACGGCACCAACGCCGCGTCCGCAGTCCTGGCCGGCATGAAGGTGGTTGTGGTGGCCACGGCACCGGACGGAACCATTGACCACACTGACCTGTACGCCAAGATCGAAGCCAACAAGGATGCCCTGTCCTGCATCATGATCACGTACCCGTCCACTCACGGGGTGTACGACGCCGACGTCCGTGAAGTCTGCGACGCCGTCCACGCAGCCGGCGGCCAGGTATACATCGACGGCGCCAACCTCAACGCGCTTGTCGGGCTGGCGCAGCCGGGCAAGTTCGGCGGCGACGTTTCGCACCTGAACCTGCACAAGACCTTCTGCATCCCGCACGGCGGCGGCGGACCCGGCGTCGGCCCGGTTGCTGCCAAGGCCCACCTGGCACCGTTCATGCCCGGCAACGCCGCCACCTGGACCGAAGGCAACGACGTGCCGATCTCGGCGTCAAAGTACGGCTCCGCGGGCGTGCTCCCCATTTCCTGGGCGTACGTGAAGCTGATGGGCGGCCACGGACTCACCGAGGCCACCAAGTCCGCGCTGCTGGCAGCGAACTACGTCGCAGCCCGCCTGAACGATTTCTTCCCGGTCCTCTACACCGGCGAAGGCGGGCTTGTGGCACACGAGTGCATCCTTGACCTGCGCGAGCTCACGGCACGGACCGGGGTCACGGCCGAGGACGTGGCCAAGCGGCTCATCGACTACGGCTTCCACGCCCCCACCCTGGCCTTCCCCGTCGCGGGGACGCTCATGGTGGAGCCCACGGAGTCCGAGGACCTCGGGGAAATCGACCGCTTCATCGAGGCCATGATCGCGATCCGCGCCGAAATCGACCAGGTGGCGGACGGTGACTTCACTGTTGCAGAGAGCCCGCTCCGGAACGCTCCGCACACGGCCGCCGCGGCCATCAGCAGCGACTGGGACCGCGCCTACCCCCGCGAGCAGGCCGTGTTCCCGGTGAAATCGCTTAAGCAGGACAAGTACTTCCCGCCGGTGGGCCGCATCGACGGCGCAGCGGGGGACCGGAACCTGATCTGCTCCTGCCCGCCGCTTTCCGAGTTCGAAAACTAAGGACACGCTCCATGGCTGAGAAGCACACTGCCCTGTACGACGAGCACAAGAAGCTGGGGGCATCCTTCACCGACTTCGGCGGCTGGCAGATGCCGCTCAAGTACAGCTCCGAGCTCGCCGAACACCACGCCGTCCGGAATAGCGCCGGCCTGTTCGACCTCTCGCACATGGGCGAAGTCTGGGTGACCGGGCGGGACGCGGCCGCCTTCCTGGACTACGCGCTGGTGGGAAAGATCTCCGCCATGCCGGTGGGCAAGGCCAAGTACTCTCTGATCTGCAATGAGGACGGCGGCATCATCGACGACCTCATCACGTACCGCCGTCCCGCAACCGCCGGCAGCGCAGAAGGCAGTACCGACCGCTTCCTGGTGGTCCCCAACGCCGGCAACGCCGCAGTGGTGGCTGCTGAGCTTTCCAAGCGGGCTGCCAGGTTCGATGTGGAGGTGAATGACGCCTCCGCCGTGACGTCACTGATCGCCGTCCAAGGCCCCGCGGCGCAGGAACTGCTGCTCCGGCTGGTCCCCGCAGCCCGGCACAGCCAGGTGACGGAACTGAAGTACTATGCCGCCGTCGAGGTTCCGTTCCTGGTGGGCGGCGCCGGACTGGATTTGCTGCTCGCCCGCACCGGCTACACCGGCGAGGACGGGTTTGAGATCTTCGTGTCCAACGACGACGCCACCGGCCTGTGGCAGGCACTCATCGCCATTGCCGAGGACGGGGAGCTGACCCCCGCCGGGCTGGCCTCACGCGACTCACTCCGGCTTGAGGCAGGCATGCCGCTCTACGGGAATGAGCTCTCCCTGCAGGGCGATCCCTTCGCCGCAGGCCTGGGACCCGTCGTCGCACTGTCCAAGGAAGGCGACTTCGTGGGGAAGGCGGCGCTTGCCGCGAAGAAGGACGCCGGCGCCGGCTCCACCACAGGCCGAAGGCTCGTCGGGCTCAAGGGACTCGGCCGCCGTGCAGGCCGGGCCCACTATCCGGTCCTCAAGGACGGCAAAGTGGTAGGCGAAGTCAGCTCCGGCCAGCCCTCACCCACCCTGGGGTACCCCATTGCCATGGCCTACGTGGACGTTGAGTTCACCGCTGTTGGCACCACCCTGGATATCGACCTGCGAGGTAAGGCAGAGCCGTTCGAAGTCGTCGACCTGCCGTTCTATAAACGCGCCAGGTAAGGCGCCTCCCCGTGGTCACCTTTGGCCCGGTGGGACCGGCATCCTCCGCGTGCTCGGTCGCGAAGACGCCCGCTGGGCGGACGTGACGCTCCCTTAGACGCACGCTTCCGGATACCGGTCCCACAGGGGCACGTTATCCGCATCCCTTCTCCATCCAGTTAGGAACCTGCACATGGCCGTTGGCGTCTTCGATCTTTTCTCTATTGGGATCGGGCCCTCGAGTTCTCATACTGTGGGGCCGATGCGGGCTGCTGCTGTTTTTGCTGAGGAGCTGAAGGCTTCGGGGGTGCTGGCGGGGGTGGCGTCGTTGCGGGTGGATTTGTATGGGTCGTTGGCGGCGACGGGCCACGGGCACGGGACGATGACGGCCATTTTGCTGGGTTTGGAGGGGTTCCATCCGGAGCTGATTTTGCCGGAGGAGGTGGAGGAGCGGCTGGCGGCGATCGCGGAGACGGGGTTGCTGCAGCTGGCCGGTGCGGTG
>NZ_JARCCZ010000042.1:0-30221 GCF_048957775.1 Pseudarthrobacter sp. CC4 | reverse complement strand
TGCATGGGAATAGCTGCCGGGGAGACGAAGCCACCGCGAATGAATACGCCCGCTTTCAATCCGCAGGGATGCCAGTAAAAGGCTGCGTACTGCATCAGATGCATCATTTTCGGGCGCGACCGTCCGGGCCGAACCGGTTTTCTGACGGTGTCAGCCCTCGCACTCGATGCAGTAGGAACTCCCGTTGTCTTCGCGCGCGAGCTGGGACCGGTGCCGGACCAGGAAACAGGATGAGCAGGTGAACTCGTCCGCGGCCTGCGGGACGACCTGGACGATGAGTTCCTCGGAGACGATTTCCCCGCCTGGAGTCAGTCCTTCATCGAGAGCGTCGGCTTCGTCGAGTTCGGTGACGACGCTGCGGGCATCCGGGGCGCTGGCGGACTTCAGGGCCTCCAGCGAGCGTTCCTGGGATTCTTTGACGTCGGAACGGACTTCGTCGTAATCGGCAGCCACGGGTGGTGGTCCTCGTTTCTTCACTCTGTCGCTTGTGTTTTACCAGTGAGCAACCTACACCACCGCGAGGTTTATCCCGCGCAGGGATATGGCTGCCGTCCTCTGGGCTAGAGATAGTTCCCGCGTCCGGCGGGTCTTGACGTGTCCCCGGCATGGGCCGACACTCGTTCTCACACACCGACGAACGGGAGGCCGCCGTGAATGGTCAGCGCATCGGCTACGTACGGGTCAGCACCCTTGACCAAAACGAGCAGCGCCAGCTCGAAGGACAGGTCCTGGACCGGGTCTTCACGGACAAGGCCTCCGGCCGGGACACCGCGCGGCCGCAGCTGACCGAACTACTCCGGTTCGTCCGCGACGGCGACGCCATAGTCGTGCACAGCATGGACCGGCTCGCCCGAAACCTCGATGACCTCCGCGCACTCGTCCAAGGCCTCACCCGGCGCGGAGTGCGGGTCGAATTTCTCAAAGAACACCTCGTCTTCACCGGCGAGGACTCCCCCATGGCCAACCTCATGCTTTCAGTCATGGGTGCCTTCGCTGAATTCGAACGGTCCCTGATTAGGGAACGCCAACGCGAAGGCATCGCCCTGGCCCAGCAACGCGGCGCCTACAAGGGCAGGAAGAAGACCTTGACGCCGGAACGGGCAACCGAACTGGTCCAACGCGCCGGCAACGGCATCCCGAAAGTCGTCCTCGCCCGCGACTATGGAATCAGCCGGGAAACGGTCTATCAGTACCTCCGCCAAGCCCGAGGTCAGTAGACCCCAGGCTCCTCCCCCAGTGCAGCGTTATGGCCGGCGAGTATAGAACTCAAATCCGGAGCCGTTCCCACAACCTTGAGATTTAGCGTTCGTAGTTGTCCCATGAAATTTCGACCAACGCGATTTGGTCGAAATTTCGCCTATTCCTGGGTCTGTTGCGCGACGCAAGGGCAGGGACCGGAACGCATTGCCGAGCAAAGCGCCCCGGCCTTGACGCGTTGCGCGCACGATAACAGGCCGGTGCGGGTAAAGACACCGCGGCACCTACGATTGGTTCCATGGACCCAGACACCCGTGAGGAAGCTGCCTTGCCGTACTACCGCACGCATACCTCCATGTCGCTTGAGGGCGAAGCTGCCGTCGGCCGGATCGCAATCTGGGCCGCATGGCTGGAAGTAACCCTGGCAGACTTTTGCGCAGTTCTCATTGATGCTAGGACAGGGGTGGGAACAACACTGACGGACGGTATGACCGGCTCACAGATGATTCAGATGTCTAAGAAGCTTGCACTGTCGCCTTATTCCCCTTTGTCCCCGGAGCTACAGCAGCGGGTCGTGACAGTTCTCGCCAGCGCCAAACGAGCATTGGAACAACGAAACAAGATACTTCACGCCTCAGCGGGGGGATCACTCACTCCCGGCTCAACGGCCTTTTCCAGCCGCCGCCGCAACGCCCAAGGTCAACTGGAGGCAGCCATCCAGACTCCGGAGGAGCTAGACACCATGGGTGCCCAGCTGCACGCAGCCATGGAAGAGGTTTGGGACTGTTCAGGAGAAGTGACAGACGCACTACACCGGCATCGAGGAAGATCTCGCAAGATCTAGGATGCATTCGTTGCACTGGTCATCTAGCTACGTCGATTTATCGCGCTTCTCAGGACTCGAGGTTACGGGTACGAAAATTGTCGGCGGCGAGTGCAATACTTGTGCCACAGGCGCAAGGAGGGACCACCCATGACGGTTTTGGCCGTGGACTTCAAAACCACTGAAGAGTTGAAGCATGAACGAGACGCATTGGTGCAGAAGTCGGGACTGACACTCGACGAACTCATGTCACAGGGAGAGGACTACCGCCTGACGGTAAGTCAGTACGCCATTTTTGAAGAGATAGCTGACATAAACTACCTTCTCGGTGAGTAGCCCGGCGCAACGCAGGCAAGAACACAGGCGGAGCATAGAGCGCAAGGCTGGAGAGTTCGCCGCGAGGGTGAACCACACTCTAAAGGCTTTTCTTGGCCGCGACGACGACGTCGTGCACGTAGACGCCAGAGGCAGCCGCGTGGTCGTGAAGACCATTCAGGGCGAAGGTCTAGTCCTTACAGTCTCCGGCAATCCAGTGTTTCGGCTTACTGTTCGTTATCACTGCGAGTTGAATCAGGCGAACACGTATCTCGCTGTTGAATCGAGTGCCTTTGCGATCCATCACCATTTAACAACTGAGCCCATCGTGCGCTACGACTTCATCCGGAGCCCCAAGAGCAGTGTTCCATCAGCGCACATCAATATGCATACTGTGTCCGAAGCCCTAACGAGGGCTATGGAAGATGCCGGAAAGAATAGACGCGCAGACAGGAGAAGGCTCGACACCGCGGCCGGTACATCGATGCGTCCGTCCCAACTGCACTTGCCCTTGGGCGGACCACGATTTAGGCCTGCGCTTGAGGACGTTCTCGAAATGCTCGTGGTCGAGTTTGCCATCGACCGCTCCGTAGAGTGGCGCTCGTCCTTAAGGGAAGGACGGTCCCTTTGGCGAGATACTCAGCTAAGGGCGGCAGTAGCCGACAACCCCGAAGCTGCAGTAGAGGCGTTGACGGAGCTGGGTTATACCGTGGAGTGGCTTGGATCAACGGAAGAAAAACCAGGATTGAGGAGTCAGAAGCTGGAGCAGTTCTGAGCCGGAAATCAGGAAGACAGCCGGACCACCGTTCCTACTTCAAGCGCTAGTCCTAGCTTGACGGAATATCCCTTATCGGCCTTCGGAAATGAGCGGGGGAGAGGCCTCAAAGGGGCCCGAAATGCCAGCCGCGCAGGGTCTGCCTCGGGACGGATGGCCCCTGGCACCGATCGGGAATCTATGACGAACTCTTGGCCGCGCGAACCCGCGCAGCAAGCGGAGTTCTGGGGCGTCCGTGGTTACGATCACTCCGACCCAGCGTTTTAGCGCGAGAGGTACTCCTTGTGCCGGCGGTGCGCCTCGGCTACTTCGGCGCGGATTTTTTCTATGTCTTTGGCCTTGTTGCGGTATTTCGGTTCCATCTGTTCGATTTGCTGTTCTTCCTTCCGCAGGGCGTTATAGATACGCTCGCGCTCGGCGGGGTCCGCGGTGTATTCGAGGTCCAGGTAGTTGACAGCGTGGCGTCGGGCGTTGTTGATTGCGGTCTGCGCCTTGCCTGCCTTGCTCAGCAGCGAGGTCACCACGGTAACGATCAGCACGCAGATAATGACGGTCAGGGACAGTTCGGTGCTGATTTCAATGCTTGGGACCGGTTCGCCGCCGTTGACGAACGGCAGGTTGTTTCCGTGCAGGGCGTGCAGGATCAGCTTGGCGCCGATGAAGGCGAGGATCGCGGCCAGGCCGTAGGACAGGTAGATGAGCCGGTCCAGCAGGCCGTCGATCAGGAAGTACAGCTGGCGCAGGCCCATCAGCGAGAACGCCGTGGCCGTGAAGACAATGTAGACATTCTGCGTGAGGCCGAAAATCGCCGGAATCGAATCCAGCGCGAACATGATGTCCGTACCGCCGATGGCGACCATGACCAGCAGCATCGGGGTCAGGACCTTTTTGCCGTTCTTCATGGTGAGCAGCTTGTCGCCGTCATAGTGGTCGGTGGTGTGGAAGAACTTACGGGCCAGACGGATCATGAAATTGTCCGCTTCGCCGCTGCCGTGGTCCGGCTTGAGCAGGTTGCCCGCCGTGACCAGCAGGATCAGACCGAAGGCGTAGAAGGCCCAGGCGAAGGAATTGATCAGTGCCGCGCCGAGGAAGATGAACCCGGTGCGGACGATCAGGGAGAACATAATGCCGAACAACAGCACCTTCTGCTGGTCCTCGCGTGGAACCCGGAAGCTGGCGATGATGATCAGGAAGACAAACAGGTTGTCCACCGAAAGTGCCTTCTCCGTGATGTACCCGGCGAAGTACTCCTTACCCATATCGGGGCCGCCGAAGGCGAAGACCAGAACGCCGAAGATGATGGCGATGCCCACGTAGATGGACGACCAAATGGCCGCTTCCTTCAGGTGGGGAACATGCGCTTTTCGGATGTGAAAAAAGTAGTCAAAGGCCAGCAGGGCCAGAATGCCCACAATGGTGATGCCCCAGATCAGCGGAGAAACAGTCAACGTGTTCCTGCTTTCGTAAGGTGCGTAGCAGCCAGCCGAGTAAGTCTCTCCGCCCGCCGTCCGGCGGGCCGCTGCACCCGGCGAGGCATCGATGCCTAACGTGGTGACGTTTGCAGCGCTTCGGAATACTCCCTTACGTGTTTTCACCCTAACCGGGGGTGAAGCAAGACGAAATAGCAGTCTCAGCCCCAAGGAATTGAGGCCCGTCGTTTCGTTTTAGGGAGGGACCTTCACCGGTCACTGACGGGCTCCCGTCGCTTGGAGTTGCCGGTCCGGTTCCCGGCCGCGCCGTGGCTTTCCGAGCCGAGGTACCCGATCACCAGTACTGACTTCATTGACAGCTGGGCCGGCGCCTCACTCGATCAGGGGTTACGACCCTGCTGCACCTTCCTGGGGACCACGGCGGCCAGACCGTCCCGGCCGCCATGATCACTTGGAACCGCGGAACGGAATTGCCCGGGACTATGGCGGATTCAAAACCGCTGGAAACCACGCCCTAATGCTGCGACCCGCACTCGCGCTGGCTCCCAAAGGTGGGACGCCGCCGGAGCAAGACACCTGAGCCTCCTTCCGAGGGGGACCGGTATTCCCGGGCCTGCCCTCGCGCCCGGTTAGCGGCAAGGACAAGAGGTCCGCTCAATCAGGTAAAGGGGGAAGTGCACTATCCGGTCATCCTCTGCCGAGGGGTTTCCACGGCCAACGGTGTTGTTGGTAAGTATCCAGAGCGACCCACCGGGGGCGACGTAACGCCCGCAGGCGCCCGTACTGGTCGACGGCGAAACGTCCACCCATGACACTGGCCCAGCATCAGTGCCCGAAGGGTTGTCCCGCTACACCAGTTGGACACACCGCGCAAGCCTGGAACGGAACCGCTAAGCAGGCGGCCGAAGCCTCTCCGCGTTCGTTTAGCTGGGGCCTCAGTCCGGAGTCTTCCGGAAGCGAGTGAGTCACAAAGCATTGTTCCTTGACCCGTTGATTCCAGCACCGCCACGGATGTAAGCTAAGTCACATTCCTTAATGCGGTAAAGGAATTTCATATCGTGGAACTGAGGCGGTGCTCAAGGGTGAGGCCGGTTCCGAAGCTCATAAAAGGGGCGCACTATGGAAAAGAAGAGTGAGGCCGCGCTGGATCAGGCGTCCAGCAAGGGTACGTTGGCCCACCAGATTGAGGGGGCGTATCAGCGCATCGGGGTGACCGGGGCACACCGCCAAATTGTTTTAATGATTCTACTGGGCGTCTTCTTCGATGCACTGGAGCAGAACGCCGTCGGCATTACCGGCCCGGTCCTTCGGGAATCGTGGGGCCTGGGCGCCGGCGAGATCGGACTTCTTAACACAATGACTTTCACTGCCACCGCGCTCGGGCGCGTGGCAACGGGGCTGATCGTCGACAAGTACGGCCGCCGGAACATGCTGGTGATCAACCTGATCATCTTCGCCGGCGGCTCACTGTTGTGCGCCGTAGCACCCAACTACCCGATACTCGCCGCCGGGCGCTTCATTGTCGGGTTCGGCCTCGGCGGAGAAATCGCCGTCGCCGTGATCATGATGGCCGAGTTCTTTGCAGCCAAGCACCGCGGCACCGCCGTCGGACTGATCAACGTCACCGCCGCAGGCCTTGGCAACATGCTCGCCCCGGCCTTCGGCATCCTTGTCTACACGCTCTTCGACGGCCCGGACAAGTGGCGCTGGGTCTTCGGCCTGCTCTTCATCCCGGCCCTGCTGGTCATGTTTTTCCGCCGGTACGTCCCGGAAACTCCCCGGTTCCTGGCGTCCCAGGGACGGCTCGATGAAGCCAACATGGTCATCACCCGGCTCGCCAGCGGTAAGCTCTCAGGCCGCATTGATGACCCGGAAGCCTACATCACCGCGGTGCCGGGCCCGGCTGTCATCGAATCCAAGGGGCACTGGAAGGACGCACTGCGCGGCCGGCTCCTGAAGCGGACCGTCCTGCTCTGCGTCGCCGTGTGCATGTCCTACGCAGCCCAGATCTCGATGCTGACCCTGATGCCCACCATCCTGGTCTCCCGGGGCTACGCCCTCAATACCAGCCTCTGGTTCACCCTCATCATGCAGTCCGGATCCCTCATCGGGGCCGCAACCGCCGCGTTCCTGGCCAGCCGGCTCCCCCGCAAGAAGGTCCTCACCGGGGCAGCAATCCTCGGCTGCGCCGCTGGGCTCTCCATGGCCTTCCTCGCGAATGACATCGTCCTGGTCGTTCTGTTCGGGGTGCTGTTCAACTTCTCCGTCATCATCCTGAACACCACCATCTGGCTCTTCGCCCCCGAGCTGTACCCCACCCGCACCCGCGGGTTCGGCACCTCGATCATCCTGGCCGCCGGGTCACTGTCCGGCGGGCTGTTCCCGCTGATCTCCGGCGTCATCTTCGACGCCGCAGGACTCATGGGCATGTTCACGACCCTCGCGGGGCTCTTCATCATCCTGGGCGTCGTGGTGCAGTTCCCGCCCGAAACGTTCGGACAGCCGCTGGAAGAGGACGCCACCGAGGACGAAGGAGCCATCTATGGCCACTGAATCCAGCGCTCAGGCGAAGGTTCTCCTGATCAATCCGAACAGCAACTCCCGGACCACCCAGCTGATGACCGACATAGCCGCCGGCATCCTCGAACCCGAGGGCCTGGAAGTGGTCGGCCTGACGGCAGCCGGAGGCCCCGCCATGATCATCGACCCGGACTCCCTCGCAGAATCGGCACAGCACGTCCACGACGCTGTGCACGACTATATGAGGGGGCCGGACGGAACCACTGTCAAAGCGGTGATTGTTGCGGCCATCGGCGACCCGGGACGGAGTGCCCTTGCCGAAAGCCTTGACATACCCGTCATCGGCATCGGCCAGGCTTCCATCCAGTCAGCCTGCGGAGAGGGCCGCCGGTTCGGGATGGCGACCAGCACTCCCCTGCTCGCCGGGTCGCTGTCGGCACTGGTTAAGCGCCATGGCCGTAGCCGGTGGTTCACCGGGGTCAGGCTGACGAGGTCCGAACCGCTGGTTCTCGCCTCGGACCCGGAACAGCAGTATCTGGAACTGGCCGAGGCAGTGAGCGAAGCCAGCCACAATGATGGGGCGGAAGCAGTCATCATCGCCGGCGGACCCCTCAGCGAAACAGCCAGGCGGCTGGCGCTGACCGGCATGGCGGAGATCATCCAGCCTGTACCCAGCGCATGCGCCAAGGTCCTCCAGGAACTATCGACCACGCCACAAACAGCAACCCAATAAACAGGATGTGGTGAGAGGGCGCACCTTCCGCGAAGGCGCGCCCCCACCTCGTCCAGCTCACATGATGGTTCCTGGGAGCGCGGCCACCTTAAGTGCCGACCTGACGTGGTCCCTCAACTCCCCGCTTCTCACCAGCTTCTCACCAGGGCATAGACCGCCGGTGCGCCCAGGTTCAGGATCTCTTGGACCTGCTCAAGGGACAACATTCCGGGGAAGGACACCGGCGCCGGACCTCCATCTGATTTGGCCTCTTCTGTCCGCTTCGTCATGGGCTCTCCTCCCTCGCTCTGGTGCTGCATTTCGTCTTGTTCGTTGTCCGCGCCGTCGGCTCTCCTATCACCGCTGGGAGCCAGCGGGTTTTCGCCCCTTTACGCTTGTCGGCTTAGGCCGCCGGCTGCCTTCTTCGTCTTAGCCATCCGCCTCCCCTTGGCTGAGGCCTTCCATCGGGTTTCCGGGGTGATGCGCTGCAGCAGAGCGTCGTGGCCTTCCCGGAGGGCGACTGCCCGGGCCTCCGCGGTCACTGCCCGGGGCCCTGCCGCTGTGGCGGCGGCTGCTGCCTCACGCTCTGCGGAGTGTGCCTGGTCCAACTGCTCGCCCTGGCCCTCACGTCCTAGAACGAGCAGCTATTGCACCGAAAACTCCTAGCCTCCGGCCAGGAGGACACCGCAGGGCGGCTTCGCAGCGGCAGCAGGCTTCGGCGCAGATCCGGCAGTGCTCGTGCATCCCCCATGCTTTTCGGCGCAGGCCGCGCACGCTGCCCGGCAGGCCTTCAACGCCACAACGTGATAGGGCTCTGCCCGCCGGTCTGCCGGGTCAGGATATTCCCGCGGCCACAGAAGTCGGCGCAGTCCAAATCTGTCGGGATACAGTTGGCGAGCTCGGCGACCATGTCCTCGTCGAGACACGCGTCCGCGCAAGCCGTACATGTCTGGGCGCACTCGAAGCAGGCCGCAATACATTCGGCCAGGCTGTCTCGGCCCGGGGCAGTGTCCGCCTCGGGGCGGGCGTTGAGCATGGCACTGACGTGGTGGCTCCTGTCACTGGGCGAGGGGCCGCCGGAGCCGTTCCCGGCCGTCCCCTTCTCCCTAGACACGCCAGCGGTATGCCCAACAGGTCAGGAACCAGTCAGGAATCAGGCTATTAGGCGCCCGCTGGCCGGAACGTCATTCCCCCGTCCGTGGAGGAAACGATCCCGTCCGGGGTGGCCGCCCAGATCCAGGGCATGCCGTCCTCGCCCTTGACCGCGGCGACCGCCACCACCTGGGCATCGATGCGGCCCTTCTGCGTCCAGGTCCGCCCCCCGTCAGCGGAGTAGTGCACCGTACCGTCCGGTTCAACGCCCACGGCCTCGGCCGGGTTCGCGAAGGCGGCGAACTGGATCACCGGCCCGCCGTCCAACGGCTTCCACGTTGCGCCGGCGTCGGTGGAGCGCTGGATACCCTCCTCGGTGGTGGCCAGAACGGTGTCACTGCCGGGATGCCCGGCCAGGACCGCCGGGGCAAACCCGGCCGACGCGGTTGTCCAGGTCTTCCCGTCAGGGCTGGTGCGCAGCGTCCCATCGAAGGCAATAATGCCGGATTTAGTGATGGTCATGGCGTGGAAGTCGGATTCCCCCTGCCGGGAGAGCTGTTCCCAGGTTTTGCCGCCGTCGGAGGACTTCAGTAGACCCATCGGGTTGGGCAGATCCGATTCGGGGCCCGGGTGCCCGGAGGCGTAAAACGGGCCCTTGTCACCGACTGTGGTGAAGCCCATCAGGTCGTTGGTGTCACCGATTTTGGTGGCCGGGGACGTGGTGACGTCAAAGAGGCCGTCGTGGGTGGCCAGGAGTACCTGGCCGGTGTCACCGATGACGGTGAGTCCATGGACGTGGGAGCTCGGAAGGCCCGAGGCCGCAATGGACGGTGCGGTGCCGGCGCCCGGCCTATCGGTTGTTGAGCCGGGGGTGCAGGCGGACAGCGTAAACAGAAGGGCGGCGGCCGCGAGGGCAGCCCCGGGCAGGCGACGGGTAAAAGAGTGCAGGGGCACGGAAACTCCAAAGGGTGGACCGGGAAATGTCTGTGGGAGGGCCCGGCCCCCGGGAGGGGGCCGGTGCCGGATGTGTGCTTGCTACAGGGGGGCCAGCAGGTCTTTCATTTCCTGGATTTCCGCTTCCTGGGAGCTGACGATGTCCTTGCTGAGCTGGACCGCGTCGGCGTTTTTGCCGTTGGTGGTTTCGGTCTTGGCCATCATGACGGCGCCTTCATG
The DNA here is from genome assembly GCF_048957775.1 of Pseudarthrobacter sp. CC4. Lineage (NCBI taxonomy): Bacteria > Bacillati > Actinomycetota > Actinomycetes > Micrococcales > Micrococcaceae > Pseudarthrobacter > Pseudarthrobacter sp. CC4. The sequence goes on along the minus strand of NZ_JARCCZ010000042.1, from coordinate 20,184 downwards.
GTGGGCGATCATCTGGGTAAGGAACAGCCTGGCGGCCTCGGTACCCTGCGCGGCCTCGAGTTTGGCCATGTCGTCCCCGCCCATCATCCCGGACATGCTGTGGGTCGAAGGCATGTTCGTGGGCATCACCGTGGGCTGGCCCCAGCTTTCAAGCCAGCCGGTCATTTTCTCGATCTCGGGGGCTTGGGCCGCTTTGATCTTGGCCGCCAGGAGGGTCACCGCGTCGGGAATACCTTCTTTATTGAGCATGATGTCGCTCATGGCCACCGCTTGGGTGTGGTGCGGGATCATCATCTGCGCGAACATGGTGTCCGCGTCGTTGAAGTCAGCCGAAGCTGCTGGAGCCGGGCTGGATGATATGCCGGAGCTGTCATGGTTTATGCCGGGCGTGATGCTTGCGTCCGGACTGGCTGTTTCAGGGCCGGCGGAGCACCCGGCGAGGGCGATGGCTGCGGCGATGGCGGCAGCGGAAATGGTCAGGGTTTTTTTCATAAAAATCGGGGTCCTCAAAAGTACCAGCGGCGCTTAGGGCGCCTTGGACGTTGCGTGCAGGGGCGGCCCGGCCGGAGGGCGGGGCTGCTTCATGCGTGCTGGTGGCTGGGCTGTGCGCCGGGACGGGACACGGCGCAAAAGTGCCGGTTTACGTACGGCTGATACAGAGGTCACCGGGGGAAGGGCTGTCCGGTGAGTATGAATAGTTCGTGCCGGCCGCAGCCCGGCCATCGAATTCCGGCAGCACGGATGGTGCTGTTCCCGGCATAGGGGCCGTCAGTGGCGTGTTTCCCGGTGACAGCACACAGTCGTTGTCCATCGCGGACATCTCGGGACAGAACCCTGCGACGGAACAGGAGGAAGAGGAGCCGGTTGCCGTTTCGGCAACTGCTGCCCCGTCCGGTACTCGTCCTGGCCCATGGCCGGCATTGCCGGTCGGGGCGCCGGACATCGGCGCCATGGCCGGGCCGGCAGCTGCTGCGGGCATGGCGGGCCCGGCGGGCATGTTGTGCGCATCGGTCATGATGTGCATGCCGAAAATCCCTGCGATGATGGCCAGTGCTGCGGTCAGAAGGCCTGCACGGAGGAGGAAAGCGGTGACGGGGCCGCGTGATACTGCGGTCATAACTTTCCTCCCTTCCACACCGGATCAATGGTTTTAAGCGTACCGGCAGGGGCTTCGTGCCGGTCACAGCCTTATGATCAACGTACCCGGGATGGATTCAGTTTCACCCTCCGCAGCAACTGGGCGTTCAGGGCCACCACAATCGGGGATACCGACATCAGCACAGCGCCCGCCGGGGGGAGAACACGCCGGCGAACGCCAGGACACCGGCGGCCAGATAAACCGCGAGGACGTTATAGCCTGTGGACCGGTTCTGGTGTTTGCCTTTATGGGTGAACCTTTGACGGGTACCGCCGGGGTGTCTGTTAGGGGTGTTCTACCCAGCAGGCCAGGATGGTGGTGGAGAGCTGGTAGGCCAGGGCGTTCCGGGTAATGTTTTCCGGCCCGAGGGTGGCGGGCAGGTTTGTGCCGTCCACGTGCAGGACGAAGCTGTCTTTTTGGAAGACCGCTGACCCGTCTGCGGTCTCATAGGCCGGGAAGCCCAAGTTGGCGAGTCCTTCGATGGGTTCGGCGTCCTTGGCAAGGCCCTGCATTGCATCGAAGGTTGTCCGTGCAGTTGCCTGGTCTTTATCTTCCTTGACGGAGATTTTCAGCGCGCCTTCGCCCAGGTGATAGGTGCAGGTGAAGGTGTTGTCGGCCCAGTCGTTGGCGGTGTGTGGATCCGCGTCCAGGTCCAGGATGGACTTGAGCCTGTCCATCGGTTGTTTCCCGCAGACCATTAGGGCAGCATCGCTGGGCCCGTCGATGGTCGCTTCGGGTGATGATGACCCCCTGCGTTGTGCCCGCCGCCGTGGTTGCCGGCGTTCCCGGTCTCAGGCGGAGCTGCCGGTGTCGAGACGTTGGCCGGGGTGGACGCCGATCCGGCCGCTGTTGCGCAGCCGGAGAGCAGCAGGGTGGCCATGGTCAGGGAGGCCAGCAATAGCTTGTGCTGTTTCATTGCTCTTCTTCCGTCCTGGGGAAAATCTCCTCATACACGCGCGTGTGACGTTGGTGCCCTCGGGGGCACCAGTACTTCGGAACAACTCCGGGAAAGGATGGGCGAGAATGTAAATTGCGTCACATATTCTCGGGCAGACCAGCTAGGCTTTGGCGCGTTTAGGAAGCTGAACCTGGCGTTGTGGGCGGTTGGGGCGCCGGGTGTTGGTCGCGGGCAGCTGCCCCGTGATCAGTCCTTACTTCTCTGCAGCAGGGACATCGAAAGCAGCGGCCCGATAGCCGGATCTGGACAATCCGGTAATGGATGACCGGGGCCAAGGACGACAAAGCCACCGCGGAGGCGGCATCGAAAGCGGTCCGGGATCCGTTCCACGATTCGTGAATTTTCATGGCCGGACACGAGACTCACACAAGCACTGGACGTCCGTGGACCGAATCAACCGGTGTTCACAGGCAGTTTTTAGTTATCCACTCATCAACCTCGATCTTGGCGGCCACAAATTTATCGTAGTCAAAATCTTTCGCTTCGCCGCGTCCAAGATTCATCGTTGCTGCCAAATCCTTGAGCTTCGCCTCCAACTCCGGTATAGCCGACGCGTCGACGTCTTCAACCTTCTTTATGGCCTCATCCAGCGCTTCCGGCGCTCCCTCACGCTTGGACAAGATCAACGGCGGAAAATAGTTGAACGACTCCTGTTGAGCAAGAAGGTCCCCGCAGACTTCGCTTCCCGCCAAACTGTTGGGACTGGACTCCGGCGATGGAAGCACCGATGCGCTTGGAGCTGCTTCGGATTCTGCGTTTCCACCTGAGCAGCCGACAACCAGCCATGAGAGACACAACAGCATCGCAGATGTCTTCACTGCCCGGAACTTAGTTGTCGAGATCATTTGCATCGTCGGTTCACTTTGCTTCCGTCGTTTGGGGCTGGACCGCACGGCATTCCTAGCGGGCAGTTCATCCGACACATTCGTGTCGCGCTGCTCGCCATCCCGGACGCTTCTCATTATGCTACTGCCGGCACCGGGGCTGGAGTGCTCCTGCGCGTCGAAACCGACGAAACGGTATGCGGGTGCCCGCGGCTGCGGAGTCGTCGTGGCCGACCGTGGACGCCGCAGGGTCCGGTCGCACGGGTTTCGGGAGGCCACTGTGGTAGCCGTGTCGGTGACCATACCGGAAGCCGTGCCGGTGCAGGTGCTTCCAGCACGGCGAGCGGGAGTTCGCGGTGGACCCACTCGCATTGCATCCTTAACGATCACAGCGAGACGACTTTGACGCGACGCCGAATGAGCCAGCGGACGGCTGGTATGCGGTGAAGAACTCCAGAACCAGACCGACTTGCATGAGGAAGAAGAAGCTGATGTCGGTAGGGGCCGGCATGAAATTGCCGAATTGCATGAAAAGCATCCATCCGCCCATGCCGGTGTCGAAGGCGAGGACAGTGACGATGGCGGTCAGCAAGGCGGTGCCGGCACTCTTTCCGCCCTGGCCCGCCGTGGTCGGTTGATACGCTCAGGCACCTGTGATGCCATCACAGCCCGGAGTAGGAATGCAAGCCGTTGAAGAACTGGTTCACGATGGTGAAGTTGAACACCACGCACAGGTAGCCGACGATGGACAGCCAGGCTGCACGGGTGCCCGTCCATCCCCTGGTGGCGCGGGCGTGGAGATAGCCGGCGTAGACCACCCAGATCACGAAGGTCCAGACTTCCTTGGTGTCCCAGCCCCAGAAGCGGCCCCAGGCCTTCTCGGCCCAGATAGCACCGAACATGAGGGTGAAGGTCCAACCGATGAAACCGAGCGCGTTGATGCGGTAGGAGAGGTTCTCCAGGCTAAGCGCCGAAGGAACGAGGCGCATGAAGCCGAGCTTGTCCTTTCCGCCGGCAGCCACCGATTTTTGCCGGTGGGACTGGACCAGCTGCAGGGCGGACATCGCGAAGGTCAGGGTGAACAGTGCCGAGGAGAGCACGGCGATGGAGACATGGATGATCAGCCAGTAGCTCTGCAGGGCCGGAACGAGGTGGCCCACTGGAGTCCAGTAGGCCACCGAGGCGGCCACCTGCATGATGATGACCAGGCCCACCACGAAGGTTCCCAGGAACCGCAGGTCACGACGGATCAGCGCGAGCAGGAACACAGCCACGGCGGCGAAGGCGCCGGTGGTGAGGAATTCGTACATGTTCCCCCACGGCACCCGACCCGCACCGAGGGCCCGGGTCAAGACTCCGGCGCCGTGGATCAGGGCGCCCAGCACAGTCAGGGCCACACCGATGCGCGCCGGCATGCGCTGCTCCGGGGCGTAGCCCATGCCGGGCTCGGCGGTTTGTCCTGCACCGGCCGCGTCCGCTCCTGTTTGACGGGCTGCTGAGCTGGGGCGTTCGGCAATGCCGGCCGGTCCGCCAACGCCGGAGGCCGCGCGGTCCGCGGCGGCGCTGGTTCCCGCGCTGACCCGGAACCCTGGCTGGCCGGGAGGCCAGGGCGGGCGCGGCGGATGCGGCTCTGAGGTCCACCGTCCGCAGGGCCTTGCTGCTGCGGGCCAGGTCCCAGGCGAAGGCGATGAACGCCACGGTGTAGGTGCCTGCGGCCAGGAGCATGAACAGCTCACTGTACTGACCCATTGTTTCGTTGATCTCCGACATTAGTGCTCCTTCGGTGAGCGGGCAGGGACGGTGGCCGCAGCGGGGCGGGACTCGGTCAGGTTCCAGCGGGCGCCGAGCCGCGCACGGATCGCGGTGGCTTCGGGCGCGAGCCGGTGGTCTTCGCCGCGGGCCAGCAGCCCGTATTCGATCATGGTCCGCCCGTCCTCGTGGGCGCCGGCACGGAGCCAGACACGGCGGCGGTTCACATACAGGGAGACGATCAGCCCGGCGGTGGCGATCAGGGAAAAGACCAGGACACCGGCCTGGCCGGGGTCGGTGCGGATGTCCACCCCGATGTAGCGTTTGAGCCCGTCGAAACTGATCGAACCTTTGCCCTCCGGGAGGGTGTAGCTCTGCCCGGCGTCCAGGACAATGCCGCCGGCCGGACGATCACGGCCGTTAAGCTGGGTCAGGTTCTGCACGTCCAGGTTGTAGACGTTCTGGGGTTTGCCTGTGTCCAGCCCGAGGTCACCGTAGTAGGAGTTCAGGTTCAGTTGCGGGTTCAGCGGGTCCGGGTCGAAGCTGTAGGACACACCCTCCTGGTTCTTGATGGCCGAGGGCAGGAAGAACCCGACGAAACCCAGCTGGGAAGGCGCGGCGTCCGGGACCTTGAGGACAATGCTGGAGGTGTAGACGGCGTCGTTGGGCACGGACACGACGGGGCCGCTGAACGCGGTGTTCCCGTCACCGTCCTTGACGGTGATGATGGGTGCGTAGCCGTTGCCGACGAGGAAGATTCCGGTCCCGCCGAAGTAGACCGGTTCGTTGACTTTCAGGACCTGCTGTTGCGGGGCGGCATCAGGGCTTTCCCTGATCGTCAGGGCGGCTTTGAAGTCGATGGGCTGCCCGAACTGCCTAATGGATTCGCGGTCGAAGCGGACCTCGAACTTGTCCAGGGTGAGGGCGAACGGGTCCAGCCAGTCGGACTGGAAGTTGGTGCCGGGCGTGAAGTTGTCGTAGCCGACAAGGGTGTTGACGAAGGTGTCGCCTTCGATGATAATTTTTTGGCCCCGGTAGCCGAACAATCCGCCGATCGCCACGGAAACCAGCACGCCGATCAGGGCGGTGTGGAAGACGAGGTTGCCGACTTCCCGCAGCAGTCCCCGTTCGGCCCCCAGTGAGGGCATCGGGCCGTCAGCGTCCCGGATGTCGACCCGGTAGCCGCGTTTCTTTAGAACCTCCGCTGCGTCCCGGACGGCGTCGCCCGGGCTGACAGCGGCGTTCGCCGGCAGCACGAGCGTGCCGTATTCGGGCAGCCGGGACAGCCGCCGGGGAGTGCGCGGCGGGGCTGAGCGCAGGGCCTTCCAGTGGGCCCGTGCCCTGGGGATCACGCATCCGATCAGGGAGATGAACAACAGGATGTAGATTGCCGAGAACCAGGCCGAGGAATAGACATCGAAAAGCTGGAGCGAGTCAAGGATTTTCCCGTACTCCGGGCGGTCCTTGATGTACTGCGTGACCAGGGCAGGGTTTGCCGGACGCTGCGGGAACAACGAGCCGGGCACGGCGACCACGGCCAGCAAAAGCAGGAGGAAGATCGCTGTCCGCATGCTCGTCAGCTGCGTCCATGCCCAGCGCAGCATTCCGGCGGGACCCAGCGGCGCAGGAACTGGGGCTGCCGCAGTGTCCGTTGCGTCAGATGAGGACATCGCTGCCTTCCGGTCGGTTTCATCAAAAGCGGGCACAGGTCTGGTAACCCGCAGTTCTACCATACGTAGAATTAGCAGAAGGGGCTCCTGCGCTTCAGGGAGCCTCGTCCTGATAATATCGCCTAAAGACGATTGAACCGATTCCGGTTAAGCCTTGCGCTCGAAGAGCCATCGCGGGAAACGGGGGCGGGCCGGGAACGGTTTCTGCGGGTGTAAAGCTCCCCAGCGGTCTGGCTTGATCCGCCAAGGAAGCAGTGAGCGTGATGCCCCTTTTGGAAACCCACGAACGAGGAAGTCATCCCATGAATACCCCATCCGGCGGCGGCCTGGCCCGGCGCAGCATCCTGACAGGTTTGGCCGCAGTGGCCTCCCTCGGCCTGGCCGCCTGCGCCGGACCCGATCCGCTCGCCGAGCAGGCGGCGGCAGGGGATAACAAGAACTACATTGCCGGTGACGGATCGGTGCAGGAATACGCCGAGGAGTCACGGGGGGCTCCGGTGGCTTTGAACGCGACCCTTTATGACGGCACGCCTGTCAACTCCAGTGACTGGTCCGGTGCGGTCACGGTACTTAATTTCTGGTACGCGGCCTGCGCCCCGTGCCGTGTCGAGGCCCCGCACCTGGAAGCGCTGTACCAGGAGTTCGCCCCGCAGGGAGTGTTGTTCTACGGCGTTAACGTCCGGGATGAAAAGCCGACCGCGGAAGCCTTCGAGCGGACCTTCGGCGTGACGTATCCAAGCGTGCAGGACAAGGACGGCAAGGTGCTGCTCGCCATGACCCGCTTCGTTCCGCCCCAGGCGGTCCCGACCACCCTCGTGCTGGACAAAAAGGGCCGTGTCGCGGCCAGAATCCTGGGCGGACTCGACAAGAGCACCCTGAAAGCCCTGATCACTTCCACACTCAACCCCTAGAAAAAACTGGGATGCCGTTTTAGGCTGCCTCCCCAGCCCTCCCGTACAGGGGTGCGCTGGGATTTCCCGAATATCCCAGCCACCTGCGCATATCCTGAAGGCCGGTCATGCGTGCACGGGAATCGGTGGAGCGTCTCGGCCACCGTACCCGCCCAGGACCTGAGCATCGGCCTCACCCGGATGCCCGCGCTGCCCGGAAGCGGCGTCATTCTCTCCGGACGCCCCGGACCGCACTAACACCGCTCCGCATACCCCCTTCCACGGGCCATGCGCGGACTGGCTCCGACCTGCATTCAGGAGACCATGGAGGGCTTGCGTCTGGCACATATCTGCAAGCTTAGATATCATCGGCATATGACGATTGATATGAGGAGCGGCACCCGGTTGGATCCGGCCGCCGCGTTGTTCCATTCTTTGGCGGACCCGGCCCGCCTGGCCATCGTAAAGCGCATTGCCCAGGGTGAGGTCAGGGTCGGTGACCTCACCCAGGTACTGGGTCTGGCGCAGTCCACGGTTTCAGCGCATGTGGCCTGCCTGCGGGACTGTGGGCTGGTGACGGGCCGGATGGAGGGCCGGAAGGTGTTCTATTCGCTGACCCGGCCTGAGCTGATCGACGTTTTGGCCCAGGCTGAGATCCTTCTGGCCGCGACGGGTAACGCGGTCAGTCTGTGCCCGGTTTACGGTGACGCGTCCTGCGACGCCGCAACCACCAAAGAGGAGCAACTGTGAGTGACGCCTGCTGCGGCGATGACAAGCCGGTAACAGAAGAAGGTCAGGAAGAGGCGGAGGGTTTCTGGCAGGTGACCGAGGTCCGCGCTGCCGCGGTCTCCGGCGCTCTGCTGCTGGTCGCCTGGATCGCTTCGCTGCTGGACGCGTCCGAGTGGGTCACCCTGCCGCTGGAGGCTGCGGCGCTGCTGGTCGCGGGGTGGACGTTCGTTCCCTCAACTCTGCGCCGGCTGGCCAAGGGCAAGATCGGTGTCGGCACGCTGATGACGATCGCCGCAGCGGGCGCCGTTGCCTTGGGCCAGGTCGAGGAAGCGGCGATGCTGGCCTTCCTGTATGCCATCTCCGAGGGGCTGGAGGAATACTCGGTGGCCCGCACCCGGCGCGGGCTGCGGGCGCTGCTGGACCTGGTCCCGGCTGAGGTCCGGGTCCTGCGCAACGGAACCGAAGTCACCGTCGCCCCGTCCGAGTTGGTGCTGGGTGAGACCATGATCGTGCGCCCGGGCGAACGGCTGGCCACCGACGGGTGCGTCCTGACCGGGCGCACCTCCCTGGACACGTCGGCCCTGACCGGCGAATCAGTCCCTGTCGAAGCAGGGCCGGGCAGCGAAGTCTACGCCGGCTCGATCAACGGCACCGGCCCGCTCGAGGTCGAGGTCACCAGCACCGCGGAGAACAACTCCCTGGCCCGGATTGTGCACATCGTGGAGGCTGAGCAGTCCCGCAAGGGCCCCGGCCAGCGCCTGGCTGACTCCATCGCCAAAAAGTTGGTCCCGGGCATCCTGATCGCCGCCGTGCTGATTTCCGTCTATGGCTTCATCGTGGGCGAGCCGCTCCTGTGGATCGAACGTGCCCTGGTGGTCCTGGTGGCAGCCTCACCGTGTGCCCTGGCCATCTCCGTGCCCGTGACCGTAGTCGCCGCCGTCGGTGCGGCCAGCCGGATGGGCGTCCTGATCAAGGGCGGCGGAGCCCTGGAAACCCTGGGCAAAATCCGCACCATCGCATTGGACAAGACCGGAACCCTGACCCGCAACAAACCCGCCGTGATCGAGGTTGCCGCCACCGCCTCCTCCACCCGGGAACGGGTGCTGGCCGTTGCCGCCGGCCTGGAGGAACGCAGCGAACACCCGCTCGCCCGGGCCATCCTCGCCGCCGCCACGGACCGGGTCACCGTCACCGGCCTGGACACGGTCCCCGGGGCCGGGCTCGAAGGGACCATCGACGGGCACAGCGCCCGGCTTGGCAGGCCCGGGTGGATCACCCCAGGGGCGCTGCAGGACACCGTCCGGCGGATGCAGGCCGGCGGTGCGACAGCGGTCCTGGTTGAGGAGAACTCCGTCCTCATTGGCGCCGTAGCCGTACGCGATGAACTTCGCCCGGAGGCCGCAGCCGTCATTGAACGGCTGAGCCGCGCCGGCTACACCACTGCCATGCTCACCGGTGACAACCGGCTCACCGCCGAGGCCCTGGGTAAGGCAGCGGGCATCACCGAAGTCCACGCTGACCTGCGCCCCGAAGACAAAGCGGACATCATCCGCACTTTGAAGAACCGGCAGCCGACCGCCATGGTGGGCGACGGCGTGAACGACGCCCCGGCACTGGCGACCGCCGACACCGGCATCGCGATGGGCGCGATGGGCACCGACGTGGCCATCGAAACAGCGGACATCGCTCTCATGGGCGAGGACCTGCACCACCTGCCCCAGGTGCTGGAGCACGCCCGCCGCACGCGGCGCATCATGTTCCAGAACGTGGGCCTGTCCCTGGCCCTGATCGCTGTGCTGATCCCGCTGGCCCTGTTCGGGATCCTGGGACTGGCAGCGGTGGTCCTGATCCACGAACTGGCCGAAATCGTCGTCATCGCCAACGGTGTCCGCGCCGGCCGGGTCAGCAAGTACGGCACCATCCCGGTCACCCAGGACACCGTCCCCAGCCTGGAACCGGCCCGGTGAGCCAACTGGCACCGGTGCGGACCAGCGCCCCGCCCCGGCCGTGGAGACGGCGGGGCGGGCTGCTGATCGGCGCGCTCCTGCTCGCCGGAGCCGATCTGTTCATCAAGGCACAGGCGGAAGCCAACCTCGCCCGGGGCGAGGTGATCGAGACGCCGCTGCTGACGATCAAGCTTCTGTACAACACGGGGGTGGCCTTCAGCCTCGGCGCGGCCCTGCCCACCGGCGTTGTCGTGGCCGGTACCGGGGTCGTCATCGCCGCGCTGCTGTCCTGGCTGACCGTCAGCGCCCCGAAGATGTCCAGGACCTCCTTTGCCGGCGGAATCCTTGTCGCCGGCGGGGGCATCGGGAACTTCATTGACCGGCTCGACGGGCGCGGGGTCGTGGATTATCTGCACAGCGGATGGTTCCCGACGTTCAACCTCGCCGACGTCTTCGTCACCGTCGGCGTCGCCGTCCTGGTCCTGGGAACGTTGCTGCCCGGGAAGGACCCGGAGAACAGGGCGTGAATCTGGGCGGGTACTTCGCCGAGGCCGTGCAGTCCGGAGCCCTGCTCCTGGCCGTGCCTCTGGCGGTCATTGCCGGTCTGGTCTCGTTCATCTCACCCTGCGTCCTGCCCCTGCTCCCGGGCTATCTGGGCTACGTCTCCGGTCTCGCCGGAACCGATGAAAAGGCAGCACGCCGGCGGACCACCGCCGGCGTGGGGCTCTTCATCCTCGGCTTCGCCGCGGTCTTCACCCTGTACGGTGCGGCGTTCGGGACCATCGGGTCCTGGCTGGTGAGCTGGAGCGATGAGATCACCCGCGTCCTGGGCGCGGTCGTCATCGTCATGGGTGTGGCACTGTCCGGGAAGATCCCGTTCCTGCAGAGCACGGCCAAACTGGCCTGGAAACCGAACACCGGCTTGGCCGGCGCCCCGCTGCTGGGCATCGGGTTCGGGCTGGGCTGGACCCCCTGCATCGGCCCGACCCTCAGCGCCGTGCTGGCGCTGAGCACCACCACCGGGTCGGCCTGGCGCGGGGCGCTGCTCGGCTTCGCGTACTGCATCGGCCTGGGCATCCCGTTCCTCCTCGTCGCCCGCGGATTCAGCTGGGTCACCGGCACCCTGGGCTTCGTCCGCCGAAACATCAGGGCCTTCAACCTCGCAGGAGCCGCGACCCTGGTCCTGATCGGCGTCCTGATGGTCTCCGGTGTTTGGACCACCTGGATCCTGAGCCTGCAGAACCTGATCGGAACCTTCACCACGCCCATCTGATCCACCCCGCCGGAATGAAACCCGTCAGGGGCCCACCGAGAGGTGCACGACCAATGCTTGGCATCATCGCAGCGGCGGCAGCCATATTCGCCGCCACGAACATTGACGACATCGTCGTGCTGACCGTCCTGTTCCTTGCCTCCTCGAAAGGCCGGCCCCGGCCCTGGGAGATCGTCGGCGGGCAGTACCTGGGATTCATCACCCTGGTCGGCATCAGCGTTCTGGCCGCCCTGGGGCTGACGCTTGTCCCGGACGAATGGGTCGGCTGGCTCGGCCTGGTCCCTTTGGGAATCGGCGTCATCGGCCTGATCCGTTTCCTGCGCCAACGCGGGGAAGAGGAGGAAGAAACTGCCATCAGCGCAGTCGGCCTGCTCAGCGTCGCCGGTATCACCATCGCCAACGGCGCGGACAACATCGCCATCTACACCCCGATCTTCCGGACCATGGCGCCGCAGGACACCGTGGTCACCATCATTGTGTTCCTGATCCTTGTTGCCGTCTGGTGCGCACTGGGACGCGTTGTAGGCACGCACCCCAAAGTCACCGAAACCCTGGAGAAGATAGAACACTGGCTGGTCCCCGCGGTGTTCATCGGGCTGGGCCTGTTCATCCTCATCAGCTCCGGCGTCCTCACCCGGCTGTTCAACGCCTGAGAAATCACGAGTCGTGAGAGGAGAACACTGCCAGGGTCAGGAGGATCCATAAGAGAGACACCTATCGGGCTGTTACTCGATGCCCGGGCGGCCCGGAAACGAGGCAGCGCTGCGATCCTGGAACGTCAACGGGAACGACTGGCAGAGATCGTCACCTACGCACGGACACGCTCCCCGTACTACCGCCGGCTCTATCAGGGCCTGCCGGCCCGGATCACCGACCCGGGACTGCTGCCCGCGACGACGAAGGCCGCACTGATGGCCCATTTCGATGACTGGGTCACAGACCCAGCCGTGACACTGGAGGAAACGCAGTCGTTCGTCGCTGACACATCACTGGTCGGCGCAAAATTCCTCAACCGGTACACGGTCGCTACGACATCCGGTACGACCGGCACCCGGGGAATCTTCCTGCTCGACACCAGATCCCTGGCCGTGGCCAAGGCCCTGACATTCCACATGCTCAGTTCCTGGCTCACCCCGGCCGACATCAAAGAGATCATCCGTCGGCGCGGGCGGACCGCCATGGTCATCGCCACCGGCGGCCACTTCGCCTCAGCAGCAGCCGCGGCCGCGCTCCAAAACGGGCCAGGCAGGCAACGCGTGGCTGTGTTCCCGGTCCAGACACCGATGCCGGACCTCGTCGCCCAACTGGACAGCTGCCGCCCGGCCCTTCTAGCCCCCTACGCCTCCACCGGCCGGCTGCTGGCCTTGGAGCAGGAAGCAGGACGGCTGAACATCCACCCCGTTGCCGTTATTCTCTCCGCCGAGGGACTGCCTGCCGGAGACTACGCCAGGATCGGCGCAGCGTTCGGAGCCAAGGTCCTCCACAGCTACGCAGCGACCGAACGCCCCTTTCTGAGCTACAGCTGCCGGGAAGGCTGGCTTCACATCAACAGCGACTGGGTCATCCTTGAACCGGTCGACGCCAACCACAAACCTGTCCCGCCCGGCCAGCCCTCGCACACAGTGCTGCTGAGCAACCTGGCCAACCGCATACAACCCATCCTGCGCTACGACCTGGGAGACAGCGTCACCACAAGGACGGACCCGTGCCCGTGCGGGGACCTGACGCCGGCCATACACGTACAGGGACGAACAGCGGAGCTGCTGACCTTCCCGGGAAGCGCCGGGCTCCCCGTTCCAGTGACACCCCTGACGCTGAGTACGGCGCTGGACAAAGTTCACGGCCTCACTAAAGGTCAGATCATCCAAACAGGACCCCAGAGCCTCACCCTCCGGCTACAGCCCGCTGCTGGTGCGGATCCTGCGAGGATCTTCGAAGCAGCCCGATCCGAAATCGCCGCCGTGCTGACCAGCCACGGACTGGGCAACGTCACCCTAACCAGAGACCCCGGTCCTCCGCGCCTCACCCCAGGCGGCAAACACCGCACAGTCATCCCGCTGCCCCCGTAGGGCAGGCCAGTTATCCCGAACTACGCGGCGTTCCTGGTGGTGATGGTCCCGCCCGGAATGGCTGCCGCGGCGGGCCGGCGGATTGGACGCCGCCAGTGCCAAGGCCGTGATCTTCAGCGGCGCAACACGCAACTCCTTGGTCGTACTCCCCCTGGTCCTGGCCCTTCCCGAGCCGCTCGCCCTGGTATCCCTCGTCGTCGTCACCCAGACATCATTAGTGGAGCTCATCGGGATGGTGGCGTACGTCAAGATCGTCCCCTGGATCATCATGACGGACCGACCCCTCCAGCTAAGTCGCATCCCATCCCCATAGGCGGCGGCTGGTGCTGGTACTCAGGCTTCACCAAGGCCGCGGACACGGACTCGGTACTCAACGGCTTCCCGCGTGTGTTGATGCGGCTGGCGCTGGCGTAGGCCGCTTCCTGAACATCTTTTCCACCATGCCCATGGCCCGGGTGGCTGCGGCCCAGTAGAGGATGCCTGCTGCCAGGGAAACGGCGACGGCCAGGCCCTTCTGCGCCGGATCGACAAGCGGGTACACCAGCCAGTGGGTGACGTAGATGTACAGCGAGGCGCTGGCCAGCAGTGCCGTGACCCGGTGCAGTCCGCGCGGGACGGTCAACGTGGGCAGCCAAAGCAGGATGAGGAAGCCCACCAGGATGGTTGCGCTGCGGTACTGGTCGTCGAAGGATTCAGGGATAGTGAGCAGGGCAATGGCTGTCACGGCTGCCCGCTGCCACAGCGTCCGCGACGCGGCCGCGGCCCAGCCCAGCCCGAACAACCACAGGACCGGCCCCTGCCCCGGATACCGGCTGTCAACAAGGCCGAAGAGCAACGGCAGATCAACAGCAATCAAGGCAAGGGCGAAGGCCCACGGCCACCTGCGCTGGGCTCGGTCAGCGGCAGGAATTGCCATCAGCGCAGCGAGGCCCAGCAGGATGTAGACCAGGATCTCGATAAACCAGAACCGGGAATAGTCGGTCCATCCTTCCGGCCCCAGCAGGGAGTTCAGCAGGAAAACATTCGCCCAGGTATAGGTATCCGTCACGGCAAAGGCTAAACCTATGACCGCAACGCTTGGCACCACGATCCGGGCAACGCTGCGCAGTTGCCGCCGGAGCCGGGCACCGCGGGTACCGGTCAGCTGGAAGCGCGCAAAGTTATAGCCGGCGACGGCGATGAGTACGTGGGCGGTCCCTTCCCAATGGAAGAAACCTATATGCGTGGAAACAATGAAGATGATGGCAATGGCGCGGAGCACAATCCCGGTTTCCATCGGGGCAAGCAACCGCTGGTGCCAGCTCCGGGAATTTCGCGCGACCTGCCCGGTCGGCCGGACCGCAGGCTCACCCGCGGCCGCGGGCGGCGTCCCCTGAGCCCGGTGCGGGGCAGGCACAAGTTCGCAGACCGGCATCAGGTGCCAGCCCTGCGGGATGTAGCCGAGGGAACGCTCCAGCCGGACGGACGCTGCGACGTAGGACAGCGAGTCACCGCCCAGGGAAACAAAGCTGTCCGTGTCGGCGATCTCGTCCTGTTCGAGGACCTCCGCGAAGATCCGCCGCACGTCAGCCGGGTCTCCTGCCGGTTCCGGCGCAGTGCCACTACCATCGGTGCTGTCATCATCCGGTGACGCCAGGGCCAGGACCGCGGGGTAGTCCGGCTTTCCGTTGTCGAGGCGCGGTATGGACCTCACGGCATGAAGCTGGACAGCTGAACGCGGCAGGCCCAGGTCCTGGGCAAGGGTCTTGGCCACCAGGGCAAGATCGTGGCTTCCTTCCACCGCGGCCACCACTGCGTCGTCCGAGCCGGCAGCGGCGGCGGTCAGGCCAAAATCGGCCAGGAGCCGTTCCACCTGGCCCAGGTCCACCCGCAGGCCGACGATTTTGACGAACCGGCTGCGCCTGCCAACGATTTCATAGAGGCCATCGGACCCGCACCTGGCGAGGTCACCGGTGTGAAGCTCGGTGACGACCCGTCCCAGGGCAAGGTCCTCCGGCTGTTCGGCGTACCCCAGCATGACGTTGGGACCTGAGTAGACGAGCTCGCAGGCATCCAGGCCGGGGACGGGCTCCAGCCGGAAGGATCCACCGGGGACGGGCACTCCTATGGCGTGGGGGTGTTCTGCGGCCAGGTCAGGCGGCAGGTAGGCCATGCGGGCCGTGGCTTCGGTCTGCCCGTACATTACAAACAGGTCCCAGCCCTGCCGCCTGCCCAGTTCCGCGTAGGAACGCACGCGGTCCGGATCGAGCCGGCCGCCCGCCTGGGTGATGTAGCGCAGGCCGGGCAGGTCCATGTGCTCAAATCCGACGCGTTCGAGGAGATCGAACGTGTAGGGCACGGCGGCGAAGGATGTGACGTTTTCGGTGCGGGCCAGTTCCCAGAAACACGGGTCCACTACTGAAAGGTTGGTCAGCGCCAGGGACGCGCCCACCAGGAGGTGGCTGTTCACCACGCTCATCCCGTAGCAGTAGGAGAGCGGAAGCGTGGTGGCCGCGGTGTCGCTGGGGCGCAGGTGCAGGTATTCGGCTATCGCCGAGGCGTTGGCCTGGACGGCTTCGGCGGACAGGCGAACGAGTTTGGGGGAACCGGTGGATCCGGAGGTGCTCAGCAGAAGCGCCAGCTCCGGGTGCAGCTCATGCCGGGTTTCGTCCCGCCGTACGTCCAGTACCGCCTCGCCCTGGGACGCGCGGACCACGATGTCGGGATCGTAGGCGGCGACGAGCGCCTCGGCGGCGGTCCCGCCGGCTGCGGGCAGGATCAGCAATGGGTTGCCGGAGGACAGGGCCGCGAGGTAGGCCACCAGGGACGGCAGGGAATTCCCTGCCTCAAGGGCAATGAGCCGCCGGGCGGGGCCGAAGGTTCGGGCCATGTCCTCTACGCGGCGTGCCAGTTCGCCGTAGCTCACTGATTGGTTTTTGGTCCTGATGGCGGTGCGGTCTCCGAAGCCGGCCAGTGTGGCGGCGAACGAGACTCCTGCCAGTTCTGGCTGTACAGTCACAATCCAGCACAGTAAAGGTAAAGCTACCCTAACTCAACTGGACATTCCCTGGGACAGCGCCACCACGACAGCGACACGATTACAGCCGCCTTTCAAGGGCGACCTGACCTGGAAGAGCGAGCAGGCCACCCCTTCTCCTTCACACACTCGGTTTGACGGAACGGGAAGGACGAATAGTGGTGTCAGACCGCCTGCTGGGCCGGGTCATCCCCGGACTGCTCCGCACTGCGGGCACCGGGCAGAGCAGGACCCTCACCGCCCGCTTCACTGACCTGTGCCCGGTATCTCATGCGGCGGATTCGCCCGGTCATCGACACCATCAGCATCACAACGGCTATAACCATGAACGCTGTCATCACGAAGCCAAGGAAGCCCGGGGTCACCTGGTCGGGGCTAAGACCTGGTCTTAGCCCATTCTCGCCAGCGCTCGGGGAGGGGGTTGCGCTGAAGGCAATGATTCCCTGGGCCAGAGAATCGACTAACGATAGCTTCATGTATTCCTTGCAGTTCTGTCCGGGTTACGCGCCCTCCGGAGACGGCCGGGCAGACCGTCCTGTTCACGAAAGATTTTCACGACAACAGGGCGGAGGGGTCGTGAAAGTTTTGGGGCCATGCCGTCGTGCAACTATCCAGCCGGGGGCCTCCGTACCAGTGCTGAGCCGGCGGCGGCCCGCGTTACCTGATCATCTTGCGGACCTGGTGCCCGCGTACCGCGACTCCTACCGCATGGAGAACCAGACCAATTCCGATCACGGGCAAAGAAGCGAAAGCCAGCCCCTGATTCTGCGTAGCATTGCCCAGGATGCTAATAACGAGGCCTGCGGCGATGAACCCCATGGCACCAAACACCAAGGCTTTGTAAAACTTAGAGGCACCATTCCAAAACTCATTCAGCACGAAAGGAGTCTACCGCTCAGCGGGCAGGACACCTGGCGGGGCAGGCAAAATACGGTCCACCAATGAGCCGGCGCCTTTGTCTCCAGCCCTTGGGAGCAGTTCACTCCCCCGCTTTTGCCGCCCTTTCCTCAATGTTTGCCACGGTGATGCGTCTTGTCACAGGCTCCGCCTTTACCGCCGGCCGCCCCGGCACTTTCCGGACACTTTCCGGCTGCCGTAGGAGTCCAAACTGTGCGTACAGGCCAGGCGAGGCAACCAAAGATCAGGGCAATCCGGGCCCCTGCAGCAGAGCAAGGCACCAGAAAATGAGGATGTACGGTCATAGCCGGCTCCCGACTTCGTTTGGCCCTGACGGTTGGAAAGCAGAACATCAACACAACCGGCACGAAAGCGAAAAATGACGTCTCCAGCAGCTGGCACGTCAGATCAACTACTTTGCGCCGCCCTGGGACCGTCGAGGGTGGACGGCCCTGGACCACAGGCGCCGGGTTACCTTCCCCAACAATTGCAGGATTGGATACAGGGGCGGACCGACCCCAGCGCAGGTGTGTAATACGCCAGGCCTGGCGAGTCAGGCAATTATCTGTGGATAATGTCTGGCCCTAGTGCTGCCTTCCCAGCAAACCACAAGGTTCAGGTAGGCATAATGGACCGAAGCTCCGGTCAACCGCTATTTGACCGGAGCTTCACCAATTGAGCGGAACCATGGCTGGGGCTGTGTGGTGCAGTAGTAGCCGGCTGCTCCCCCACACATCCCTGTCGTGCGTCCGGAAGTTA
Source organism: Pseudarthrobacter sp. CC4 (assembly GCF_048957775.1). Lineage (NCBI taxonomy): Bacteria > Bacillati > Actinomycetota > Actinomycetes > Micrococcales > Micrococcaceae > Pseudarthrobacter > Pseudarthrobacter sp. CC4. The sequence goes on along the minus strand of NZ_JARCCZ010000042.1, from coordinate 2,266 downwards.
TCAATGCGGCGTTTCAGTCTGGCGGCAATGGCACTCCTGGGTTTACTGGGGGTGACATTTATCGCGCCCGGCGCCTACGGCACAGACCAGATCGTAGGAATTCTGTTCGCCCTAACTGGACTGGTCGGCGCGGTCGCAGTGGCGGCATCTAAGGGGAAAAGCTCTTAAGCATTCAGGATGCATCGTGGGCCGGGTGGCCCTGCAGGGTGCCTCCGCCCCCTTCTGATTTCCGGGTAAGTTGGAGGCATGCCCTTCCGATTCTTGTCCATTACGCACGGCTTCCAAGGTGTCGCTGCCGCTGCAGCCGTGGTCGCACTCTCGGGCTGCACTCAGCAGCTTTCGGTCGAGAGCGCTGATATCCCATCGTGGACGGCCACCGCGCTCCCGACTGCCGGCACAGCAGTGGCCGAGGGCGCCGGCAAAATCCTGGATGCGGAGCCCGTCAGTAACATCGTGACCGTGCCTGAAGGCAATTACACCCTTGTGCTGGCGTGTGACGGCGGCGGCAAAGCCTTCCTGACTGCACGCGTGGAAGAACGCGAGCTGATCGACTTTGGTGCTGCCTGCAACGGTGCCCGCGAAAGTATTAAACTCCGTATTCCGCAATCGGGCCCCGTGGAATTCACAGCATCAAGCGTGGACGCGCCTCTGCTTTACGCATACCAGCTCGTTCCTCGACCTTAGCCACTGCAACTGCCGGTCATCAGGGCACCAGCCTGAGCACCTGAACGGCCACCGGAGAAGCTCCCCCAAACGAAGGGGTCCATGTCCCAGATCCTTACCTCAGCCGGTCAGCACACCTACAGCGGTCAATGAGACTGGCAGTGCGCTCACGCACGGGTGATGAGGGCGGCACAAGGCTGGAATCTTTGCGCGGAGGCCCAGTACCGAGGGCTGAGTCAATTAGCCGAGCCCGACCGCCCTTCCAAACAGGCTGAAACCGACGAACGCCACAATGTTGAGGAGTGCGTGGGCGATGACAAGTGGCATCACACGGCGGCTCTTGGTATAGATCAGTGCAAAGACCACGCCCATCACGGCATTGCCAATAAACGGCCCGAAACCCTGATACAGGTGGTAACTGCCCCTCAGCGTGGAACTGGCAAGAATGGCCAGGGGCACTGACCAGCCAAACTTCCCAAAGCGGTCCAGCAGATAACCCACCACGATGACTTCCTCGACGATCGCGTGCCGCACCGCTGACAAAACCAGCACGGGAACCGTCCACCAGTAAGGGTCCAGGGCGCTGGGAATGATCGCTGTCGTGATGCCCAGTGCCCGCCCGACCGCGTAGAGGCCCAGTGAGGGGACGCCTATCAGGACGGCAAGCCCGAGCCCCTGCAGCATGTCCATTCCGGGACGGGCAAAATTAAAACCGATTTTTGTGAAGGCAGAAACACTGCCGTAGCCGTTGCCGGTGTTCGTTCTGTGCTGCTCGGTCAGGAAGTAGAACACCAGAACGACAGGTACCAGCGCGAAGAAGATTTCCAGCAGCTGATATGTCAGGTCAAAGTATTCGCGCGTGCTTTGGGAGTTGTTGAGTGTGGAGGTGCCCTGAGCCAGCGGCGCGCTGGTTATTTTGTCCAGAAGCTGCACCACGGAGTAGACGGCGGATTGTCCTAACGACAGTCCCAGTACTATCAAGACTTCGATCCGCAGACGGCGGCGGGAAGGAACCAGCATGGTCCTATCTTGCCTGCAGTTGCCAGGTCTCTTCCGGGATGCCGCAAAGACACCACAAGAAAGGCCGCCCGCTGACGGATCGGCTATCGGACCCATTTCTACTGGCTGCCGTCAAGACTCCTGCGATGGCGGCTAACTTCTCCGTTGGCGCTTCATTGGCTTTTCTAACCGTGCTGCGTTGAACCGGACGGTACCGTGTGTACTATTCGGCTGACGCCGGAACCACCTGCACGCAAAGGGTCAGTATGCAGGCCCAGGTATTGGCGCTCACGCCTTCAAGGGCGACGACGGCGGCCTTTGGATCTGGGCTGCCCCCGGACGGGATGTTGCCTTCACGGCTGGAGACAGGCATTGGCTTACCTGTGCACACCCTGCGACCGTTTGGCTCCTGAAAGTCGCCGTCATGGCGATGGACTGCGCGATGCTGTTTGGTTGGCACCCCGTTTTGGCGGATGATGTGCAGCGGTGGGTGTTCCTTGTCCTTGTGGGGGGAGATCCTGTTTCTTCTGTCAGCGATGGTCGAAAAGTGAGCCGTTTCGCGGGCTGAAAAGTGAGCCACTTTGACGCTGGTTATTCTGCCGTA
>NZ_JARCCZ010000041.1:0-31833 GCF_048957775.1 Pseudarthrobacter sp. CC4 | reverse complement strand
ACCACAGGAGTCTCGAACCTCGGCCAGCCCTGCCCGAAACACCACAAACTCCGCCACACCAGCGGCTGGAAACCCACACCCGCCACCACAACCGCACCACCCGGCTGGACCTCACCCACCGGCCGCCACTACACAAGCGAACACCAAGACTGGGAACCACCCCACTGGCCGGACTGGAATGCGGGACTACGGAACGCATCTTCAGCGGCTAGGCCGAAGGGTCAGGACTTGTACGTGCCCGAGTACTTCAGCATGCCCGACGACTTTGAGGTACCTGCGTGCTTTGCACTGCCGGAAGAGTTTGACCTGGTGAAGGACCTGGACCTCCCGGATTTCGATGTGCCCGAAGACCCTGGCCCTTCCGAAGACGAACTGCCGAAGGACCCGTTTCCGGAATGGCACCTCTGGCTCACGGAATCCCTCGGAGTCCCCTAGCACCACAGCCGTGTAGGGACGGACCCCGGCCGAACGGCTCTGTCATGACTGCCCCAGGCGGCACGGCTTTGTCGGGAACCGCTGAAGGCCCCCTGCCCGCTAGGACTGCCTGACGCGCAGCAGTTCGGGGGCCTCGTCCACCTTTGAAAGATCCAGTCCGCCGCGCATGGTCACGTCGACTGCATGCTTTACCACTGCATCGAAGCCGAGGTCCCCGCCTTGCGACGAGGACAGGACCTTGTCCCGGACCCGCCGCTGTTCGGCAGCTCCTGTTCCGCGCGCAATGATGTCTTCCACCCCTTGCCGGGCCAGGGCAAGTTCACCCTGTTCCTGCAGTACCGGGGCAAGGTAGTCCACCAGTGAGCGCACCACGTCAGCGGCCCTCGCCGGGCGGAATGTGCCAAAGTCGAGCAGCTCCCCGCTGAGGCCCGCACTGCTCGCCTGCCAGGACGCCATGCGCAAAAGCACCGTGGGCACGGGGGCAGGATCGACGCCGTCCTGCCACTCGCGGCTCGCAGTCTCCACCAAGGCGCGGACCAGGACAGCTATAAGTGCGGCGTCCTCAGCACGGAGGCAGACATCGGCTACGCGGACCTCCACCGTGGGATGGTTGCGGGAGAGCCGGGCGTCGAAATACAACATGCCCTCATCCAGCATGACCCCGCTGTCCAGGAGCCGCGTGACCACCCGCCGGTACGCGGAGTACGTGCCATAGATGCCCGTGGGCCCGGCCGTCGGCCAACGGTTCCAGGCCTGGGTCCGGTAGCTCTCAAAGCCGGTCTGGATGCCGTTCCAGAAGGGGGAATTGGCACTCAAGGCGGTAAGGACGGCGAGCTTGTCCCGGATGCGGTCCAGGACAGCCACGCCTTCGTCGTGCGACTCAATGTAGGTATGGACATGGAAGCCGCACGTCAGCTGCTCCTGGGCAGTCAGGCCAAAGCGCTCAAGCATCCGCGCGTAGCGGGGATCCGGAGTGGTGTGGCTGGCCAAGCCCAGCGGCGAGGTGGCCAGGGCGGCCACCCGTGCGTGGTTTTTCTTGGCAGCCTTATCTGCCAGTGCCCGCCCGGCCCGGATCTGTTCCAGGAGCTCACGGTACTCCAGGCAGGGCCGCGTCTGGGTTTCGATCTGTTCCAGCTTGAGCTCGGCACTCAGGCCCATCTCGTCGTCGTAAACGGTTTTGTCTTCCGTCTCCAGGAGGCGGGGGGCATCCGGCGAGTCGTCGGCGGCCATTCGGCGGCCGGACAGCAGCGCATCCGCCAGGGCAAGCGGCTCCCCGCTCTCCGGATCAACGATCAGGAGCTCTTCCTCGACGCCGAAAGTTCGCATACCGACATTCTCCGACAACAGGGACGAAATTGAGGGTCAACAGCACTTCATGACGAAGCGTGAATGGTTAGTCCTGGAAGTACTCCACTTTCGCCCCGATGGTATTAAGCCGTTCCGCCAGGTCTTCGTAGCCACGCTCAATGACATAGATGTTCCGCAGCTCGGACACTCCCCGCGCGGCAAGCATTGCCAACAGCAGGCACGCTGCCGGGCGGAGCGCGGGCGGACAGCCAACCTCCGCGGCGCGCCACTTGGTGGGCCCGTTGACGTAGATCCGGTGCGGATCAAGGAGCTGCACCTGGGCGCCCAACCGGTTCAGCTCGGTCAGGTAGATGGCCCGGTTTTCGTACACCCAGTCGTGGATCATGGTCTGGCCATGCGCGTTCGCTGCGATGACCGCAAAGAAGGGCAGGTTGTCGATGTTCAGCCCGGGGAACGGCATTGGGTGGATCTTGTCCTCCGGAGCGCGCAACTCGGAAGGCTTGGTGGTGACGTCCACCAGCCGTGTCCGGCCGTTCCGGGCCATGTATTCGCCCGAGATCTCCAACTGCTGGCCCATTTGCCCCAAGGTTGCCAGCTCGATTTCCATGAACTCGATGGGCACGCGCCGGATGGTCACCTCCGAGTTGGTGACAATGCCCGCGGTAATCAGGCTCATGGCCTCGATGGGATCCTCCGAAGGGTAGTACTCAATGTCGGCATCGATTGACCGGCGTCCGGTGATCTTCAGGGTGGTGGTTCCCACCCCCTCGATAACCACTCCAAGCATCTCCAGGTAGAAGCAGAGGTCCTGCACCATGTAGTTGGGGCTGGCATTCCGGATAACGGTGGTGCCCTCGCGGTGGGCCGCGGCCATGATGGCGTTCTCGGTGACAGTGTCGCCGCGCTCAGTCAGGACAAAGGAGCGGTCCCGGGTGTCTGCGGACGGGGCCTGCACGTCGTAGAAGCCTGCTGTCGCTTCCACCGAGAGTCCGAACTGGCGCAGTGCCTGCATGTGCGGCTCAACCGTCCGGGTACCAAGGTCACAGCCGCCCGCATAGGGAAGCTTGTACCTGGCTGACTCATCGAGCAGGGGTCCCAGCAACATGATGACGCTCCGGGTGCGGCGCGCGGCGTCCACGTCCATCGCGCCCAGGTCCAGGACCGCCGGGCGGCGGAGCAGCAGGTCGGTGTCGTTGAGCCAGGTGCACTCGACACCGATGCTGGTCAGGACTTCAACGATCCGGTTCACTTCTTCGATGCGTGCGAGGCGGCGAAGAATGGTGGTCCCCCGGTTAATGAGGCTGGCGCACAGCAAAGCCACTCCGGCGTTCTTGCTGCTGTTGACGTCCACGGAACCCGAAAGGGTGCGCCCGCCTTCAACGCGCAGGTGGGTCATCTGCGGCCTGCCCACGTTCACGATGCTCCGGTCGAAGATCACTTCGAGGCGCTGGATCATTTTCAGGCTCAGGTTCTGCTTGCCCTGTTCCATGCGGGCAACGGCGCTCTGGCTCGTTCCCAGCTCGGCAGCCAGCTGGCCTTGGGTCCAGCCCTTCTCAGCCCGGGCATCCCTCAGCATGGCGGCAACGTGTTCAGCGGTTTCCTGCGTCATACACAAGTTTATATCATAAATGAGTTAAAGCTCCCGTCACGGCAGTCTGAAACGCGGCCGCTGGAGAGCGTTTACCCGAACGATGCGATCGAAGGGGGACGGACTCCTTGACCGCACCTTCCAAGGGCGGGAGACTGAAGGCACCCGTTCGTCCAGCGGCAACGGAGGCAGTATGCGCCGGACACCAGCCACGCCGATGCCAGTCAGCCGGGCATCGGCCCGCAGCACACGGAGCCCGGGAATGGCGGCACCGTTACTCGCGGCCCTGCTCCTCATCTGCGGCTCGCCTGCCTACGCGGTGCCCTCCCCGGGAGAGGGAGTGCAGTCGCTCCTGGGGAACGACATCTCCTGGCCGCAATGCAACACGGCTTTCCCCACGGGACAGGCTTTTGCCATTGTGGGCGTCAACAACGGTTTGGCCAACACCACCAATCCCTGCCTGGCCGAGCAGCTTGACTGGGCGGAAGGTTCCGCGGGCCACCCTGGCCGGCCCACGGTGTCCCTGTACGTCAATACTGCCAACCCGGGCGCCGCGGGATCGTGGTGGCCGGCGGAGGACGAGTACCCGGCAGGCCGGGCGGTGCACAACCCGTACGGCCCCTGCAAGGACGGGGATTACGGCAAGGCGTGCGCCTACATGTACGGCTTCGCCAAGGCATACGACGACGCCCACCACCGCGGCATCAGCAACCCGGGCTCGTACGTCTGGTGGCTGGATGTGGAGACCAAAACAGCTGGTCCTACACCGACAAGGATGCCAACCGGACAGTCCTGGAGGGCATGACCGATTTCTTCCACAGCATTGGCGCGCAGGTGGGGATTTACTCCTCGGGCCGGCAGTGGGACCAGATTGTTGGAACTGTCAGCGGGTCGAGCAACCTTTACTCACTCCCGAGCTGGCTGGCAGGATCCCGGAACGCGTCAGGAGCAGCGATGGCCTGTTCGCATGCGCCCCTCACCGGCGGCGGCGAGGTGGAGTTGACCCAGTTCGTATCGCGGGGTTTCGACTACAACTATTCGTGCCCGTAAGCCTGGCCCGCTTTCAGGTCCCCAGCCACACCATGTTCCAGGTGCCCAGCGAGACTGCGGCAAAAACCGCTGTTGCCGCCATCACCACACCACCGGCAAGCACCCACGCATCCAACACACTGTAGGTCGATTCGCGGGCCCACGTCCGGCGGCCGCCGCCAAAGCCGCGGGCTTCCATCGTCACCGCGAGCCGCGATGCCCGGCGGATCGCCTGGACCAGCAGCCCGAAACTCTGCCCCAGCGTCGCCTTCACGCGCTGCAGGGCGCTGCCGCGGGCACCCACCCCGCGCGCGCGGCGGGCCATCCCGATGGTCTGCCACTCTTCTGCCATCAGGCCCACCAGCCGCATGGCAGCGAGGGTTCCCAGCACGAACCGGTGCGGGAGGCGCGCCTTCTGCGCCAGCGCATCAGCGAGGTCTGTGGGGTCGGTGCAGCTCATCAGCAGAACTGCCGGCAGGGCAATCGCCAGCCCCCGCAGCATGAAGCCCACGCCCAGCTCCAGTGAGCCTTCGCTCATGGTCCAGATGCCGACGTCGATCAGCGTCTTTCCGCTGTCCGGCGCCAGGATGGAGGTGCTCCAGCCTCCCACTGCGGCGGCGAGGATCAGCGGCCAGCCGCGCTGCCACAGCAGTGCGAGCGTCAGGCCGGCCAGCGGAAACAGCAGGACCTCAAAGACCAGTGCCACCGATGCGGACACCCAGTCTATGGAGAGCGCAAGCACGGCCGTGATGAGGAAGACGGCGGCGAACTTGCTGAGGGGGTTCGCCCGGGTCAGCAGCGCGTTGTTGCCGCGAAGGTTCAGCTCCTGCCTCATGGTGCCGCCGGTTCCGCCGCGGCCATCCGCAGTTCCGTTCCACCCAGCGCCGCCGTGAATTCGGCGTCATGGGTCACGGAGACCACGGCGGTGCCGGCATCCAGCAGCTCGGACAGGAACGATGCCAGCTCCGCCCACGTGTTGGCGTCCTGGCCGAACGTAGGCTCGTCCAGGACCAGCACCTGGGGATGCGCGGCCAGGACCGTTGCCACGGACAGCCGCCGCTTCTCCCCGCCCGAAAGCGTGTAGGGGTTGGCATCCACAAGATGGGTAAGCCGCAGGCGCTCCAGCAGTTCGTCCACGCGCTCCTCACCATGGCCAAGGTGCCGGGGGCCAAACAGCAGTTCGTCCAGCACCTTCCCTGTGACGAACTGGTGTTCGGGTTCCTGGAACACGGTGCCGATCCGCTCGATGAGCTGATCGGCCTTCCACTTGTACGGGTCTATTCCGGCGCCGCGGCTCAGGTCCAGCGTGGCCGAAACCTTGCCGGCCACGGGCTCCAGGAGCCCGGCAAGCGTCAGGGCAAACGTGGACTTCCCGGCCCCATTCGGCCCCGTGACGGCCAAGGCGTGCCCGGCCCGGACCTGCGCGGAAATACCTGCCTGCACGGGTACCGGCGGAACCTTCCGGAAGCCGCTGCGCCGCGCCCGTTCACGGGACACCGCCAGTTCCTCGGCAGCGAGCAGGAGGCCACCCGTCCCGCTGGCTGGATCCGCCGCACGCAGCCGGGTGTCCGGAACATAGCCGGGCACCCACACCCCGGCAGCAATCAGCATGCTCCGGGCCTCCCTGAGCACCTGGTCCGGCGGACCGTCCAGCAGCACGGCGTCCTTCGCGTCGGTGCCGGGCTGCAGCACCACGATCCGGTCCACCAGGTCCTTCCACACGGACACCCTGTGCTCCACCACCACCAGGGTGGCGCCGGTCTTGTCCAGGCACCGCGCCACGGCGTCGCGGACCTCCAGCACGCCCGCCGGGTCCAGGTTGGCCGTCGGCTCGTCCAGCAGGATCAGGCCGGGACGCATGGCAAGGATGCCTGCGAGCGCCAGCCGCTGTTTCTGCCCGCCGGAGAGTACCGACGTCGGATGGTCCAGCGGGAGGTGGGAAAGTCCGACGTCGTCCAGCGCCTCGTGCACGCGGCTCCAGATGGCGTGGCGGGGCACGGCGAGGTTCTCGGCGCCGAAGGCGGCGTCGTCACCCACGCGCGACAGGACCACCTGCGTCTCGGGATCCTGCTGCATAAGGCCGGCGCGCCCGCGCTGCTCGCGGGGGGAGGCTCCGTCAACCAGCAGCGAACCCGACTCGTCGGAATCGCCGGCCGCGCCGCCGTCGTCGTTCACATCCCCCAGGACCCCCGCCAAAGCATGGAGGAGGGTGGACTTGCCGGCGCCGGAAGGCCCCAAAAGCAGCACCCGCTCTCCCGGACGGATGTCCAGGTCGAGGGCATGGACCGCCGGCCTGGTGCGCCCGGCATGCCGCCAGCCCCAGCCGCGGGCCGTGACGGCGGCGGGACGCACTGCGGTGGGCGCGCCCTGGCGGGAAGGTGCGGACATCAGGAGAAAACAGGCTCCGTAGCTGCCTTCCGCGACGCGAACGAGCTCAGGACCCCGGTCCTGGCCAGCCCCCGGGTGGCGATCCAGGACAGGGCGCCGGCGATGATCGCGCCGGAGATGGCGGTGAAGACGATGTACACCAGCTTGTCCCCGCCGGAGTAGGCGATGTTCCAGCCCCACGGAGCGAAGGAGTCGTTGAGGCCGCAGAAGAGACCGGCGGCGGCACCGGCCAGCAGTGCCACGGGCAGGTTGAACTTCCGGTACACGAAGATGGCGAAGATGATTTCGGCGCCGAGGCCCTGGACGAAGCCGGAGAACAGCACGGAAGCCCCGTACTGGGACCCCATGAGCAGCTCACCGGTGGCGGCTACCGTCTCGCAGAACAGCGCGGCGCCGGGCTTTCGAATGATGAGCATGCCCAGCACGGCCGGGATCATCCAGCCGCCGGCGATCAGGCCGGTCAGTGGCGGGTAGGTGGCGTTCATGGGGCCGGACACTGCGGCCGCGCCCTGGGACCAGGCCCAGAAAATGACGCCGCCGGCGATGGCAATGAGGGCCGCCACCACGATGTCCACGACTCGCCAGGACTTGCTGCTGGTCTTCTTGACTGCTGTTGTTGCCATGCGATCCTCCTGAGGAACAGGAGGGGAAAGTGGACGCGGCTGCCGGCACTGCTGCCGCTGCGCGCACTTCGAGAACTCGACTCCCTTGCGCCGGTACTAACCGGATCAGGTTCGAGGGTCTGCGGCTGCCCGCACTCTCAGCGCCCACCTGCGGATCCTGGCATTGCCAGTGATGCCCGACGGCGGCGCTCCCCTGTCGTTGAATGTTGCTTTTGCTTGAAATGATTCGTTGCAGAAATACCCTGTTGGGCGTTGTCCAGTTTACACCGCGGCGGGGGTAGATTGTGGGCCATGGCTGCCAATTCCCCGCATGTGACCGACTTCGACCCGGATTCCGATGCCACCCAGCCGGAGGGATCGCTGGCGGCACTGATCGCCCGGATTGAAGGCGAAGTCCGGGAACTGCAGTTTCCAGGCTTCTCCCTCGACGACTCCCTGAACCTGGGACTGCTCCTCGTGGAGCTGGGCAAGGAGCGCGGGCTGCCCATCGCGATTGACATCACGAAGGGCGGGCAGGTGCTGTTCCATGCGGCACTGCCCGGTGCGACGCCGGATAACGATCACTGGATCCGGGCGAAGCAGCGCACGGCGGCACGGTATGAGGTCCCCTCACTGCTGGTGGGATTGCGCGGCCGGCTTCGCGGCGGCCGGATCGAGGACCAGGGATGGTTCGACCAGGGCCGGTACGCGGCGCACGGCGGCTCCTTCCCGCTGTACGTCACCGGAGTGGGCGCCGTGGCCACCGTTACGGTTTCAGGGCTTCCCCAAGTGCAGGATCACGACCTGGTGGTCGAGGCCCTGCGCGAAATGCTCCACTCCGCGGGGGCGGACTGATGCCAAGGCTGGCGGACTGACCCACACTGCACGCACGTCCACCGGCAGCAGAAATATAAAGGCTGCTTAGCATTTATTAGTAATCATGCTTACTATGTTGTCTCCCGGGTTTTGAGGAGAACAGGACATGGCAGCAAGCACCCGCCTGGCGGGCCCACGAACACGCCTGCAAAAGGCCTCCCTCGGAACGGGAATAGTCTTCGTCCTTTTCGGCATCCTGGGCTTCATCCCGGGCGTTACCTCCAACTATGGCTCGTTGGGCTTCGCCGGACCTGGTTCAGGGGCGCTGCTATTGAGCGTCTTCCAAGTGTCCATTCTCCTTAACGCGGTCCACCTGCTCTTCGGGATTGCAGGGGTCCTGATGGCGCGGACGCATCCCCAGGCCAGGAACTTCCTCATCTACGGGGGCGTAACCTACCTGCTCCTGTGGTTGTACGGCTTCCTTGCGGGCGACACCACGCCTGCCAATTTCCTCCCCGCGAACAACGCAGACGACTGGCTGCACCTGGCCCTCGGCCTGGCCATGATTGCGCTGGCCATCATCCTGGCCGCCCGAGGCCCCGCCGTTCCCGCAGGCGTTGCCGGCAGCGACGGCAGCAACAGCGGCGACAACAGCAACCGGTCAGGAAGCCTCAGCGACGACGTCACGGAACCGGCACCAACGCCGCACCTGAAGGAGCACTATGAAAATCCCTGAAGCGCGCGGTCCTGCCAGCACCGCCTTGTTCGCCCTTCTCACGGAGGCGCCCGGCAGCCTTGGCACCCGCCCCTGCGGCCGCACCGCCGATGACCGAACCCTGGACGACGGAACAGCGGCGCTGCACCGGGCGGTCACCGGCCAGTTGGCTGCCACCCCGGACATCATTGGCGACGACGATCTCCAGCTGACGCTCTTCTGCCTCTACGAGCTCCACTACAGCGGACTCGAAGGCGTCAGCGATGAGTGGGAATGGGCGCCGGGACTGATCCAGGTCCGCCACCTGCTGGAAAAACCGTTCGAGTCAGCGCTCAGGCTGGCCGCCCGGGAAGCAGCCGGCGAACTGGAGCTTCCCGCGGCCTCGCGTCCCACCAGCGACGCCGTGGCCGATGTCGTGTTCAGCCTCGCAGCCCGCGACACCGGCCCCAGCCTCTCACGGTACGTGGCAAAGAAGGCCAGCCTGGACCAGCTCAAGGAATTCCTGATCCATAAGTCCATCTACCAGCTGAAGGAGGCGGATCCCCATACCTTTGCCATTCCCCGGCTGGCCGGGCGCCCCAAGGCCGCGCTGGTGGAAATCCAGGCGGATGAGTACGGCGGCGGACGTCCCGAACGGATGCACAGCGCACTTTTCGCCCGCACCCTGCGAGGCCTGGGAATGGCGGACGAATACGGCGCCTACGTCGATTCCGTCCCGGCCGTCTCCCTCGCCGCAGTGAACCTGATGTCCCTGTTCGGGCTGAACCGCCGGCTGCGGGGTGCCATCACCGGGCACCTTGCCATCTATGAGATGACCTCCTCCCAGCCCAACCGCTTATACGGGAGCGGTTTCCGCCGGCATGGATTCGATGCCGCCGTCACCCACTATTTCGATGAACACGTGGAAGCAGACGCCGTCCACGAGCAGATCGCCGGCCGCGACCTGGCCGGCGGCCTCGTCGAGGCCGAACCAGGACTTCTTGGAGACGTATTGTTTGGTGCCACGGCAGCCATGGCGGTGGACGGCAGGCTGTCTGCCCATCTCCTGCAGTCCTGGGAGAACGGCGGGACGTCACTAAGGGCGGCAGTCCCGGCGGCAGCATGAGCGGCGCCAGTCCCCCGCCGTCGTCCGTCACCCCGGCTACCTAAGCAGGAGCAAGAATGAACCAGGAACCCGCCGATAGCTCCATCGTGGTGTGCCCCGACGGTCCGCTGATCGTGCGCGGCGACTTCGAGATCGTCACGCCCTCCGGCGAACCGTTGCCCCGTGAACGGAAAACCGTGGCACTGTGCCGCTGCGGGGCGTCAGCCATCAAGCCCTATTGCGATGGGACGCACAAGATGATCAAGTTCCGGACGGAACCTCCGGCAACCTGAGCAAGGCCTGCACCGGCCGGCCGCTATCGCCGGTTAGGCTAGGGACAGCCCGTTTTCCGCCCGCAAGGAGTACTAGGAATGAACCTCTTCATCAAGCTGCTCGGCACTGGCGTGAGCCTCGGCGCAGGCTTTGTCGGCACGAAGCTCGTCAACGCCATCTGGGAAAAGACCACCGGCCGGAAGCCCCCCACCGGCAAGCACGAGGACGTCCCCACGAGCCTTCACTCGGCGCTGACGTTCGCCCTGATCTCTGCCTCGGTGAGCACCATCATCCAGGTCTTGGCCAACCGTGGCACCCAGCGCGCCATCACCCGGTTCGCCAAGAGCCAGGACATCGTCTAGCAGCACGCCGAACGGTGTTCAGCCGTCGCCGGAACCGTCCTCACGGGCGGCTTTGGCGGCGGCTTTCTGCACCACGGCCTCGAGCTCATCGGAGGTGAGGAGCTCGCGGTGCAGGTGCTTGGTGCGGTAGCCGGCCCGGCCCACCATGTGTGCCGAAACGGGCACGGTGAGCAGCTGGAAAATCCACGCCACCAACAGCACAGGCCACACCCACCAGGTGCGCAGCTGCAGGCCGATGGACGCCAGGAGCAGGAACAGCCCCAGCACCTGCGGCTTGGTGGCGGCATGCATGCGGCTGAGCAGGTCGGGGAACCGCAGCAAGCCGATGGCCGCGCCGAGGGACATGATGGCCCCGACGATCATGAACACGGCGGACAGCACATCCACCCAGGCGTCCAGGCCAGTGGAATCAGGACTCATTGGGCTGCTCCCTCCGGTCCGCCACGAACCTTGCCACCGTCACGGACCCGATAAAGCCGATGATGGAAATGGCCACCACCAGCATCAGGTTGTTCAGGTGCCTGTTGACGGCCATGTCCACGCACAGGGCACCGCCCAGGATGGCCAACAGGACGTCCGTGGCCAGCACCCGGTCCAGCAGTGAAGGCCCCCGGGAGATCCTGATGATGGCACCGGCGGCGGCCACCGAGAAAATTACGGCAGTAATAGCCAGGACGGTCTGCATCATGCGCCGGCCTCCATTCGCACGGTTTCGAGTTCTTCCTTGGTGCCCATGATCCTGATCAGCCCCGCCTCGATGGACCGCACCTCGTTTTTCAGGTTTTCGACTTCCTGCGGGGAACTGATGTTGAGCGCATGCAGGTAGAGGGTGGACGTGGAGCGGTCCACCTCCACCACCAGCGAGCCCGGAATCAGGGAAATCACGTGCCCCGTGGCCGTGACCATCAGGTCCTGGCGGCTGCGGAGCGGGACGGCGACGACGGCGTTGGTCACCTTCGGCCCCTTGGCGATGGCGAGGTACAGGAGCTGCGCGCTGGCAGCCGCCACCTTGGCCAGGAAGACGAGCGCGAAGGGAACGGCGTACAGGATGTTGAACCGGCCGCTGAGTTCCACCGGCGGAAGGTAGAACAGACGCGCAACCGCCACGGCCAGCAACGCCCCGAACAGGAGGTTGCCGGGGCTGAAGTCCTGCCACAGGGCACCCCACACAATGACCAGCCAGACCAGGAGCGGCAGCTCCTGGCGGAGGGAAATACGGCGGCGGCTCATTTTCCCCCTCCCGGCGTGGCAACCATCGGAACGTCGATGTTTTCGCCCAGGACAGCGTGGATGTAGGAGGTCCGGTCCAGCATGTCGCGCGCAGCCTGGTCCGAGACCGTGAACAGCGGCCCCGCGAAAACCGTCAGGGCAAGGCCGAGGACCACCAGCCCCACTGTCGAGCCCACCATGGTGCGCGGAAGCAGGGTGACGGTGTTCCGTTTGGCGCCAGGACCGTCGGCCCGCCCGGCGGCCGGGGCAAGCAGCACCGGATCCGGGTGCTCGGCGTCCGAGGGCCGGCGCCAGAACGCACGGTTCCACACCCTGGCCACGGCAAGCAGGGTCAGCAGGCTGGTAAGCACCCCGCCGATCACCAGCACGTACGCGAGCGGCGTCCCCAGTTCAATCCCGGCCTGCATGAGCCCCACCTTCCCCAGGAAGCCGGAGAACGGCGGAATTCCGGCCAGGTTCATTGCGGGAATGAAGAACAGCAGTGCCAGCAGCGGGGACAGCTTGGCGAGGCCGCCCAGCCGGTCCACCGAGGAGCTCCCGCCGCGGCGTTCGATCAGCCCCGTCACCAGGAAGAGGCTGGTCTGGATGGTGATGTGGTGCGCCACATAGAAGACTGCGGCTCCCAGCCCTGCCGCGGAGGACATCGCCAAGCCAAACACCATGTACCCGATGTGGCTCACCAGGGTGAAGGAAAGCAGACGTTTGATGTCGCTCTGCGCCAGGGCACCCAGGATCCCCACCACCATGGTCAGCAGGGCGGCCACCATGAGGGGCGTATTCAGGGAATCCCCGGGAAAGAGGAGCGTCTCGGTCCGCACCATGGCATAGACGCCAACCTTGGTGAGCAGGCCGGCGAACACGGCCGTGACCGGCGCCGGGGCGGTGGGGTAGGAGTCGGGCAGCCAGAACGACAGCGGGAACACGGCCGCCTTGATGCCGAACGCCACCAGCAGCATCACGTGCAGGAGGGTCCTGGTGCCCTGGTCCAGCTCACCGAGCTTCATGGCAAGATCGGCCATGTTGACCGTTCCGGTGGCCCCGTAGACCATGGCGATCGAGATCAGGAACAGCACCGACGACACCACGGACACCACCACATAGGTGACGCCCGCCCGGATGCGGGGCCCCGTGCCGCCCAGCGTCATCAGCACGTAGCTTGCCGTCAGCAGGATCTCGAAACCGACGTAAAGGTTGAAGAGGTCGCCGGAAAGGAACGCATTGGACACCCCGGCCACCAGGATCAGGTACGTGGGGTGGAAGATCGAGACGGGCGCGTCCTGGTCGCCGTCGGCCATGCCCTGCCCGGTGGCGTAGACCAGCACGGCCAGGCTCACCGCCGAGGAGACCACCAGCATCAGGGACGAGAACTGGTCCACCACCATCACGATGCCCCACGGCGGCAGCCAGCCGCCGATGCTCACCGCCGCCGTGCCGCCGTCCCACACGGAGGCCAGCAGGAGGCATTCGAGCAGGAGCGTGAGGGACAGCAGGAGGATGCTGACCACCCGCTGGGCCCGTGAGTGGCGGATCAGCAGGAAGGTCAGGGCGGCGCCCACGATGGGCAGTACGACGGCGAGCGGCGCGAGGCTTGCGAGGTTCACTTTCCGCCTTCTTCCGGGCCGGGGGTGATGTTTTCCGAGCCGGGCTTTTCTTCCGCTGCTGCCTGCTCCGCGGGTATTTCGCGGCCGCCGGCCAGGACCGTGGCCATCGGGAACTCGGATGTCTCTTCGGGGACCTCTGCGTCGTCCTCGGCGTCGAAGCTTGGTGTTTCCGCAACCCGGAGGTCCTCGATGTCGGCCTGGATCTCATCCCGGCGGGCCAGGACCCAGGTGCGGTAGATGATGCCGAGCATAAAGGCGGTGACGGCAAAGGAAATGACGATGGACGTGAGGATCAGCGCCTGCGGAAGTGGATCGCTGTAGTCCCCGGCCGCAATGTCCTTTGAGTACAGCGGCGCGAGCCCCGCGTACCCTCCCGTCGCCAGGATCAGGAGGTTGGTTGCATTGGCCAGGAGCATCAGCCCCAGCAGGACACGCGTCAGGCTGCGTTCCAGGATCAGGTAGATGCCGCAGGCGTACAGGGCTCCCATGATGATCAGGAGGGTCAGGTTCACACTCATGCTTGGCCCCTTGCGGTGGTTTCGGGAGCCATGCCTTCGGGCTCGTGCTCCCAGTCGGGAGCTGGTGCCGGCGCCTCCAAGGTGGAGTCCTGTCCTTCGGCCGGCGTTCCGCCTGCAGCCGCGGAGCGCTCTTCAAAGTGTTCGTCGATCTCGGCCCCGAGGCTGCGCAGGACGTCCAGGACCAGGCCCACCACCACGATGTAGACGCCGATGTCAAAGATGGTGGAGGTGACGAACTTGATGTCGCCGAACACCGGCAGCCACAGTTCGATAATGGCCGTCTGGAAGACCTGGCCGCCCAGCAGCAGCGGCACCACGCCCGAAGCCGCAGCCACGGCGAGCCCGATCCCCAGCAGGGCGCCGGCACTCACCGGTGTGGCTTCGCGGAGCTCGAACCGTCCCCCGGCCAGGTACCGGATGGTCAGGGCGAGGCCCGCCGTGAGGCCGCCTGCGAATCCGCCGCCGGGCAGGTTGTGGCCGGCCAGCAGGAGGTAGAGCGAGAAGATGACCATGGAGTGGAAGATCAGCCGGGTGACCACCTCGAAGATGATGGACCGGCGCTCCGGCGCCAGGGTCCGGCCGGCAACGATCCACGCGTCCCGCGCGGACGCGGCGAACTTCCGGCTGACGGCCAGGGCTGCCGCGTCCCGGGTACCGGGGTCGACGCCGCGGTGGCGGCCCACCGTGCCCTCGGCAACCGTGGCGGACTTCAGGATCCGGTCGCCGCGGCCGCGGACGAAGATGAGGCTCGCCACGCCGGTGGCCGCCAGCGCAAGGACCGTGATTTCACCGAACGTGTCCCAGGCACGGAT
This sequence comes from Pseudarthrobacter sp. CC4, assembly GCF_048957775.1. Classification (NCBI taxonomy): domain Bacteria; kingdom Bacillati; phylum Actinomycetota; class Actinomycetes; order Micrococcales; family Micrococcaceae; genus Pseudarthrobacter; species Pseudarthrobacter sp. CC4. The sequence continues at coordinate 17,072 of NZ_JARCCZ010000041.1, read as the reverse complement.
ATCCACGAGGGTGACGTTGACGATATTGAGTCCGCCGCCGCCCTCGTAGGCCAGGCGCGGGAACTCCAGGGAGACGGGGGTGGCGATCCGTGCGCCCATGGCGTAGATCGCGGCGAACACCATGGTGGCGCCAAAGCCCAGGCCGATGATTACGCGCACCACCCTGTACTTGCCGCCGGTGCGGTCCCGGAGCTCGGCCGGCAGGCTGCGCATCGCCAGGACGAAGGCCACCAGGATGATGGTTTCCACGAGCATCTGCGTCAGGGCCAGGTCCGGGGCGCCCTGCAGCGCGAACATCAGGGCAATGCCGTACCCGGTCACGGAAACCATCAGGACCGCCAGGAACCGTTTGTTGGCTTTCACTGCGGCCAGGGCGCCGATCACGATGCCCGCGCCCACCACCAGCTGGAGCGGGGAACCGGGGTCCACAAGGTAGATTCCGTCCGGCAACGGCTTGCCGGCCAGCAGGATGGCGGACAAGGGCAGCACGAACGCGACGCTGAGAATGACGGCCAGGTAGTAGTACAGCGAACCGCGCTGCGTGCGGCCGGTGATCCACACCGCCACGTCATCCAGCGCACCGATGGTGTTCTGGTAGGCCTTGTCCCCGTCCACCCACGGCGGTACCAGGGCCTGCGCCCGCGAGACCGCGTTGCGGCCAAAGTACATCGCCAGGCCGAGTCCGAACGTGAGGGCCGTCAGGCCCAGCGCAGGAGTGAAGCCGTGCCACAGCGCCAGGTGGCCGGCCTGCCCGGCGGCTGATCCGGCGTCGGCCGCGGTGGACGCAAAGAGGGCCGCGTACGGCTGGATCCACGCATCTACGGGGGCCGGCCACAGTCCATAGGCGACGGTCAGGAGGCTGAGGATGGCCGGTGCGGCCAGGAACGACGGCCTGATGGCCTTGAAGGGCGTGGGCTCCACCCCTGGCTTGACGGCGAAAGCCCCCCACATGAAGCGCGCACTGTAGGCGAAAGTGAGGATGGAGCCCAGGACCAGGCCGGCAAGGACCACCATGCCCCACGGCCCGGCAGCCGGGTCGCTGGCATGGTGGACAAAAGCCTCGAGCACCGACTCCTTGGCCACGAAGCCGGCCAGCAGCGGGAGCCCCGCCATGGACGCGGCTCCAATGGCGGCGACTACCCCGAGCGCGCGGGAACTCCGGAACACCCCGGACAGCTTCCGGACATCGCGTGTCCCCGACTGGTGGTCGATGATGCCCACCACCAGGAACAGGGTGGCCTTGAACAGGCCGTGCGCAAGGAGCATCGCCAGGCCCGCCAGGGCGGCATCCGGCGTGCCAAGGCCCACCACCACGGTGAGGAAACCCAGCTGGCTGACGGTGCCGTGGGCAAGGATGAGCTTGATATCGCTCTGCCGCAGCGCCCGGTAGCCGCCCACCAGCATGGTGGCCAGGCCAAGTCCCAGCACCACGGGCTGCCAGTAGGCCGTCTCGGAAAAGCCGGGAGCCAGCCGGGCCACCAGGTAGACGCCGGCTTTGACCATCGCCGCGGCGTGCAGGTAGGCGCTGACAGGGGTTGGCGCCGCCATGGCGCCGGGAAGCCAGAAGTGGAAGGGGACCAGCGCGGATTTGGTGATGGCGCCCACCAGGATGAGCACGACGGCGGCGGTCACCAGCGAGCCGGAGTCTCCGCCGGCGAGGGCGGGCGCCTGGTCCAAGATGCCGGAGATGCGGTAGGTTCCGGCCGCGTGGCCCAGCATGATGAGGCCCACCAGCATGGCAAGCCCGCCGGCCGTGGTGACGATCAGCGCCTGCAGGGCGGACCGCCGTGCGGCCAGCCTGGTCCGCGCGAATCCGATCAGGAGGTAGGACAGGATGGTGGTGAGTTCCCAGAAGATGAACAGCAGCAGCAGGTCATCGGCAACCACCAGCCCGAACATGGCGCCGGCAAAGGCCAGGAGCTGCGCACCGAAAGCGCCAAGGTCCTGGTCCTTTTTCTTGAAGTACCGGGCGCAATAGACCAGGACAAGGGAACCCACACCCAGCACCAGCAGCGACATGACCCAGGCCAGTGCGTCCATCCGGAAGGCAAGCTCAAGCTTGAGTCCGGGGATCCAGGGGACTGCTTCGCTGACGGATCCTGTTCCGGAATAGATAGGACCGTGCTGCAGCAGCAGCCAACCGAAGGAGGCCGCGGGAGCGGCGGCCAGTGCGTAGAACGCGTTGCGGCCCCAGGCCCTGAACAGGAGTGGCGCGAGGACAGCCACCGAAAAGTGCACGGCAAGGACTGTGATCACTGGTATCTCCGCAACGTCAGGGATTCGATTGTCAAAAGTTGGAGCAGGCGGTTCATTCGTTGGGTCCGGGAAGGTTCAGTTTATCAAGGCCGCGGTGCCGCTTTCCCCGTCTTTGCCGGCGGGCCGCCCGCCGACACCGGCGTCCCGGGGTTCGCTCCGCGTCCTGTTCGCCGCAGGCGGATACGATGCATCCTATGAACAGCGCCAGCGCTCCCGGGGCAACGCAGTCGTCCTCGGAACTTGAATCCGGGACCCAGGCCACCAGCAAGGGCCGCATCCTGGCGTGGGCGTCCTGGGACTGGGGATCGGCGGCCTTCAACGCGGTGATGACCACGTTCGTCTTCACCGTCTATCTCACCTCCAACGCCTTCGGCGGCGAAGACCGGGCCTCGGCGGTCCTTGGAGCTGCACTGGCAGTCGCAGGCCTGGCCATTGCCCTGCTGGCACCGGTCACCGGCCAGCGCTCTGACGCCGGCGGCCGGCGCAAGCTGTGGCTGGGGGTCAACACGGCCGCCGTCGCCATCCTCACGGCGCTGTGTTTCTTCGTGTTCCCGCAGCCGGAATTCCTGCTGTTGGGTGTGACCCTCATTGCGCTGGGCAACGTGTTCTTCGAGTTCGCCGGCGTCAACTACAACGCCATGCTCGCGCAGATCTCCACGCCGCGGAACATCGGCAAGGTCAGCGGCCTCGGCTGGGGCGCGGGCTACCTTGGCGGCATCGTGGCCCTGCTGATCGTGCTCCAGCTGTTCGTCCAGCCCCGCTTTGACTGGTTCGGGGCGTCCACGCAGGACAGCCTGAACATCCGCCTGGTGGCCGTCTTTTCGGCGCTCTGGTTCTTCATCTTCGCCCTTCCCGTGCTCTTCGCCGTTCCCGAACTCCCCCGCGCTGCCCAGGCACGGCGGCTTGGCTTCCTGGCCAGCTATGGGCTGCTGGTCCGGCGGATCAAGGCGATCTATGCCACCAGCCCGCACACCATCTACTTCCTGCTGGCCAGCGCCGTGTTCCGCGACGGGCTGGCCGCCGTCTTCACCTTCGGCGGGATCATCGCTGCGGGCACCTTCGGCTTTGAGCTGTCCCAGGTGATTTTCTTCGCCATCTTCGGGAATGTGGTGGCGGCTGTGGGCGCGGTCATCGGCGGGTTCCTGGACGACCGGATCGGCCCGAAGCGGGTGATCATCGGATCGCTGGCGGGCCTCCTGGTTGCCGGCACCGTGATCCTGGTGCTCGGCAACGGCGACTACGTGTTCCTGGGCATGGCCTGGGCCGGCAGCACCACCTTCTGGGTGTTCGGGCTCTTCCTTTGCCTGTTCGTGGGGCCCGCCCAGTCCTCATCACGGGCCTACCTTGCCCGGCTTGCCCCGCATGGGGAATCCGGCGAGCTCTTTGGCCTCTACGCCACCACCGGCCGCGCCGTCAGCTTCCTGGCGCCGGCGCTCTTCACCCTGAGCATCGCCCTGGCCACTCCCTTCGTGGCCCCGGGCGAGGCGCAGCGCTGGGGCATCCTGGGCATCATGGTGGTGCTCCTGGCCGGGCTGCTGGTCCTGCTGCCGGTGAAGTCTCCGGACAAGGCCCCCATCGCGGTGGTTCCGGCCGCCTAGGCGCGGCGGATTCACGGGACGCCGGCTTGTCCTGCGCTACCTCCCGGACCCGGGGCCGTCCCCACGCCAACAGGGCCTTGGCAGACTAGGCTGGAGGCATGAACGTGGACGAAACGAACCTTCCCGGCCTGGGCCGGCGCAAGGATTTCATGACGGCCTCCGGCCGCCGGATCGGCGTGGTGGAGCTGCGTGAGGGCCAGACGGAACTGATTGTTTCCACCTGGGATGATCCCGATACCTGCCAGGCATCCATACCCCTTACCAGCGAGGAGGCCGCAACCCTGGGCAATCTCCTCGGCGGGCAGCACCTGGCCATGAAACTGACGGAAGAGCACAAGGACGTTCCGGGAATTGTGACCCGCCAGTTCTCCATCGCCCCGGACTCCCCGTTCCAGAACCAGCCCATGGGAAAGGCCTGCATCCGCACCAGGTGCGGCGTCTCCATCGTGGCCATCATGCGCGAAGGCGAGGTGCTCCCCTCGCCGGGACCCGACGTCGTCCTTCACACAGGCGACCTGCTGGTGGCGGTGGGCACCCAGGAAGGCCTCGACGCGGCAGCCGATATCCTGCGTCACGGATAAACGCCGTGGATCCGCTGGCCCTGACCCTCGTTGAACTGGGGGCCGTTGTGTTCTGCCTCGGCCTCCTGGCCAGGCTGGCCGGACGGATCGGAATGTCACCCATCCCGCTCTACCTCCTGGGCGGGCTGGCCTTCGGCGCCGGCGGCATCGTCAAGCTGGAGGGGATGCAGGAGTTCGCGCATCTCTCCGGGGAAATCGGCGTGATCCTGCTGCTTCTTATGCTCGGACTGGAATATACGGCAGCGGAGCTGTTTACCGGCCTGCGGCGGTCCTGGCAGGCCGGCGTCCTGGACCTGGTCCTGAACTTCCTGCCCGGCGCGGCCCTTGCCTACCTGCTGGGCTGGGGCGGCGTCGGCGCCATGGTGATGGGCGGGGTCACCTACATCTCCTCATCGGGGATCGCGGCCAAGGTCATCACGGACCTGGGCCGGCTGGGCAACCGGGAAACGCCGGTGGTCCTGTCCATCCTGGTGTTCGAGGACCTGGCCATGGCCATCTATCTTCCGGTCCTCACCACCATCCTTGCCGGGGTCAGCTTCCTCGGCGGCCTCACCACCGTGGGCATTGCCCTCGCCGTTGTGAGCGTGGTGCTGATGGTGGCCCTGCGCCACGGGCATCACGTGTCCAAGGCCGTCCACAGCGAGAACTCGGAAGTGTTCCTCCTGAACGTGCTGGGCGCCGCCCTGCTGGTGGCCGGCCTGGCCTCCGCCATGCAGGTTTCCGCGGCGGTGGGTGCCTTCATGCTAGGCATCGCCATCTCAGGGGCAACGGCCCACAACGCCACCCGCATCCTGGAACCGCTCCGGGACCTCTTCGCCGCCATCTTCTTCGTGGCTTTCGGGCTCAACACCGATCCTTCATCCATCCCGCCGGTGCTCGGCTGGGCACTGGTGCTGGCTGTCATCACAGCGGCCACCAAGATGGCCACCGGGATCTGGGCGGCCAAGCGCGCAGGGATCGCCAGGCCCGGACGGTTTCGCGCCGGCGCCACGCTCGTTGCGCGCGGCGAGTTCTCCATCGTCATCGCCGGCCTGGCAGTGGCGTCAGGAGCGGTTTCGGATGAACTGGCAGCCCTTGCCACTGCGTACGTCCTGCTCATGGCCGTCATCGGCCCGCTGGCTGCCCGCTATGTTGAGCCGCTGGTGAGGCCAATGCTGCGGCCCCGGAGCGTGGCCGCCAAAGCCTAGGAACGCGGGCCTGATGCCAACCGCGCGCCTAGATCGACGTGCGGTGGAAGTTCAGGTGGCTGCGGCTCGCCGTGGGGCCGCGCTGGCCCTGGTAGCGGTTGCCGTACTCGCCCGAGCCGTACGGGTGCTCCGCCGCGGAGGACAGCCGGAAGAAGCACAGCTGGCCGATCTTCATGCCGGGCCACAGCTTGATGGGAAGCGTGGCCATGTTGGAAAGCTCCAGGGTGACGTGGCCCGAAAAACCGGGGTCGATGAAGCCCGCGGTGGAGTGCGTCAGCAGCCCCAGCCGGCCCAGGGAGGACTTGCCCTCCAGCCGGGCGGCGATGTCGTCCGGCAGCGTGACCGTTTCATAGGTGGAACCCAGCACGAACTCGCCCGGATGCAGGATGAACGGCTCGTTCTGTTCCACCTCCACCAGGCGGGTGAGCTCCGGCTGTTCCTCCGCCGGGTCGATGTGTGCGTACTTGTGGTTATCGAACAGGCGGAAGAATTTGTCGATCCTCACGTCCACGGAGGACGGCTGGACCATCGCCGGTTCGTACGGCTCAAGCACGATCCGCTGGGAGTCTATTTCGGCACGAATGTCGCGGTCAGAGATCAGCACCGTCCCAAATTACCGCATGGCCCATCAGTACCTGTTATCCACAACCGCATTCTTTCGTTGTTGCTGGCGTCTGCTGGGGCTAATGTTGCCTCAGTGATTCAGGCGCCGGATGGTCTCCCGGATGGCCCAACAGAGCTGGGGTTGTTGTGAATAAATTGGTGGCGCCCGCCTTCATTGGCGCGCTCTGCGCTTTGGCGCTGGTCTCCTCGTCGGCCGGCACGCCTCCCCTGCCGCTGTCGCCTGGGGTGGCAACGGGAGCGGCGGGTCCGTCCAGCGTCGTCCTGGCCACGGCCACCGTGAACGACGACGGCGGTACCTCCGCGGGCGAAAGCCCGGCTGCGTCGGGGCTCACCCCCGCCGTGGAACCTGGCATCCGTCCGGCGTCGCCCGCGGGCGCTGCCGTCGCAGTGGCACCGGAGCCTGCACCCGCTGCGCCGTCACCTGGCGTGCAGGCGGCACCGGCGCCGAGTACGGCCACTGCGGAACCGGCCCCCGAGGTCCCCTGGATTCCGCCGCTCTGGGCCCCGGATGAAGAACTGGCCTCACCGGCGCCCTCCCGCTTGGCGGCTCCCGAGTCGGCCACCGCACTGCCTTCGACGGAGGCCCTGGTGCCGGACAGCAATGCCGCAGCGATTCTCACAGTCTTCACCAAAATCAATGAGTACCGGGCGTCCAAGGGCCTTAATCCGGTGAAATACCACCCAACGGTGGCCGGGCTGGCGCAGGAGTGGTCGGACAGCATCGCGTCCCGCGAGGTGATTGAGCACCGCGCCAGTTTCTGGACCGATCCGCGTGCCCTCAGTCCGACCAACGGCGCCGGCGAGGTCATCGCTATCCGAACTGACCGCGATGCCGCGCTGCTCGTGGAATGGTGGAAGAGCTCCGCCGGCCATAACGCCATGCTGCTCGATCCGCGCTTCAACGTCATGGGCGCCGGCATCTCGTACACGGACCGCACGTACCAGATCTGGGGAGTGGTGAACTTCTTCGGCTATACCACTCTTCCAGCCGGCACCCTCGATGCTCCCGGCGGTGCCGGGTCCGGCAATGCCTTCCCACCGGCGGCAGCCAGCGTGTGCGACGCACCCGTCAAACATATGCCGCCCACGCTGGACCTCTCAGCCGCAGCGGTCAAGGGGCCGGGTGACCTCGTGACCGTGGATTCCGCCGGACAGCTCCTTGCGCGCGCTGCCACCGGCGCGCGCACCTATGCCGCCGCCAGGGTCATCGGTTCAGGCTTCACGGGCGCCAAGGAGGTGTTCGTTACCGACTGGGACCGGGATGGTGCCTACGATCTCCTGACCCAGTGGACCGACGGCACCCTGACCCTGCACCGGGGCATCGCCACAGGCGGGTTCCAGGCCGCTGCCACCCTCGGGAGAGGGGGATGGGAGCCCCTCACCCTTGCCGTGGGTGGCTGGTGCGCCAACAACCGGATGCCGCAGCTGCTTGCGCTGGACGGAGCCGGGAGTCTCTTCCTGTACCCGAACAAGGGCCTGGGCGACCTTTCAGAGCGTGCGTTCGTAGGCTCTGTCGGCGCTGCCCGGAAGCTGTCCATGGTGGACTACGACGCCGACGGGTTCCAGGATGTCCTCGCGCTGCGGGCCGACGGATCGGTCCAGCTCCACCGCGGCTGGGGCACCCCCGCGCTGCGCGCCGAAACAAGGCCTACGGTCGCCACCGGCTGGGGAGACGTAACAGGCATCAGGGCTCTGAGGGACGTCACAGGACTGAACTCCACGGGGTTGGCGCTGCGGCGGGCAACCGATGTTGTCCAGTACTGGGACCTGACCTCGGGAAGCCTGGCGGCGCCGTCGAACATTCCAGGACCTTGGACCGGGCAGCGGCTGGCGCAGTAGGCACTAGATGGCCGGCTGGAGCTCCAGCACGTCCTTGAGGCGTTCCAGCTGGGCCACCTCGGAACGGAGGTTCCGTTGGAACATCCTGCTGGTAAAGCCGAGCTTGTTCAGGAAACCGGGCCGGTTCAGGAACCCGATGGCCTCCTTCGCCCGGGCTTCCAGGGCAAACCGGACACGCGTTCCCCCGGATTCCGTACTGAGGTAGTACCCGCCCGAACGGTGCGCAGGTCCGGAGACGACCTGGAACTCGATCTCCGCGCCCGGCCGGGCCGTGGTAATTTCCAGTTCCGCTGGAATGCTCAGTCCGGACCGCCCGGCCACCATCTTCCGGTAGACCGCGCCCTTGGCGGCGGAAGCGCCCTGCAGCAGCGTGACGCTGCGGACCGAGTCGCACCAGAGCGGAAGATTGGTGGCATCCAGCAGGTACAGGTATACGGCCATGGCGTCACGACTGATCAGGACCTCATGCTCCGCAAATGCCATGGGGATCTTTCTGTGTGGACGTCGGCTGGCCGCAGCAGCTGCGCCCCCCCGGCACCGCAGCTACCCGGTTCAGGTTAGCCAGCGCTCCGCGTGCCCACCTAGCCACGGCCGGGGACGTTATTCAAGAGTTACTGGATGACGCGCGGGCCGGCCGGGACACGGGGCCCGGCGCTCCGAATGGGCAGGCCAGGCACACATCTGCGCTAAGCTATGTTCTGCCCCTCCTCGGCGGGGCATTGCGGCTGTAGCTCAATGGTAGAGCGCTAGCTTCCCAAGCTTGATACGCGGGTTCGATTCCCGTCAGCCGCTCCATGTTTTCAGCGGGGCCGCCAGCACCCGCCGGGCCATTAGGTACCGCCCTGTATCGTCAGTAGTCAGGAACCTATTCGGTTCCACTACAGGAGCGATCATGGCTGACAAGTCCCCCCGTCAAGCAGCATCCAAGAAATCCGGCAAGTCCATCAAGGAAAAGCGCGCAGATAAGCGGGCCGCCGCAGCGCCGGCGAGTTCGCTGGATATCACCTCGAGCAAGGCCGCCAAAAAGAAGTGACCGGCCAACAGAGCCAACTCACCCTTGGCGTGCTGGCGTCCACAAGGAAACCGGACGAACGCCGCCTCCCCATCCACCCCCTGCACTTTGAGCGCATTGCGCCGGAGATCCGCCAGCACATCATCCTTGAGCACGGCTACGGGGAACGCTTCGGCGTTTCGGACGCGCACCTCTCCACCCTGGTGGGCAGGATGGCCGGCAGGGAGGCCCTCCTGGCGGAGGCCGACGTCGTCCTCCTGCCGAAGCCGCAAGCGGAGGATTTGTCCGACCTGCGGGACGGCCAGGTCCTCTGGGGCTGGCCGCACTGTGTCCAGGACCGCGCCATTACGCAGCTGGCCATTGACAAGAAGCTCACGCTGATCGCTTTCGAGGCCATGAACCACTGGGCCAGCGATGGCGGCTTCGGGCTGCACGTCTTCCACAAGAACAACGAGCTCGCAGGGTACTGCTCAGTGCTCCACGCACTGGCACTGACCGGCTCAACCGGCGACTACGGACGCCGGCTCAGCGCCACAGTCATCGGTTTCGGCGCTACGGCACGCGGCGCCGTTACGGCCTTGAACGCCCATGGCATCCACGACGTCCAGGTGCTCACCAACCGCGGGGTGGCCGCCGTCGGCGCCCCCATCCACTCGGTCAATATCGTCCAGTTCGATCACGACGCCGAAGCACCCTTCCTCAGCCAGGTCATCACTGAACGGGGCAGGGTGCCGCTGGCGCCGTTCCTGGCCGAGAGCGACATCGTGGTCAACTGCACCCTGCAGGATCCCAACAACCCGCTGACCTATCTGCGCACGGAGGACCTCGCCGCGTTCAACCCGGGCAGCCTCATCGTGGACGTGTCATGCGACGAGGGAATGGGTTTCAGCTGGGCACGGTCCACCACGTTCGCGGACCCCATGTTCACGGTGGGCGACCATATCAACTACTACGCAGTTGACCACAGCCCGTCCTACCTCTGGAACTCCGCCAGCTGGGAAATCAGCCAGGCCCTGCTGCCGTTCCTGGAAACCGTCGTCAGCGGCCCCGAGGCATGGGACGGCAACGAAACCATTTCCCGCGCCATCGAGATCCGCGACGGCGTGGTCCGCAACAAGGACGTGCTCGAATTCCAGAAGCGGGAAGAGGCTTACCCGCACCGGGCGCTGTAGCCGCAACCTACGCCGCCGCGCGCCGGACAATCCTCACCGGCTGCCGACGGTCCTTAAGGTCCACCCGCAGCAGCAGCGAACCCTTGCGCGCCAGGATCAGGGCGACGGTCACGGCCGCGAGGGCCGGCACCCCGCCGGACACCAGCAGGGCCACATGCGGATCGGCATGTTCAGCGACCCAGCCGAGCATGGGGCCACCAATGGCCTGGCCGCCGATCAGCACCATGATGTACAGGCTCATCACCCTGCCCCTGATGCCCATGTTGGAGCTGACCTGGACCAGCTGGTTGGACCCGGTCAGGAACATGAGGCACCAGAACCCGGACAGCACCATCACTGCGCCGAACACCGGCATGGACGGGGCCAGGGCGGCCAGGCAGAGCATGGCGCCGTACATTCCCGCGCAGAACACCACGGACCGCAGCCGGAGGTGGCGGCGCCGGGTGGAAGCCACAGCCCCGGCCAGCGCCCCGAGCGCCACCAGGGCGTTCAGGAGGCCGTAGCCGCCGGCACCAACGTTGAAGACGTGGTCCGCGTAGGCTGCGAGCAACACCGGCAGCCCCATGGCGAAGACTGCAATAAAGCCGGCCATCAGCCACGGCCAGTAGATGGTGGGCTTGCCTAACGCGTAACGCAGCCCCTCGCGCAGCATGCCCTTGCTCTTCGGGGTGGGCGCACTGACGAACAGCTCGTCCTTGCGCAGGATGAGCAGCATGGCCACCGTAGTGCAGCAGGCGAAGGCGTTGCCGGCGAAGGCCCAGCCCGCCCCCACGGCGGTCAGCAGCCATCCTGCCAGGGCGGGGCCAATCAGGCCGCCCAGCTGGAAGGTGGTGGAGTTGACGCTGATGGCGTTGCGCAGGTAGTTGGGCCCCACCAGTTCGTTGACGAAGACCTGGCGTGCCGGCTGGTCGAGGACGGTCACCAGGCCAAGCACCAGTGCGATCAGGTAGACGTGCCACACCTCAATGGCGCCGCTGAGTGCAAGGGCTGCCAGAGCGGCGGCCAGGACCGCGGCCATGCCCTGGCACAGGATCAGGATCTTCCGCTTGGCGAACCGGTCCGCAATCATCCCTCCCCAAGGCCCGAGGAGCAGGGACGGCAGGAACTGCAGCGCCACGGTGATGCCAACCGCGGTCACGGAGCCGGAGAGTTCCAGCACCAGCCAGTCCTGGGCGATCCGCTGCATCCAGATGGCGACGACGGCGATGAAGTGGCCGATCGCGAAGATGCGGAAGTTGGGAACCCGGAGGGAGATGAACGTGTGCTTCCATGGCAGGCGTTCGCTGACGACGGCGATGGGCTGGGTTTGGTTGGGCTGGGTTTGGTTGCGCCGGCTTTGGCTATCTGGCGGGGCGGAGTGTGCGGTGTCGATGACGGGCTGGGTGACGGTTGCCGATGAAGGCGGTGGGGGTGCCACAGGTGTGTCCTCACAGTGCGTGCGGTCCGGGATGTCCTTAACGCTAGGCTGGAGGCACCGGATTATGGCGACGTATCGTCCCTATAACTCCTATTGCAGACTGCAATACAGCAACGTCCACCCCGACGCCCCCGGAGTCCATCGTGTTCGAACCAGCCCAGCTGCGCTCTTTCCTGGCCGTGGCGGAAACACTCAGTTTCACAAAGGCCGCCGAGCGGCTCGGACTGGCCCAGCCCACGGTCAGCCAGCATGTCCGCAAGCTGGAGGCGGCCGCCAAGCGGGTACTGGTCAGCAGGGACACGCGGGACGTCCGGCTCACGGACAACGGGGACGCGATGGCGGGGTTCGCCCGGAACATCCTCGCTGCGCACGACTCCGCTTCACGGTACTTTTCCGGTTCCGCGATGCGCGGACGGCTGCGGTTCGGTACTGCTGACGACCTTGCCATTACAGGCCTGCCGCGGATCCTGCGGGAGTTCCGGCAGATCTACCCGCAGATCAACCTTGAACTCACGGTGGGCCAAAGCGACCAGCTGTACCGGAAGCTCAACGCGGGGCAACTGGACCTTGTGTTCGTGAAATGGGTGGCCGGAGCCAAAGACGGAACGGTGGTGCAGCACGATTCCTTTTCCTGGGTGGGACTGGAGCAGACCACGCTGGACCCGTCAGCCCCCGTTCCGCTCATCGCCTACCCGTCCCCCAGCCTGAGCCGCAAACTGGCCATCGACGCCCTCGAGTCCCATGGCAGGACCTGGCGGATCACCTGCACGACACGGCAAATCAGCGGTGTGCTGGCGGCGGTACGGGCGGGGATCGGCGTCGCCGTCATGCCGTCGTCGCTCGTCCCGGAGGACCTGAAGATCATTACCCGGCGCTTCGACCTGCCCGCGGTGGGCGACGTGGACTTCACCCTGATCCGCAACCCGCTGGCCAACGCCGAAGTCATTGACGCCCTGACGCAGTCAATTGTGGGCCGGACCATTAACCGACCAGCATAACGCCCCAAGGTGTCCCGCAGGCGAAGCCAAGCCGGTGTTTCCATTGATTGCCGAAGGCCGCATCCCTTATGCTGAATTTTCCAGGGTCAAGCAGCCGGCCGTCATCCAACACGACGCCGCTCCTGCATGCCAGGATTCCGGCTCGGGACAGGCAGCCAATGACGACAGCCAAGAACACCCACTACAGCCCGGCCCATGCCCGTGCGCACACCCCGGCGCGGCCGCTTGGAACCCGCAATTCCAGACTCGGTGCAGGCATTGCCACCACCGACTCCGGATACGTCGGCAAACCTACCTGTGACAGATGCCGCACTGACGAGTTTGTCTACCTAGAGTCTTACATTCCGCCCACCTACCGCCGTGACGGTTCGGTAGGCACCCTGGGCGAAGTCGCCTACACCTGCACCCGGTGCGAGGATTTCTCGGCCCACAGCGTTCCAGTCACGTGGACGCCGCCCGGGTGGTACCTGGGCTAGTATCCGCAGGCCGAAGAGGGCCGGACGGCCACCGCAAGGTGAGCGTCCGGCCCTCTTCGTGCCGGCATGCTTGTGCCGGCAGACCCCTCGATCAGGGCCCTAGATCAGGGCGTCCGAGAGGTGGTTGGGCGTTCCGAACCGGTGGGCGGTGATGCTGACGGCCTGCTCGTGCAGGAAGGGCAGCAGTTCCACGCGGCCGGCTTCGGTAACCGGGTGGGCATAGATTGCCAGGTCGGGACGGCCGCCCGTGGCCTTGGCAAGGCCTGCCGCATCGCCGCCGATGAGGCGGACCCGTGCGCCGGAAAGCTTCCCCGCCGCGGCGAGCCGGCCCGCGGAAGCCAGCCATTCGGCGTCGGACTCCACCGTTACTTCGATGTCCAGCGCGGTGAGCACCGGACGCAGCTGGGCGGGAAGTTCGACGGCGGAGGACACCGTGAGCGCAGAACCCGCCAGCACACCGGCTGCCACAGTCCGTACCAGGTGGCCCAGCGGCGCACCTTCGGACAGGCGGACCGTCACGGGCAGGCTGCGGTAGCGGAAGATGTTGCGCTCCGCGCTGAGGCCGGAGACGTCCTTCGCTGTGCCGAACTCCTCCGTCCACGCCTGGGCGTCGGACGCCAGGGCCCGCTGCACGGACTCGAGCTCGGCGGGCTGCAGGGCAGCGCCGGCAGCGTTGAGGATGCGCCGCACGCCGGGGTTGGTGACAGCGGCATGCGCCGAGGCCGTGGCGGGCGCCCAATCGCCGAGCCCTGCCAGGTAGTTTGGCCCGCCGGCCTTGGTGCCTGCGCCAACGGCGGACTTCTTCCACCCGCCGAACGGCTGGCGCTGCACGATGGCGCCGGTGATGCCTCGGTTCACGTACAGGTTTCCGGCCTGGATGCTGTCCAGCCAGACGCCCAGTTCCTCGGAGTTCAGGGAGTGCAGGCCTGCGGTGAGGCCGTACTCGATCTGGTTCTGGATGGCGATGGCTTCCTCAAGGGTGTCGGCGGTCATTACGCCCAGGACCGGTCCGAAGAATTCGGTCAGGTGGAAGTAGGAGCCGCGCTTGACGCCGTAGCGCACACCCGGGCTCCAGAGCCGGCCGGTGTTGTCCAGCTTTTTCGGTTCCACGGCCCAGTTCTCGCCCTCGCCCAGGGTGGTGAGGGCGTTGAGGAGCTTGCCCTTGGCGGGTTCGATGATCGGGCCCATCTGGCTGGTGGGGTCCTCGGGGTAGCCCACCTTGAGGGAGGTCACGGCGTCGATGAGCTGGTTGTGGAACCGCTTGGACTTGGCGACCGATCCCACCAGGATCACCAGCGACGCGGCCGAGCACTTCTGGCCGGCGTGCCCGAACGCGGAGTACGCCACGTCCTTGGCTGCCAGGTCCAGGTCCGCGCTGGGGGTGACGATGATGGCGTTCTTGCCGCTGGTTTCGGCCAGCAGCGGCAGGTCCTGGCGGAAGGACCGGAACAGTTCGGCGGTCTCGTAGCCGCCGGTGAGGATCACGCGGTCCACGGCCGGGTGGCTGATGAGCTGCTTGCCCAGTTCCCGCTCGCCCAGCTGCACCATGGTCAGGACGTCCTTCGGGACGCCTGCCTCCCAGAGGGCTTCGACCATGACGGCGCCGCTGCGGGCGGCCTGCTTGGCAGGCTTGATCACGACGGCGGAGCCGGCGGCGAGTGCCGCGAGGGTGGACCCGGCGGGGATGGCAACCGGGAAGTTCCATGGCGGGGTTACGACGGTGAGCTTCGCCGGGACGAACGTGGCGCCGTCGACCGCGTCCAGCTTGCGTGCGGACTCGGCGTAGTAGTGGGCAAAGTCCACGGCTTCGCTGACCTCGGGGTCGCCCTGGTCAATGGTCTTGCCGGTTTCGCTGGCCATGACCTCAAGCAGGTCGGCGCGGCGCGCCTCCAGGACGTCGCCGGCGCGGTGCAGGATTTCGGCGCGCTCGGCGCCGGACAGGGCACCCCAGGCCTTGCCCTTCTCCACGGCGGCCTGGATGGCGCCGTTCAAGGTTGCTTCGTCATTGATGAAGGCGGCTTTCACGGAGGCGTTGCCCAGGGTGGAGGACGGGACGCGGTCCAGGATGGCCCGGCCCCAGTCGCGGTTGGCGGGCAGGGACGGGTCCGTGTCCGGGGTGTTCTCGAAGTGGTCGTGCGGCCTGGGGACGGGCGGCAGGCTCCGGTTCTGCTTTCGGTTGGGCGCCGGGACACGGTTGTCCAGTTCGGCGAGGGACGCGAGGAAGCGCTGCTTCTCGCGCTCGAACAGGACTTCATTCTTGTCCAGCTCGAACACGGCGGACATGAAGTTGTCCTGGCTGGCGCCCTCTTCGAGGCGGCGGATCAGGTAGGCAATGGCGACGTCGAACTCGGCCGGGTGCACCACCGGCGTGTAGAGCAGCAGGGAGCCGACGTCCTTCTTGACGGCTTCGGCCTGGCCCTGGGCCATGCCCAGGAGCATCTCGAACTCGATACTCTGCTGTGCGCTATCCGCGATGCCGCGCTGCTTGGCAAGGAGCCAGGCGAAGGCGATGTCGAACAGGTTGTGGCCGGCCACGCCGATCCGGATGTTCTTGATCCGCTCGGGGTGCAGGGAGTAGTTGATGACGCGCTTGTAGCTGGTGTCCGAGTCCTGCTTGCTGCCCCAGGTTGCCAGTGGCCAGTCGTGCAGGGAGGATTCCACCTGCTCCATGGGCAGGTTTGCGCCCTTGACCACACGCACCTTAATGGCGGCGCCGCCGTTGGCACGCCGTTCAGCCGCCCAGTCCTGCAGCCGGATCATCGCGGACAGGGCATCCGGGAGGTAGGCCTGGAGAACAATGCCCGCTTCCAGGTCCTTGAATTCGGGCTTGTCCAGGATCCTGGTGAAGACCGCGATGGTCATGTCCAGGTCCTTGTACTCCTCCATGTCGAGGTTGATGAACTTGGCTTTGGGAAACGAAGCTGCGCGGGTGAACAGCGGGGTGAGCTTTTCCACCACGTGCTCCACGGCTTCGTCGAAGGCCCAGGCGGAGTGCGGGGCAACGGTGGAGGAGACCTTGATGGAGACGTAGTCGACGTCGGGGCGCGCCAGCAGGGCGTGCGTTCCTTCGAGCCGGCGGGAGGCCTCGTGCTCGCCAAGGACAGCCTCGCCGAGGAGGTTGACGTTGAGCTTGATGCCGTCCTTGCGGATCTTGGCAATCGCGGGCCCGAGCTTGGCGTCGGTCGCGTCAACGATCAGGTGGCCCACCATTTCGCGCAGGACCTTGCGGGCAATGGGGATGACCACCTGCGGCATGACCGGAGCCATGGTTCCGCCCAGCGCTACGGCGCTGCGCATGTACCAGGGCAGGAACGCGGGGACCTTGGGCGCCAGTGCCGCGAGGTTGCGGGCGGCAACGTTCAGGTCCTCGGGGCGGACCACGCCGTCCACGAAGCCAACGGTGAATTCCAGGCCGTTGGGGTCCTTCAGGACGCCGGCAAGCTGCTGGGCCGAAGCGTCCACGGGCACCTTCGAGGCCTCGGTCAGCCAGTGGCGGACCAGCGCCACGGCGTCGGCTGCCAGGGCCTTGGCCTGGGGCACGTCGACGTCGACGGTCCGGGGCGCAGTTCCGGCGGCAGCTGCGGGTTCCATTGCAATGTGGGTCATTGTTTTCCCGATCTTTCTGGGGTTCAAGGAGGTCTTATCAACCAGTATGAGCTTCCAGTCACATAAGATAAAGCGATCTTTTCTAAGCAATACCGGTTAGAAAATCCAACTCTTCTCTCCGCCACTGGACCGGACGGAGACCCCCGCACCCTCTCTCACTTCCTGCGCGTTTTCGGGCAACCCTCGCTCACTTAATGCGGGAAAAACCGAAACGCTCTATCACTCTGAGCTGCTCCCCGGAAGTTGGACTGAGAAATTCAGTTCCGACTTCCGGGGAGCAGTTTTATGCATGCACGTAGTTCATTG